>JAQVBZ010000002.1 GCA_028690055.1 Minisyncoccota bacterium | reverse complement strand
TCTGAAAAGATAAAGAGGTCTGCTTCCTTGTTCAAAGTAATTATTTTATCAATCCTCCTTTTTAACTCCGAAAACTCCTAAAACTACTGGATCTAATTTTTTATTCAGCTTTAGTGTATCCGATAAATCTTTCTGCTCAAAGCCCGACAGTTCCACGAAGCCGATGTTTTTTTCTGCACAATAAAGATATGCATTTTGCATCGCATGTCCTGCTTCTAAAAGGATAAGAGGATATGCCTTGTTGGAGTACTTTACTGCACTCCGACCATAGTCCGCTGCAACTACAATAATTCCAGTAGCTTTCTCCAGGGAATCAATTCCCGTGACCATGCTTTCAAGATTATCCAGACATCCTTGCTTTTTCAGCTTCTCAAAAGACAGTGCTTGACCATTCCATCGATAAACTCCACGAGTAAGCTCCTGAGTGTCTTTTAGCTCTATAAGATACAAAACCAAAGGATATAATCCTCCTCCTGAAGGTACCGTATAGGTCTTTTCCTTTCCATACCTCCATATCTTTTCTCGTTCTTCCTGAACTCCATAAGCAGACCAAAAAAGTCCTGCAATATCTTCTATTTTTAATACGCCTTCTTGCGCGAACTCTCTCGTAGAACACCTCTTATTTAATATTCCCTTCATATAAAAATCGGGAGTGTTTGTTTTTATTTTTTCAATCGTTTCATCCCTTGGAAGCTCTTTCTTTATTAACCTGCAGGCTTGTTGAGAAGATATCTCCTCAAAAAAAATCATAGGGTTTTCTCCATAGGACTTCCATGCCTTATAGACACTAAATTTATCGGACAATATTCCCATATCAAATAAATCTGCTATAAAGGCATCCAAATCAGTGCCTTCTTCCAGGTAATGTTCCATACGCTTTATAATCTCCCTCTTTTGTTTATTACCATTGCACAAAGGAAGGAGCCTGGTAATAAGACTGTTAGCATTTTTTATTTCAACCTCTCCAACCGAGGTAAAGAAAACCCATGTTTCATTATCTTTGGGATATCCCCCACAGGTTAAATATAGGTATGAATTGTCAATGTTCATCATTCTGCCCTCCTATTACTAATAAATAGTAAACTACCACATTGTGCATCAAAACTCTCGAAAAAGCAAGGGTTGCCAAACTTAGAAAATTAAAAAAATTAAAAAAGCTCCTTGAAGAGCTCTCTAAAATATATCATCTACCGCGACCGATTATCTACTGATAACCAATAACTGACCATTGTATCTTAAGATGCTTTCTAAAACTAAATCTTTATTAGCTTCATACACAAGCTTCTTTTCATAAAAAATACCATCTGGATCGCTAATCAAAAAGATACCATTATCTTCCCCGGAAATGATTGCCGCGTGCCCCCAAGAGCTACCTTCTATGTCATTAAACTCACCGTTACTGAATCTTTTCATTCTATGTAGAAGCGTTGGATTATGAGAAATAATTACAGGAACATTAGCCTTTAGTTTTTGTTCAATCAACTCTTTAGAGATAGTATCAAAATTAACAACTCCTCCTAATTTTAAAAATTCTATTATCGCCTCTGCTTCTTTGACCAATCTTTCAGCTACTTCTTTGTTCGGACACATAAAAGTCATAAGATCTGGATCTTTTTCAAAATTTTCATTCCTAAACTTGAAGAACTTTAACTCTTCTTCTATTTTGCTAATAAGGGCGTTTGATGATAGGTTAACCCATGAAGGATCAAAGATTTGACTCACGTTCGTATAGATCTCGGATTTTAGTCCTTTCTCCATTGCCATTTTTCCTGCATTAAAGTCCCAATCATAGAATTTGAAAGATTCTCTAGAAATCGTTTCTATAATTTCTTCTTCTGAAACATCAACTTTAAAATGACTAAAAACAGCCTTCAAGCAAGCTGGTAAACATTCGTTTTCTTTTTGTTCTCTTACATCTATGTTGAGATTGATCATTTTTACGTAAAGGTTAAAAATTTAAGTTTGGAGATTGCATCAGGAATACACTCTCTCCTTGCAAGGATTCTTCCCTGTTTAATTTTTATTCTTTCATAACTAAGAGTATAGGTATCCTTCTGTCTTTTGTCAATGCCACTTAGCCAATGCATTTTTCAGCTTCACCGCACATACATATAAATAAGGTCCGAACTTTTACTAGGATATAAAAAAATAATCGCTTTCCTAAGCGATTATCCAAAGGGGCTCCGCGAGAGGGATTCGGACCCCCGACCAATTGGTTAACAGCCAACTGCTCTACCACTGAGCTATCGCGGAATGAAACAAAAATGTAGTAGATTACCACTACAAACCTAAGTATAACGTTTTTTATATTTACGTCAAGAAGGATGCGCTGATATTCAGCTTATATCGGAAGGGGGTGTTGCGGGAGCAGGTATTTACCTGCTCCCTTAGGTTTGAAATTTCAAAAACCCTCTATACAAAGTAATACTCTACCTAAATTAACGTATAATAAGGGTTCTCTAAATAAATTTTGCTTTCTGTGAAATCAAACCAAAAGGAGCGGGTAAATACCCGCTCCCGCCATTGCAATACCCACTCCTATTGCTAAAAACTAGTAATCCATCAATTTCTTAGCACTCTTGTGCTTGCGGATGCGCTCCAGGGCCTTGGCCTCGATCTGGCGGATACGTTCTCGAGTTACCCCGAATTCCTGTCCGATTTCTTCCAAGGTATGTGTTACACCGTCTTCCAGGCCGAACCGCATTTTGAGAATCTTCTGCTCCCTCGGCGATAGCTCCACTAGGATTTCTCGCACATACTCCTTGAGTAGCTGTCTTCCTGCCATCTGCGAAGGCAATACTGTTTCCGTATCCTCAATGAAATCCCGGAGTGTACTCTCGTCATCATCCTCCCCGATTGAGGTTTCCAAAGAAATGGTATCTTGCGAGATTTTCATGATGTGCCGCACCTTCTCCACCTCTATCTCCATTTCAGAAGCAATCTCCTCCGGCAGCGGCTCGCGTCCCAAATCCTGCACCAATCGTCTCACAATCTGCGAGAACTTGTTGATAGTTTCCACCATATGCACCGGAATACGGATTGTCCGCGACTGGTCCGCGATGGCGCGTGTGATTGCCTGACGGATCCACCAGGTCGCATAAGTGGAAAATTTATATCCCTTCTTGTAATCAAATTTCTCCACCGCACGGAAAAGTCCGATATTACCCTCCTGGATAAGATCCAGTAGGCTCAAGTTGGAACTCCTGCCCACATATTTCTTGGCGATACTGACCACCAACCGCAAGTTGGCCTCCGCCAGTTGCTGTTTGGCCGCCACATCTCCTTTTTCTTTCCTCTTAGCCAGCATAACTTCTTCCTCGCCGGTCAAGAGTGGCACGCGCCCGATTTCGCGCAGATACATCTGCACCGAGTCATTGGAAATATTGTCCAGCGACAGGTTCTTCATATCCACCTCCACTTCCTTTTTGGTCTTCTTGCTGTCGTCCTCGCCCTCCTCCGCCAGATTGATGATATCCACCGAATCCTCGACTTTGATATTATGCTTCTCCAGCTCATCATACACCTCTTCCAGCCCCTCGATATCTTCTTCAACATCGGGGAACATATGGATGATTTCCTGCTCCGTCACGAAACCTTTCGATTTCCCTCGAGCAATCAGTTCCAATAGTTTCGCATCGTCGGTATCTGTAATGCCAGTAACAACTTTGTCTATCTCTCTGGCCTTTTCTCCCGTCGGCTTCTCGACTTTTTTCTTCTCCTCTTTTATCTTGGGCTTAGCGACAACTGCCCCTTTCTTCTTCTCCTGTTTGCCGGATGCCACAGTCGGCTTCGCTTTCCCCACCACTTTCTTCACCGCCGGTTTCTTCGCCACCGTCTTGGCCGCTTTCGCTTTTACCGGTGCCTTTTTCTTCGCCGTTACGGCCTTAGCCGGCTTTTTTACAATCTTCACTTTTATTTTTTTTACTTTATTAACTTTTCCATCCTTTTTTGCAGCCTTAACCGTCTTAGCCGCCCTCTTCGGCACTTGCGTTTTCTTCTTCACAACTTTCTTAACCGCCTTCACGACTTTTTGAGTTTTTTTATTTTTAATTGCCGCGCTCATATTATTTTTGTAAAAAATAAAATAAAGTCCCCTGCATCAAAAATCTGTCCTGTCGATCTCGCCCAACAGACGCATATATTCCTTTGACAGTTTCTCAAGAAGCTCTGCATTATTGCTTGTATCTGCCGATTTTATCTCCATCTCGATCTTTTTTATTTTCCTTCTCAAGATGATTTCGCGCAAATTAACGATGCATTTCTCAGCCTCGGAAACGATATCAAATTCATCCTCGTCCGAATGAGACTCGACACTAAAAATGGCAGTATCCAATACCGAAGCAAGATTTTGGGAACCGACGTGGGAAGAATCCTTGTCTTCCAACTTTTGTTTTATTTGTTCCAAATCTTCTTTCAGTAGCGACTTCCTGCTTTTATAGCAATCTTCGATCTCTTTGTATATATCTAAAAAATCTTTATTCTCAAAAAGTTCATCCAGCCCCTCAAACTTCGCACCAAAATTACTCAAATCTACCGCTACAAAACCCAAAAGCTTTTCCTGCAGCTTGTATTCACGGTCCGGTTTTGCCACCGAAGCCTTATTGCTCTGATAAGCATCATTGTTCCTCGCGGGTTTCTGTTCCTTCTCAACAGCTAGCATTGTACCCCAAAGATCTTTCTCGCTAATACCAATTTCGCCAATTGCGAAGGAAAGCTTATTTAAATAATAACTCCGTTCGATATTGTTAGATATTATAGAAATAATTCGCAAAAGATTCTTAGCAATATTTTTTTTATTTTCAACATCGCGCCAATCGTTATTTTCATCCAGTGCGCTCTCAAAATAAAAATCCATCACCTTGATCGGATTTGCGGCGGCTTCCACCCAGACTTGTGGATCGCTCTTCACACAGTCCGCCGGATCTTTCCCCTCTGGCACACGGATTACGCTGACGTTCATCCCCTCTGCCAGTGCCATCTCGATTCCACGAGATGCCGCCTTCACCCCCGCACTGTCCATATCGAAAGAAAAGACGATATTATTCGTGTAGCGTTTGATAATCCGAAGCTGATCGACAGTCAGCGCCGTCCCCGACGTCGCCACCACATTATTCACTCCGGCTTGAAATGAAGCAATCACATCGACATTGCCCTCGACCATCACGCATTGGTCCTTCTGCCGTATGAATATTTTGGACTTATCAAGCCCATACAAAATTCTCCCCTTATTATATACCAAAGTCTCGGGCGTGTTAATATACTTGGCACTGCTCTCGTCGCCCCCGGGCATAATACGCGAACTGAACCCAGCCGTCTGTCCGGCGATATTATCGATAGGAAACATTATCCGCCCACGGAATCGGTCATAAAATCCCCCTTTATCCTTCTGCACCGTCATCCCCGCCGCAAAAATATCTTTTTCCTTGAAACCTTTTTTCTGCAGGTACTCACTGAGCAAACTCCACGAATCCGGCGCATATCCAAGCTCGAACACCTCAATCATCTCGTCGCTGATCCCGCGCCCCCTCAAATATTCATACGCCTTCACTCCGCTTTTTATTTTGAGACATCCCCGATAGAATTTCTTCGCCGCCTCAACCACCTCCAAGATATTGCCCTTCTCACCCTTATCTTTGTAATCCATCTTCTTGAGCTGCACTCCTGCCTTGTCCGCCAGCGTCTTCAATGCATCCACGAATTCTACTCCGTCCATCTTCATCACGAAAGAAAAAATATCCCCGCCTTCACCACAGCCAAAACAGTGCCAGGATTGCCTTTCTGGACTCACGATAAAAGAGGGGGTCTTCTCGTTATGAAAAGGACAGCAAGCTTTCAGGTTCCTCCCCGCCCGTGAAAGCTGTAAATACTGTCCAACGACTTCCTCAATATTCAGTTTTGACTTAATTTCCTCAACGGATGAATCCTGCATAGAATATATATAGTTCTCTAGGTTAAGATTAACATCTAAAGCCTTTATGGTCAAACAAAACAATTAACAAAACAATTAATCACAAAAAAACAGGCAGAGAGATCGATAAACTATGCTTAGAAACAATAGAGAAATAATAATGTTCATAAATAAAATAGACCGCTAAGGTCTATTTTACTTAATATCTCAATTGCTGAACTTCCTTTTGTGCTCTTTGATCAAATTATACTGTTCTTTGTTCGACATCCTTATAGCCTTTTTTATGATATCTTTTTGCTTACCCGAGGATAACTTGAAAAAATCTGCTTTTGATTCTTTAGGCTTCTTGCCCAATAATTTGTTTATTTTGTATATCATAATTTTGATCTTAATGAATTAATATTATATTCCTGTTTTATATAATTGTCAATATTGTCAACATTAATCCAGAACTTCTCTATTATGCTATTATCAATACGATCTTTCTTAATCAAATAAACTTTTACGTCTTTTTTAAATTCAGATTTGATTTTATTAACATTATCCTTCGCGGCAAAAAATGATCGAATAAAAACTTCTTGTGAGATATGCCTTCCCTCCAGCTCCTCTCTTTTCTTAGTAAAGCCCCAAGCCACTATAGGGTCTTGATATATATAAAATATACCCACTTCACGCCCCTTATCTAATGATCTACTTATATTTCTACAAGCCACAGCGTAATTTGCAAAAGTACCATCGACAATTACATTCTGCTTATTTTTAGAACAGAATCATACAGCTTCTCAACGCCCAAAGAGGAAGCGCCTTGCACCACGTCAGAATTGCCACCATTATATTGCGGGATAATATCTTTTATTTCATCAGCATCTATTCTTACGGCATAGATAGGAAACTCGGTTGATTCAAGAAAGTCAGATGATTCAAATAATGCCTTCGAAAATTCCGTTTTTCCTGCTCCAGGCGAACCAGCCATAAACATAGAAAACGGATGCTCTCTCGGAGGATATTTTTCAAGACTGGCAAACTTATCGATAATAAATCTTTTATGCTCCTTAATAAAAACTTTTGCTTTTTCACTATCAGTATTCTTATCAAAAATATCCATTTTTAGATCATACTGTTAATTATTTTGCACATATCAAGGAATATGTTTCTTTGCTGTAATATTAACATATTTGAAATAATATTACCATACGGTAGCTAAAAACTTAACCTAAAACAAAAAATTGATTTCAAGATGAATTTATGAATCTTTATGCAGCCTTTTATTGTAAGCTAGAAGATGGAAACCTTTTGAATAATTTCCTCTTATTTCAACATCGACTTTATCATTAATAATACTGACAATGGCATAAGCTTCACTTGCGATTCCCTTATTTTCTTCGTTCTCGGTTAATGACTGGATTGTAAAATAAGGAATTGAATTATGTATATCCTGCCTATCCCAATGCAAGTGACCATTAAAAACAGCTAAAACTTTATTTGATTGCTCGAAAATATCTCTGATTTCTTTTCTGTTTTCAACAAGGCAAAATTCCGGCCTTCCCTCAAACCAAGGATTTCCCTTTAAATTCTGATCCGCCAATCCATGATGAACAAAAATAACACATCTTTTATCCGTTTTAGTTAAATCTTCACCCAGCCATATTTTTTGCTCATCGGTTATCAAAATGCCCTCTTCTTCGGTAGCTTTCGAAAACAAAACAATAAAATGAAGATTGCCGGAATCAAATGAATAATACAGACTCTTTTGACTAAATAGCCCCATCAGTTCACTTTCAGAGATATTTTTTAGATCGTGGTTTCCGGCAACATAATAAACGGGGCATTCTAATTTTTTTAATAATTTTATAATGTAGACGACGTTATCCTTATCATTCTTTTTATTATCGTCTTCGACTAAATCACCCAATACCACCACAAATTCCGGCTTTACATCGCTATTCATCTCCTCGATAAAATCATCTAAATAAATTTTTACATTCTTATTCACTTTCCGCAAAATACCCTTAAAATAACCTTCCGGCCCCAAATGTATGTCTGCTAAGATTGCAAATTTCATAATAGTAACGATTCATTGATTGAATTGAAAAAGTATCGGTTTAAAAGATAATAAGCTAATTATATACCATGAATAGATAAAAAAACAGTCCTGTATGAACCGTCATTTTCTTTTCTAAACCCACGAGAGACCATGAACTTGGAAAAAATCTTGCAGAGGAATGTTTTTAAGTTAAACATCCGAACGTTCCTCTGCTGCTATATTTTTCTTGTTTATTTCGGCCAATTTAGCTTCAATTCCCCTTATTCTCCTGGATATTTCAGAATTATTGCCCATAGCAGAATAAATAAAGTTTACTTTTTCTAGATAATTCCTTGCCAAATTAAAATTATCTTTTTCTATCCGCAGTTCTATTAGTTGGATCCAATTTTTTATGGTATCTTTCCTGTTTTTCCGGATTATTTCATCAACTTCCGCATATTCCTTATCTGATATGGGAAGTTGCAAAATTTCCTGGATTTTAAGGCGATAATCTTCTGGAACAGTCAGCCAGTTGAAAAACCATCCTCCGATAGCATCTTCTACCGTCATATATGGGATAACCATATCAATAAATTCTTCATAAGTTATCGGTTCCCATTCCATCATAGGCCCCCAGTGAAACCCTTTAGGGTCAAGATATTTTATAACAAACCCCTGCTCCTCAGACGTCCGAACAACAATATGCCCCTCGCTCACTTCACCATAGGAGACCAACCTATGAAGTTTAACTATCGATACCTTCCTCTCGTCAAGCTCCTTTTTGCCCATTTCTTACACCTTCATTTTTATATTATTTTAATTTCTATTTATACTCATCTACCGCCTTGATTCAGCTTAAGTTGAGCATAACACTCAATAATACTATAAAATATAAAAAAGTCAAGATTAACCAACAAAAGAGCAGACTCCAACAGCCTGCATCTTTTATCTTGTACCGCCTAGGGGAATCGAACCCCTATTTTCAGGATGAGAACCTGATGTCCTAACCGGTAGACGAAGGCGGCGTAAAACAAAGTTATTTTAGCATAAAAAAGAAAAAAGGCAAGGGATGGAATAAGGACAGTCCTTACAGAATCAAAAGGACTGTTCTTGCTGTATTTAATGCCAAACTAAATTAACCTGTGACTTAATAATTTCACTTTTATTCCCCCTCACCCCGACCCTCTCCCGGTAGGAGAGGGAGAAATTAGTATAAGCTGTCATTGCGAGGAGCGGAGCGACGTGGCAATCCCGTTATTATAATTCACCTAATGATAGATAACGTTTTCTCGGCATAGCCACGGGATTGCCGTCCCCGCCTCCGCGAGGATAACCTTGGAGTACCTCCTCGCAATGACAGATAATAGCCCGTTCCAATCTACCTCCCCTCACCTCCTCAGCGCTTCGGATATTTCTACCAAGTTGGAGCCTAGATGGAGTCCGACCGTTGCTGCTGCGAGGGCAGCATATACTTGCCTTTCACCTACTTCTAAAGGAAAACGGAACGGAACTATCGTATCGCGATAAGTTATTTTGAAACTCGTGCCTTTATTGCCGTTCATCGACTCTTCTCCTTCTCCCCCTTGAAAGATTTTTCCTTGCACATTTGCTCCTTCGCCAAAACCGAAAGTCAGCTTCGAGCATCGGGACTTGTCCGCCATCTCCTTCAGGACCGCATCATCCGCACTAAAGATGGCATAATCATTCTTCTTGAGCGAACGGAAAAGCAACGTTTTCTCACGCGCTTTGCGTTTTGTCTTTTCAGCTTCTAGTTCCTTTTCTCCCGCTGCAAAAACTATTATATCCGGCCGTACGTTTTCTAACATCTTCTTTATATCACTCGAACGTCGCGCCTCGATCCGCAAAACCACCACATTCGGATAAGAGCTGCCTTTTTTGAGAGCGAGCCCGATACCTTTCGCCAAAACATTTGCATTCACCGAAGCAGCCTCCTGGTCTGTCCCGATGATAGCCAGAGGAATCTCTGTATCCAAATCGGAAATCTTACCGCTCAAGCGGACATCGTATCGCTTTTCCAAGACTTCTTTTATCATAGAGGCGGCCGCGCCGTCATCCCCATCATCAAAAACCCCGATAATCACCGGCTTGTACTTTTCAACGATTCTTGTCGAAAGTATATCTAATATTTTAGTGACCGTTTTTGGCATATCTTGCTGATGTTATTTTTCTAATCACTCTATTCAGTATCCTCTGTCGGAGCGAGATGGTAATATTGCACAAGTTCCTTCGATATTGCGTGAAAAACCTTCACACTGGTACTCTCGGCATACAACGCTTTCGGCGCATCCAATTTAACCAAAATGGAAAACTTCGGATTAGGCATCGGCCCGAACCCTACAAAAGTATGTATTGTCTTATCTGCTTCATATCCTTTTTTATCCTTACTCGGAATCTGAGCCGTCCCGGTCTTTCCGGCAATCTTATAGCCAGGGATTTGTGCCCCCTTGGCGTGTCCGTTTTCCACCACGCTGACCATCATCGCCGAAACCAGATTGGCTGTTCTCGGCGTCACTACTTGTCTTACTACTTGTGATTCCGTTTTCGTAGCATTACCGTCCGCATCGACGTAACTATCGATGATATATGGTTTCATCAGTTTGCCATCGTTGGCTAGCGCGGAGACCGCCGTAAGCATTCCAATCGGCGTCACTGATATACCCTGTCCGAAAGAAGCCGTAGCGTAATTGATATCCTTATCAGTCTCAAGATT
This sequence comes from Minisyncoccota bacterium, assembly GCA_028690055.1. Lineage (GTDB taxonomy): Bacteria > Patescibacteriota > Minisyncoccia > JAHIHE01 > JAGLIN01 > STD2-77. The sequence goes on along the minus strand of JAQVBZ010000002.1, from coordinate 95,001 downwards.
GGAAAGATTACCTGCAGACTCCCCTCTGATCTCGATGCCCGTTGGAGCATCTAATCCGAATTTTTTCAAATAATTATAAAAATCTTTTTTACCGACTTGTTTCTCTACAAAAATAGTTCCGGTATTGAGCGACTTTTCCAAAACTCCCACCATCGTCTGTAACCCATTGGCTTTCATATCCGAATTGTGAATACTCCAACTGTCGATTTTTTCCACCCCCGTGTCGGTATAAGTTGTGCTGGGGCTTACTTTGCCCGTATCGATACCGATTGCCATCGTAATCACTTTTTCCACCGACCCCGGCTCATACACGTCTTGCACGGCGGAATTGAGATAGATACTCATGTCTTCCACTTCGGAATATTTATTGAGGTCATAGGTCGGATAGTCTGCCATCGCCACAATTTCGCCCGTTGCCGGATTCATTATAATGATTGATCCGCCCTCGGCGCCATATTCTTCCACTGCCTCTTTCAATTTTTTCTCCACCAGATACTGCACGGTGTAATCCAGGGTCAAGATCACATCTTCTCCATTCACCGCTGACTCCATGCTCTTGTTCCCGAAAGATATCCAGCTTCCGAATGCATCTTTCTCCTGTTCCAAAAACCCCGACCTTCCTTCCAATCTATCGTCGCAAGATCCTTCTATCCCATACTGCCCCTTTCTCTCGTGCCCGCTATATCCTACGAAACCCACTACATTAGCCGCCAGTTCTCCCCCCGGATAGAAACGAAATGTCTCAGGTGCGATGCCGATGCCGTCAAAATCGTCCTGCTCGATGAACGCCGCCACTTCATCATCCACCTTATTTTTCAGTACTTCATAGGGGTCGTCAGGCTTGCTGATTTTTGCCAACACCTCGTCATAGCTGATTTCCAATTGCAAAGACAATTTCCTGGCCACTTCCGTGCGGTCTTTCTCCTTAATACTTCTTGGCACCGCATACACCAGATGCAACTCCTTATTGACCGCTACTGAATAGACCCCACCGGAAGAATTGTCACTGAGAAAAATTTCGCCCCGCTGCGGAATGATCTTGGTATATAGTTCATGCTGTCCCTGGGCAAGAGCGCTGTAAAATCCGTGCTTGAAGACCTGCAATTGACACAACCTCAAAAAAATTAGAGCAAATAACAAAAAAATCGCAGTGATTAAGAACTGCATCCGCGAGTCTGACCCACTTACTTTTTTTGCTTTTCTTTTCGCTTTCATATCTTGCAGAGCCCCCAAATATTAATTATATCTATCGTCTCATGGCAACCGCCGTATCTGTATAAGTCACATAATCAATTTCCGAAGAGTCCACCTCGCAAAGCCTGCCCTTCTCATCCTCCAAGTTCTTGATAGAACGCAGTTCTGCCTCCTCATTTTTCATATTCTGATTATCATTGCGAAGAGCATCCAGCCGATTTTGATATTCTTCTACCTCATATCCCGATGTTGCCATACTGTTGGTTTGGAAAATATAAGAAACGCCGATTATAGTCAAACAAAAAATCGATAAAATAGTAAGAAAAGATTCGCTGTCCCTCAACTTTTGGGATACCGTCTTTCTTTTCGCACTTGCAAATACGATTTTCTTTTTTTCAAAGCGTGAGCTTCGGCTTCTTAACTTTGCCATCTTATTTATCTTTGTTATTGTTTAGATTATTTTTTTTGCAACTCTGAGCTTGGCGCTCCGGGCTCGGGGATTTCTTTCCATCTCTTCCAACGACGCTCTGGCCGGTTTTTTTGTAAGAAGCTGCAGTCTCTTCTGATGCCCACAAACACAAACGGGAACTTCCGGTCCGCAGATGCAGTCCCGAGACTCGGTAGCAAAGAATCTCTTCACAATCCGGTCTTCCAGCGAATGGAAAGAGATGATTCCGATCCGTCCACCGACTTCCATCTCCTCAAGTATCTGCGGCAAGACTTTCTCCAAGTTGATCAGCTCAGCATTTACCGCGATACGCAGCGCCTGGAAAGTGCGCGTAGCGAAATGGATCCTGCCATGCTTGTATTTCCCCGGCACCGAATCACTGATGATATCCACGAGTTCTTTCGTGCTTTCAATCCTTTTTTCTTTCCTTACCTTGACTATTTCTCTGGCAATGAGCTTTGCATATCTCTCTTCGCCGTAATTTTTTATTATATCGAAAATCTTTTCTTCACTGTAACTATTGAGTATCTTCTCCGCGCTTACCCCGCCGGTAATCTCCTCTCCGCCCAAACGCATATCCAACGGCGAATTCTTCAAAAACGAAATTCCGAGCATCTCATCGTCCAATTGCTTGGAAGATATTCCCAAATCAAGAAAGAAAAGATCCAGTGACTCAAAATCGTTCTTTTCCTTCAGCCTTTTAAAATCCAAGTAATTGTCTCTTTCCAAGATTATTCTATTCTCAAATTTGTCGAGATTCATCCGGCAAGCTTCAATCGCCTCCGCATCCATATCAATTCCCAATAGCTTTCCATCCGGACCAGTCTTTTCCAGAATCGCCTTGCTATGTCCACCACCGCCTACCGTACCATCAATCAAATTCTCTCCCGGCTGGGGATCGAGGAATTGCAATACCTCATTTAGTAAAACTGGAATATGAGAATAGGACATTTATATATTTATTAGATTTATGCCAAATTAAATTCGTTTTTACTGTTTCATCATTGCGGATACCAGCCCCCCCTTCTCCCATTAGGAAAGAGGTCGGGATGAGAGAGAGTAATGACCTGTATTTTAACAGCTTAAAGTATTTGATTATTTTTAAATCCCGATTCCGCCCAACTGCTCAGCGATTGTCCCACTGTCAGCTTCAGTCTTCTTTTTGTACTCATCCCAACCGTCTTCGTCCCAGATTTCCAAGCGGTTATAAAGCCCATTGATTATAACCTTCTTAGATAGATTGATATATTTCCTTAGATAATCAGGAATCATAATCCTTCCCTGCTTATCCAAAGAAACATCCATGGCGCCGGCAAGCATCAATCTCGCAAAAGCCCGGGTATTCGCCTGGCTGATAGGCAATTGACTGAGTTTATCCGCCAAAACCTTCCATTCGTTCATCGGATACATAAACAAACAACCATCAAGACCTTTAGTCACTACCGCACCGCCTTTTAGTTCATCGCGAAACTTGACCGGTATGGCCAATCTTCCCTTCTCATCCAAGTTGTGATTGTATTCCCCGATGAACATTTGTTTGAGTTATCCACAATTTATCCAGGTTTTCCCCACTTTCATCCACTTTTACCACCTGTAACTCCATTATACACCACTTCAAGACATTTGCCAATACTATCTCCCCAAAGTCAGAAATAGCCATTTATTGGCTCTATATAGCCATATTTACCGCAAAAACATATCAAAAAACTCGGCTATCCACAGCTGAGTTTCTATATTTAATATAAAGTTATTCCCCACTAGCTATTTTTCCCTCAAAATCATTTCCGATTTGCAAAGATTTGTCCGACAATTGTTCCATCACGTTCGCCGTTGCAATATCGGAAATTAAAGGAATTGACTTGAGCTTAAATTTATTCTCAAAATTGTTTTTAATACCCACTTCATTCCTCCAACGAATCCCATAATATTATTTTTGCTTTATAAGAAGAGAAACTTCAAAGGTCGTCCCCTTCCTCACACCATTGCTTTTTATCGCTATTTTACCGTTATGCTCATCAAGGATCTTTTTAACAACAAAAAGACCTAAGCCGCTCCCCGAAGCGTTTTCCGTCATAGCGTTCTTACCTCGAGTAAATTTATCGAAAATTTTCCCTTTATCTTCCCGATCTATACCGATACCAGTATCACTAATAGAAACGTAGACGTATTTGACGCCGGCTTTCACAGTAATTTTTACCCCTCCCTTCCGCGTATACTTGCAGGCATTGTCGATGAGATTCATAAACACCTGCCCCAAATAATTTGCCTCACCCTCCACTTCCGGAATCTCTTCCTTGACAGCACTGAGCCTCAGGTATAAACCCCTCTTATCATATTCCGATTTCAATGTCTCTATCATGCCATTAATAATTTCCACTACGTTAACCTTTTGGAAAGTTATCTGCGTAACACCACCTTCAAACTCCAATGCATCCAGCATATCGTTAGTGATATTATTGAGACGTTCCGCGCTGGCATAAATCCTACTTAGCATCTCACCCTTTCTCTTCTTGGGCATCTTATCAAAGTCTCCCTCGATCCACATTGAAATCATTCCACGGATGGCGGTCATCGGAGTCCTGAGTTGATGAGAGGTTATGTGTAAAAATTCATTCTTCATTTCCAAAAGCTCATTGAGTTTAATATTCGCTTTACGTAAGCTTATGTTAAGATGTGCTTTTTCCTTCATCTGAGAGTTAGTCTTCTCGTAAAGCTGCGCGTTTTCAATAGAGGATCCGATGTGAGACGCAAAGGCGCAAATAATATCCTTGCTCCTTTCCGTGATAGAACCGACCTGCTTCTCATTAGCGAAAATAATAGCACCTATCGCCCGTCTGGACGAAAAAAGAGGAACCGAAACAAAAGATCCCACTTTCAAAATCTTCTGCATCTCCTCATTTTTTTCCTTTTCTATGAGACCGCTAAAAAAATCCTCCAGATTGTCGCCGACGTAAGTCTTCTTATCTTTAATAGTACGGATTATAAGATTATTATGCGTAGACAAGTGTTTGCGGAATTGGCTGATGGAAATCTGGGTCTCTTCCTCCATCTTACGCATCAATGCAGAATCTGTAACTGCATATACGCATAGACAATCCTTTTCTTTATCATAAAGCGCGATTACACCGAACGCATAACCCAAATATTTCAAATCTTTAGGTATGCTATCCACAACGTCCTGTGAAATCTTTTTGGAATCAAGGCTTTGGCTCACTCGATTGCTCGTCTCGAACAGAGTGTGAAGGTCTTGATTTCTCTCCTTTAGACTGGAATTCACCTTCTGTATTTTTTCTTTCGCTTCGATTTCCGACTTTACACTTTTTACTAATTTCTTACCTAAAAAAATAAATATCAGCAAGATGCCGATTTTTATCACTTGGATACTGGAACTATTTGAAAAAAAGATTATATCCAGAAAGAGTAAAAAAGAAATAATTACAACCAACATCTGTGCAAGCAGAGTCTCTATATCCATAAGTTCACGCTTGACGATTGCATAAGCAGTCAAAACCAAAAAAAATATTGCCGCATGATTTCCCAGACAAGAATATTGAGCATTCCCCTGCAATACAGGAATAGCTATATTAAAAACAAAGTTTATGGCTATAAAAATAACAAATCCAATAAAAAAATATTCCGCCTTGAGTTTCTCTACTTTAGAAAAATTCCGATATTTCCTGAAGAATTTGACTGTAATAAATAAAATCAAAAGTGATATCAGACCCAAATAAATAAACCGTCCGTCACCCAGCGCGGGAACGTTTTTATCATTAATGACAATTATACCTTCCACCATACTTTCATCGAAAGAAAAAAGTGCGAGAAAAGCACCGACACAAAGAATTATTTTGTCAAAAATCCGATTAGTCTTCCCTTCTTTGGGAAAATTGTTAAGAAAGAAATGGAATAAAGCAAAAAATAAAGCAACCACGGCATAGGCGGATCTTACAAGAACGATACTGATATACGCGGGAAGAATACTTTTCTCGTAGCAGAATAATGCCCACAAAAAGAGAAGCAGAGTTAAACCAAGAAACTGCCTGTTAGCATTCGATTTTTTATTGCTAAGATAAACCCAACACCCGAGATAGATGTCCGCGATAACAATCAAAGTAACAAACACCACATTCTCATCCACAAGGTTAATGTCCATTGTAAGCTTTTTTAGATTTTTACCGTAAACAATTCGCGATATACTACGAAGCGTGTGCCGAAATCAACACCATGCCAAGGAGCTGCTCGACTCCCAAAACGTATTTTTCAGCATTCATACTTTTAATCTTCTTTGCTGTCTCAATATTTTTATGAAAATTATCTTCCCACTCCATCAAAAGTTCTTTTTCCGCATTTGACTTTCTAATTTTTTCAACAACAACCATATAGTTCTCCCTAGTCGTATTCAACAAGTCCTCAGAAGTAATAGCCCCTTCATCTAAAGCATAGGCGACCACTCCGCTCGTAAAATCCAATTCTTCTATCTCCTTAATCCAACCGCTTACCCAATTCCCTCTTCTAGTCATCTGCTGTGTCCTGAAAGTCAGCTCTCTTATCTTGCCATACTCGCTGATAGCAAGGTTCTGAGCAAACATAAAATCAATAGTGAAGTCTTCCAGAATTTGCATGCTGCAAACACTGGCAGTAAGATATGACTGTAACTCGATTTTATTAATAAGCCACGGCTTTTTATTCATCAAATAACCGTACCTTCTCCCATGAAGCATCTGCCTGATATTATATTCTAACAATCCCTCGAATTCTTTATAGTTCTTGAAAGTTTTAAGCCTTCTAAGCAAATTCTTCCAAAGTTTTAAAGTAAATTTCAGATATTTTTGCTCTCTCTCATCCAATTTGTTGAAGTCTATATCTTTCTCCTCATAGGGAATTTTCAATATTTCATCCAACAAGGTTTTACTTTGCCAAACATCCGCAACATCATCGAGGAGGATTATAAACATAAACATAAGAAACTTAGTATTCTCTAGAAATGCCCGATTCTCAACCGTGGCATCCGAAAAATTCACTATACAGGAATGTCCATATGTTCTTTTCCATGTAAGCGGGTTGCGCCTGCCTATTTTGTCATATTCCTTAATCCATTTCATTAGCTCGTCCGGCAATTCCAAACCCCGTAGAGCATTTACCTTCTGCCGTATTTTCTTCGGAGTAAGTTCTACAAAAACCCTCTCCAAGACGATATATTTCTTTGCTTCAGTCTTTGTAAAATGATAATAGTCAAAAAGAGATTCCTGTTCTTTTTTCTCAATTTCCATATTTTTTATTTGCGTCATTGGTTTATTACCCCCCCCTAACGATCTAACTTCACGGTGGAATCTAACGCCACTTTTCCGTTATCCACTGTCTATTGCTAATAATATATTTCTATAATTATTATAGCACATACAACAAAAAAATGAATCAAAAGATTCTTTTTTCTTTGTTTATGTAAAATGCGCAAACACTCCGTTTGATTCTGCTATTTCCTGCACATCACTTCGTTTCTTGATAACGGCACCGTTACGTTCCAGATGTCCAAAATTTCCGCTGCCAACTTTTCCACCATCGGGCTGTCTTTGAGCGCTTTTACCGCAATCAGCGACTGCCCTTTTCGAAGCCAACTTCTTCGCCTTATTTTCTGATTTTGCGATTCTCAGAGTGAAACTGAAAGTAGTACCTCTGCCTACATCTGTTTGCTCCAACTTAATCTCCCCCCCACTGCTTTCCACGATATTTCTTGCTATATAGAGACCGAGCCCCGACCCATTCGGATTGATGGAGGCTGTCGCCGAACCTCTGAAAAATTTTTCAAATATATCTTCCCGGTCTTCCAGAGAAATGCCCTCTCCCGTATCTGAGATAAATATTTTTAGGAAATCCTTCCCACATATCCTTATCTTTTCAAACCAGACCTTGATTGACCCCTTCTGAGTATAAAAGACCGCATTATCCAACAAATTGGAAATCGCCTGCCCTATCGTCCTATGATCGCACAATACTTTCGGCACAGCCCAATCCGGCTTAATCAATCTGATCGATAGTTTCCTGGCAATAGCCAGCTCCATTTTTTTCTTCTCCTTCATCATATCTTTGACAATCGTCTCTATATCCGTTTCAGCCAGATCCACAGGCTCCTTCTGCTCATCCAATTCGAAGGCATTCCAAAAATCCTCAATCGTACTGCTCATCCTTTCCAGCCCATGTGCGGCTATTTTCATCCCCTGTTCGCTTGAAAGAGATTTGTCTTTCATCATAGCAAAGGCATTCTTCATTATCGTCAGCGGAGTATTGAGCTGATGATTTACTGTGCGCAAAAAATCACCCTTCATATTCAAAAGCTCTTCTAAATGCAAATTCTGTTCCCGCATATCTCTTGTCTGCCCCTCAACCTTTTCTTCCAGCTTTTCCGAAAGCTCTTTCAACTCATTTTTAGCTTTTCTTTCCAAAAAATGAGACTTGATGATTTTTTCAGTGCTGCTATTGAAAAAATATCCATAAACGACAACCATAACGAATACGACTATGATTACAGGAGGCGATATCCTTTTTTCGAATAAGAACAGCGAAGAAAAAGAAAAGACTATCAAAACGAAAGTAATAACCTGATATTGCAGGAACAAACACTTGCGAAACTTAAGTTCGCAGTATTGACAGCGCTTATAGGGAGGATATTGAAGATTGTCCACTAGCCAGCAACTGCTATTAAAATTACAGCTTTTTACGGCCTCTCTCGGTGTGATTTGATTTTTTGTTTTTAAACTCATTAGCCACGTTTATGATTGAATTTGTTTCTTATAAGGATATACATCAGCGTCGCTACGCAAAAACCGACAAGGCAGGCCATAAATAACATCGCGACAACTACTAAGATATAAGCCCAAGCGAAAGTAGTATATTCAGTATACTGCAATAACAGGAATCCTGCTAGAAGCAATATACCGGTAATGCCAGAAACGAAGCTCAGCTCTCCGAAATCCTTATTTGACGGACCAATATTATTTCTCTTTGAGTAAAGCCTGTGAAGATGATAAGGAATATTAAAACTCAAAGAAAATGCGCCCATAATCGTTAAGATACTTACAGTCAAAACCAGCCATTTGTCTTGGAGGAAATATGCACACAAAACCATAACACTATAAACAAATCTAGAAAATCTTAGAGATTTATCATAGATTGAACATTGTTGCATGTTTTTTATTTTAGTTCTTTAGGATTCAGCTCTTAAATTGTACACATTTTTTGACTGCATCGCAAGCCTTTCTAACATCTTTAATGTCGTTATAAACATAAAAACTCAACCTGCAACTTGCCGGTAAGGTCAAACCATAGTAGTAGTGTGCCAGAGTAGCGCAATGGCATCCGGCTCTGGATTCTACATTGAATTCATTCAGCTCCTCCGCAATCTTAAAGGGGCTTATGCCTTCATAATTAAAAGAAACCAAAGAGGTCCTATCCTTGGGATCCTTTGGTCCATAAATTTTAAGTGACGGAATTTCGCTCAGTATCTTCATCGCTTCTCCTATCAAAGCTGTTTCGTGCGCTTCTATATTTTCCATAGCTGTCTTTATATCGGAAGAATCCAGCGCCTTGCCAGTCATAAAATATTTTTTCTTGTCTAAAGAAAAATCCATAAGCAATCGCAAACCTTGAGCGGACAATATGGTTCCCAGAATATTGGGGGTCCCTGCTGTAAACTTCCAAGGCAGCGAATTATATGACACTTTCTCCGGCGTTACCATCCCGTCGGCAATCATATCCCCGCCATAGAGAAACGGCCTCATATTTTTCAATAAGTCTTCTTTCGCATACAAAGCTCCGACACCGAAAGGAGAAATCATCTTGTGAAAAGACCAGGCAAGAAAATCGATATCCAATTCCTTCACATTTATATAGGTGTTCGGAACAGTCTGAGCACCATCAATAAGTAGGTAGGATTTATTCTCACCTGTCGGCTGCTTGTATCCGCTCGCATCCGCTATCCTTCGAATTTCTTTTATCGGAGTTTTGGTACCCAAAAAGTTTGAAGCTCCCGTACAGCAGACAAGTTTGGTCTTCTTGTCCACCAGCGAGCTCAAATGATCAAGGTCGAGTTTTCCTGTTTCCTTGTCAAATTTTGCGAGCCTGCATTCGACATTAATTCCAAACTTAGGCAATATCTCATGCGTAAGCCCGTACCACGGGACATAGTTCGAATTATGTTCCATGTACGTCGTAACCACATTATCCCCATCGTGAAATTCAGTCATCAGGGAATACATTACGGCGTTGATTGCCTCCGTGGTATTCCTGTACAACACGATGTTCCTCCGCGACGGAGCACCAATGAATTGCGCGATAGTGTCATAAGATGACTCAAACGCTTCTGTCGTCAATATCGAAGACCGAGACTGCCCTCTATGGACATTATCATAACTCACGGCAAGCTTTTTCATCAAATCCAATAACTGGACCGGAATTTGGGTGCTTGCAGCATTATTGGAAATCATTCTTCCGCACCGTATGGCAGGAAATGACTTTCGAATCCTTTTTGTATTGAGCATAAAATTTTAAATTTTATAAAACCCTCCTTCATTAACTTCATTATAACCGTTCTGATTTTTTAAAGCAACATAATAACAGGCTTCGTGTCAAGAGAATTTATTTTTACACGAGAGCTGCTACTCTAAACGCACGCTCTTATCTTAAAAAGAATAGTTTTTGCCTTTAAACAAAAAAAGGACACAAAGTCCTTTTTTATGATTTTACTATGCAAAATGCGCGAATGCTCTATTTGATTCTGCCATCTTCTGTACATCGTCTCGTTTCTTGATAGCAGCACCGGTACCATTCTGGATGTCCAGAATTTCCGCTGCCAGTTTTTCCGCCATCGGCCTGCCTTTGCGCGCTTTGGCCGCAATCAGCATCCAACGGAAAGCTAGCAACATCCTGCGATTGCCCCTGACTTCCATCGGGACCTGGTAGGTTGCCCCACCGACACGCTTGGACTTGATTTCCAAGATAGGTGCGACCTTATTGATAGCCGAGTCGAATATCTCGATCGGGTCCTGTTTGGTCTTGTCCTGGATGATATCGAAAGCTCCGTAAACAATCTTGGAAGCGACAGTCTTCTTTCCATCCTGCATGATGTAATTGATGAAGCGTCCGACCTGTACATTGTTGTACTTGAAATCCGGCTCATAGTGCCTGGTATATACTTTTTTTCTTCTTCCCATTTTGATTAGATAACTAATTTATGATTTAAGAGCCTGTCTGGAAAGTCACTTTCGTCACGAAACCGTAAAATTTCGAACGAAAAAAGTGAAATTGGTTAATAACGTAGACGAGACTTGAACCTTTTGCAGCCGAAATTTTACGGTTGCAGTAGAAAAAGGACTTTTCAGACAGGTTCTACGCCTTCTTAGGTCTTTTAGCTCCATACTTGCTACGTTCCTGCTTGCGGTTTTCAACACCTCCCGCATCCAAAACACCACGAACGATGTGATAACGCACACCGGCGAGGTCTTTAACTCTTCCACCACGGATCATAACTACGGAATGCTCCTGCAGGTTGTGTCCGATTCCCGGGATGTAAGCGGTAACTTCCATGCCGTTGGTTAGCTTGACTCTGGCAAACTTTCGCAGCGCCGAGTTCGGCTTTCTAGGAGTCATGGTTCCAACCTTAACACAGACGCCTCTCTTGAAAGGGTTTCCCCTCTTCCCACCACGGGTAGCGTCAGTCGGCTTGTTCTTGATGTAATTAAAATTCCTAAGCAATGCCGGAGATTTTGGTTTCTTGGCTGTGCTCTTTCTTGGTTTTCTAACCAGCTGTTGTATGGTTGACATTCTTGTTTTTGATTACTTAAAAAACACTAACGAAACAAAATCACACAAGGGTTAGCAGACCCATGTGAGTATAGCTATTAACGAGTTTTTCCTTGTTATCAGACTAGCAGAAAGGCTGAATGATGTCAAGAACGCGTAAAATTAGCGGTTAAGACACCTCTTTAGGTTGCCAAAAACTTACCCCCCCCTCATTATGCAATTATAGCTTATGTCATTCCCGCGCAGGCGGGAATCTAGAATAAGAAAAACAAGAAAAATGAGAAATGATTTAATAAAATAGAAAAGATATAGGCTTTATTCTTTAAGAAAATTAAAGAATAAACCATAGACGCCCGCCTACACAGAAATAACAAAGAATCAATCGAAGCCTCCTGCTGTGTCTGTATTATAATACTAAAGTTAGCATATTCCCCGCTGGAACTCCCGCTATAACGTAATACAGAATTGCCATAACAGGCGCGATGTACTGAAAGCCAAAGAAAATGAAAATCAGCAAAAAGAGCATATAATTCTTTTCCAAAAATTGCATACCCCCCCGCATCGACTGTGGCAAGATAGCCTCAAGTATTTTGGAACCGTCCAAAGGAGGAAGCGGCACCAGGTTAAACATCGCCAGCATGACATTATAAAGAATAATTAAATCGAACAGTGCAATCGTCATATTAGCAGTATTGCCCTGTGCAACAAGTAGTCTTACTACCACCCCAAAAATGACAGCAACCATTAGGTTAGAAAGCGGACCTGCCAGCGCCACCAATGCTGGCCCCTTCTTCTGGTCTTTGAGATTGTAAGGGTTATACGGCACCGGCTTGGCCCAACCGATAACAAAACCAGCCCTTGTCAGCAAAAGGAATAATGGCACAATCACCGACCCCAGCGGATCAATATGCGGAATCGGATTAAGCGTCAGCCTTCCCATAAAGCGCGCCGTCGGATCCCCCAACTGATCTGCCATCCATCCGTGCGAAAATTCGTGGATGACTATCGAGAAAATCAGAACAAGAAAACCAAAAATCTGAATAGTTACAATCATACTTGCCAAAATTAATAATATAGTCTAAGATATCTAAGTATTGCGTAGCAATTATCGAAACATAATAACCTAATTATTTCATATGAGCAGAACATGTCAAGTTTGCAAGAGAGGCACAACATCCAGCCAATCCCGCAGCCACTCCAACATTGCAACCAAGAGAACCCAGAGAATCAATATCCAGACTAAGAACATCGATGGACAAAAGATCAAGGTCTGTGCCAAGTGTATCAGCACCGCTATCAAGCAGGGCAAAGATATCAAGGATTTGATGTAATAATCGTTTGGACAATATAAAAACCGCCTGAAAGGCGGTTTTTTTGATAGAGCAACTTAACTCTCAGCAAGGAAGAAGATAATTTGTCATCCTTGTTTCAGGATCCTTGATGTATATAACTGGAAGTATTTATCCCGAATCGAATGGAAGATTTCACGCTATTCTAAAAAGCGTAATATTTAGTGAAGTGAATTTAATAAAGTCAAAGCGAAATATGCAGAAGATTCTGAAACAAGTTCAGAATGACAGAAATACAGGAATAGATTCGGGATGACACATCACAAGAGAAATAGTTTCTGCAATTTACTATTTTACTTTGTCATCCTGAACTTGTTTCAGGATCCTCATTATCTATCACGAAAAATATCTATCCCGCATCAAACGGATGATTCCACGCTATTCTAAAAAGCGTAATATTAAGTGAAGTGAATTAAACAAAGTCAAAGCGAAAGATACAGAAGATTCTGAAACAAGTTCAGAATGACAAAAATACAGAAACGAGTTCAGCATGAAACACTCAATAAGGTCAAAACGATACGATACTAATTAATATTTAAATCATCAAACTCAGGGTTATTTTCCTTTATCAGGTTCATCTTCCACTCCCTATGCCATCTTTTCAGTTGTTTCTCTCTCTCAATGGCGGCACGGACATCGTTTGTTGATTCATAATAAACCAGCTTACAAAGATTGTATTGCGCAGAAAAACCATCCACTAGTTTATTTTTGTGTTCGTAGACTCGTCTTCGTAGATTATTAGTGACACCGATATACAGGGCATTGTTGGTAACGTTAGTCATAATATAGATATAATAGGTCTTTTCCATATTATATGATTTAAACAAATAAACATACGAGAAAGACTAAATAGAAAGTCTAGCCCGCATTACTAGTTATTATTTTTTATAACGAGGATCCTGAAACAAGGATGACACACGAAAGATGTCGTTTCGCAGAAAATAAAATATCAAAATCCTATAAAGCACTTATTTTCTCCAACCTCCTCAACCCCCATCCCCTCAAACTCCCCTTCCTCGCTCCTCCACTCATTCAAAAAACCCCACTCTCCCCACTTCCACACCGCGATATATTTGCCACTGCAATCCGGAACGTCGGCGTAGTCGCCCTCAAGGACAATAATCTCATTTTCTCCATCGTCGTTAATATCATCAATCAAGATTTGGCAATTCGGAGCGTCCAGATTCGAAGATTGCCAGACCGGTTTTATTTTTCCGTCTTCCCAGTTGAAAATAAAAAAATGATTTTTGACACTGGGATCATTATTCTTGACCCAGATAGGTTTGAATTTTCCGAAACTGCCTGATTTCCAGACTGAGAGATTTATGTCCGCCACGCCATCATTGGTCGAATCGGCGATAGCGAAATCTTCTACCCACCAATCGTCGGCGGATTGCCAGATTGTCTCTGCGTTTCCTCGAATGGTCAATTTACCGCCTTGCAATATATATTCTTCATTGATGCCGTCGCTATCGAGATCAGCGCTTTGTGTTTTGGAAAGCCTGTCGCGAGAAAGATCGGGGTTTTCATTTGTTAGACCGAAATCTGTTTTTTCAAAAGTTTCTTTTTCCTTATTCCAACAGAAAAACTGACTCTCTTCCGGCAATGACACGGGGTTATGAGAATTATTAACGTACTGCGATAGAACTTTTTCTTTACACGCTTTAAAATCCGAAAATAAAGCGACAGCATCTTCGACTTTTTCATTATTGAAACTGCTTTGAGGATTAGAGCTGTCTTGCAAACTGCCTCTGACAAGCAAAAAACCGATTGCCGCAATCAAGGCAAAAATAATTACCATAGCCAAGATTACAACTGATCGGTTCTGCTTCGTCATCGCACTTTATTATTAAACACCAAAGGAATTAATTGTTATTCCCCCTCACCCCGACCCTCTCCCGACGGGAGAGGGAGAAAACAAAATCAAAGATATGTGAGTAAGATATGCGAGTATGGACTGATTATTTTGTCATAAACGCCTGTGTCCAGGTCGGCATCGCCGGAGCTGTGCCGGATTTGAGCATTTCTTTCCATTTCTCATCTGTCAAACGATCAGCAATCGGCTGGGCAAATTCGTAATGTGAATAGACCGCACCTTTGGCGATGCGCAATTTGCCATCAATCGGCACCACGGCATAAATTTCCGAAACATAGCCGGTCCCCTCTTCCAACGCCGTCATCGTCCCGGGATCGGTCGCGACATCCGCAATCACTGGCGCATTGGTCTTATCATCCAATACCCGCGGTCCACCATCCGGGTAGAAGATATCAGCCCAGATATGTTCCAAGTTTCCGCCGTAAGCCTTGATGAAATCATTTTCCTCATCGGTAAGCGCCGTGCCATTCAGTTCTTTTTCTGAAATGGTCTTCAGCGCAAGCGCAATCTCCTCCAGCTTATCGAGACTTTCCGTATTGCCTTCGTCCAGAAGTCCTCTGCCCTCCAGCCCCGCCTTGGTCATCTTGATGAGCGACACCAAACGCGCATAGACGTAAGGCTCCGGTTCCACATATCCGCGGTAATCTTTGGGTTCTTCGTCTCCTCCTCCGCCCATCTCCGCATAAGCCTGCTTGGCATAGAGAATCGTATCACGCTTGAGCTCCGTCCAGCTGCCGAGATAGGTATTAAGGTCCTTCCTCTGCCAGGCGGTATTGGTCATAAAGCTGGGATAACCGGCGACCTTTTCTTCAGCAAGAGGTTTCAGAGAATAAAGCCAGCCCCAATACAAATTCTGCGTCCACATATTCTTATCCAAACCGGCAACATATGTCTTCATCTTGCCCAAATTCTCCTTGTAGCAGGCGTAATCGGTTTCGCCTTCCGACTGCAAGATACTGTAAGCTTCGCTTGACCCCATCGCCGCCGGAATATCCAAACCGTTCGGAAGGCCCCTGCCTTTGGCAAACGGCGCGTCAGAACATTTATCCGTCTTTTGCCCTACTTCCCTGACAATCAATCTTTGGAAAATAGAAGCATCAACCGTAAACCTCTGTCCCATAAAACGAAAACCTTTGATCTCTTTTTCCCGATCCGGCTGGATACTCGCATCGAAAATAGGCATTGAATTGATTTGCGGCGCGTCCAATTTATCCGCCTCGGCGATGAAACTCTCCAGCTTGGTATCATCGCTCTTTACACTGCCCAAAGTAATTTCATCGCCATAAACTTTTTGCATCGTATCGCGGAACTGGTAATAAGTGATATCGTCGCTCTTGCCCACGAAGAAATTTATCGGCTCATAAATTTTATCCCAACTCTCTTGGCTGCTACCTTTGCTTCCCAGGGCCTCGCTGATCAAGAGCGCCGATTTGACCTCATCCGGACTCTTCAAACGGAAAGTGAGCCTGCCGTACCACATCATCGATTTGAAATATCTCTTGAGCTCTTCGGTTTTAGTATAATGTCCTCTTGGAATATATTGTGTATAATCTTCTTTTATGGAATCCAGCTCGTATTTCGCCAAATCCTCCTGTGACAGACCGATATTCATCACCGGCGAAATATCAATCGCCTCGTGTGCATCGATAAAGACCATCTCCTGCTCCACCTCGCTCTTCACGATGTCAGGAATATTCACGTTCGGATCAAGCAGCTTGCTTCCCACCGCAAAGAACCCCACATTCCGCTTAGCCGCATTTTCCCACTCCGTTCCTTTGAGAGACTGGTACTGCGCGAGCGAGTCGGCAAGCATCGCCGCGTTGAGGTTCTTGAGCTCGGGAGAGAGCTTGCCCTCCTCCAATTTCTTGAGCAAATCATCAAACATCAGATGATAGCTGTGCAGTGTCGAATCCGTAGTGATAAAATTGGGAATCTGTCCGTAGCGATTAGATTCATAGAGCGGATAGAACTCCTCCTTGTTCGAAGATATAACCGCAAAAGCGTTCTTAACAAGCAGCGCCTTGGCATCATCGCTCAAAGTAAAATCGCCCGCATTGGTCACGTTACCCAGATCCGCATCAACCGTATAGGCCGCGACCTGTGGCGTAATATCGACCGGCGTATCCTCCCAGTTGGCAAACTGCGACGAGAGCACGTAAGTCGGGACCTCTTCCGTCTCCTCCGCCACTTCCTCGCTTGAGACTTGTTCCTCCTGCTGCTGTTGTGATTCCATCTGTTTCCAAGTGAAATTAAAATAGCTCACCAACAATATGACGAGTACTAGACTAGCTGTCGCCGACAAAGCAATGTAAACTTTTTTTTGCTTGCTTGGCGAACTCGAACTGACCTCGGAAGCAAGCGGCACATTAGACTGCGAAGAGTCCTTTTGTTTGTTCATTTTTTTGTTTTAGCTTTTTAATAAAAATTAAAACCAAAAACAGGGATTTCTTAATTTCAGTTTACTCTTTTTGAGAGTTTTAGGCAAAAAGGTTCTTCCATCAAAGCCTTCTGGACCCCCTCGATTATCTGTCATCCTGAGGTACCCCGAAGGGTCCCGTTATATCCCGCGTAATAAAATAAGACACTTCACTCCGCTACGTACAGGGATAGCACATAACAGATATGAAAGATTCCAATCAGGAAGGACAGTCCTTTTGATTCTGTAAGGACTGTCCTTATTACAACAAAAAACAACCTTCTCTAAAAAAGTTGACTATATGTCGGGGCGACAGGATTCGAACCTGCGACCTCAGGACCCCCAGCCCTGCGCGCTACCAGCTGCGCTACGCCCCGAAAGAACATTAGTATTATACTACTCTTCAAAGAAAAGTAAATTGCATCAATTCTTATATTTCAAAAAATATCTTTTGGGCTTCAACTTTTCCCTCACGACTTTTCCCCAAGACGAATCGGCATCGGAGACCCTTCGTAATATCCCACTATCAGAAAACCATGGATCGACTATTCTGGATTTACAAACCACCTCAGCGTCATAACCGACGACGCTCTCTGAAATCTTCGACTTGTCATTCATTCGGTCAAAAAGCTTCTGAAGCTCGACATCCTCCTCCAGATGCTCATTAATCTTCGCGATAACCGCTTCATCGCCCCGATACAGATATTCCTCGTAAATATAATCCTTTGCCATGGCATACACGACGAAACCTCGCACCGCTTCGTACATCCGCGCCGAATCCAATCCGGCATAATGAATATCATTGACACGACTAAACAGTTCCGCGTATCTTTTTGCACTCTCGAAATCCCTGAAGAACCAAATGTTATCTTTCACGGCAAGTCCGTCCAGGATTTCTTGCGCCTGTTTAAAATCGATTTCACCGAAAAGTACTGCCGTTCTCATAGAATAATCTATACGATCCGCGCACAAATCGGGCAGAATATTTTCCTTCAGAGGAAAATTGCCATCGTCAAGCAAACGATCGACATTTTGACCATGCTTTTCCAATATATTCGGTATCTCCGATTTCCTGACAAAAGCTTCGAATACATTGTCCTGATGATCCTGCTTTGCTTCACTACCCACATTCAAAACGTAGTCGATGCAGTGTGAAAATGCCGTATGCGAAACATCATGGATAAGACCGGCAAGCTGTTCTTCCAGCGGCGCGCCGTATTTTTTGAGCAAAAGATATACCCCCACCGAATGCGCAAAACGGCTATTATCATATTCCCCCAATTCCGTTTCCGGCTGAACCCACAGTGCCCGATAGCCCGACTGGTCTATCCCCTTCAATCTTTGCAAAGAAGATGACCCGATAAGGTCCAAGACCACTGCTTCTGTGATTTCGCATTCTCCATAAACTCTATCTTCGTACTTCATATTTTTTGCTTTTATGATTCACACATAAACTTAACGATAACAAAACCGCCGATTTCATATATCTGCAAAAGGCGGCCACATCAGCCGCCATCAATTCCCCTGTCGGGACGCCGGGATTCGAACCCGGAATCTCTTGATCCCGAACCAAGCGCGATAGCCGTTACGCTACGCCCCGAACGAACATAAGTATTATACTACGATTTCTAAATTAGTAAATAAGAAAAGCCTATTTGACTGCTTTGCTTCCATTATTTTTAATCCAAAGAATCCAGAATATCCCGTATTTCCCCGTCCACGTCGCAAAAGCCTATTTCCTCGATCCGCACCATAGTCATCCACTCGAAGTCTATCGCCTCGCCGTCTTCGATCTCGTCATTTGATTTGACGGTCTCCTGCTCCGTTTCGCACTCATAAAAATAGAGATGCCCATCGAAAGCATCATCCTCCGGCGCGTAATAGCCGTAATGCCTGAAATCAGTGATAAATCTTTTGATTACAAAATTCTCTATGCCCGCTTCTTCTTTTACTTCCCTGCGCAAAGCTTCCTCGTGTGTTTCCTCCGGATTTACTCCTCCGCCGGGCAGCCACAATTTTCCCGTGCTTTTGGTCGCGCAAACCAAAACACGGCCATCTTTTTTAAAAATAGCATAGGCCGAAAGACGTGGCTTAAATTTCGTAAGCGGCAGTTCCACTATTTCCCCGTAATTGTTTTGACATCTGATCGTCTTCATAAATGGTCTTTATCATTACCTCATATTTATGTCAATAAAACAGCCCGTTAAAGGCCGTCTTCATCTGTCGGGGCGCCGAGATTCGAACTCGGAGTCTCTTGGTCCCAAACCAAGCGCGATAGCCGTTACGCTACGCCCCGTGAGCTACTTTTGTATGTTATAAGAAAAAGAACAATTAGTCAACAATAAAGAATAAGAGCGGCTGTCAGATAACATTATCAAACGAGCCGCTCGACGTTTTTTGATCCAGCTTATTTTTGCAATCTTTTCGCCTCTCCATTTTTTTCACGCTCGTCATCACCTCTATTGGCATATAAAGAGGTGACAGAGATGACCGAAAAGATTGTAAAGTCAAGATAACTCCAAAATAGGACTATGTCAAGCCATAGCGGCTTTCTAAATCTTTTTTCGAGTCATACGCGACATCGGAGCTGCTCTATCAAACCTGCCGAATAGTATTTCTCGCTATAAAACCATCATTTTTGTCATTCTTGTATGAGTTACTTAATCCGCTGACAGCTTTTGTATAAAATATTTCGAAGAATTCTTCTTAAACACTAAATCCACGATATTTGTCATTCCGGAATTTCGTTACTGCGAAATATCCGGAATCTACGAAGTATAACGATTAAGCTTTGTAGCAGAGTAAAAGCGGAATATAACAAAGATACCGGGTCAAGCCCGGCATGACACACGAAAGATATCATATAGATGAAATTTATGTGGTGTTTTGTCAGCGAATTGTTTAATTTGTATAATTCCGGTAAGAGCCCCTTATGCCCTTATCAGTAGCATAATATTTATATTTTTAGAAATAGATAGTTTAAGGGATTCCTGCGGAATGACAAAAGATGGGTTATGTTGCAAGAAAAAAGTTTTTTTATGTTTAAACCGTTTATTAAAATCATATAAAACTTCAATTAAAGACATCAATTAGAAACATATATTGCGTATGACCCCATTTTACTATCCCCGCGCAATCATATAGAATGAAGATATGGACGAATATACCGCGCTTGCGCGACAAACTGTGGAAACTTATGCCAAAACCGGCAAAGCAATCCCTGCACCGCAGAATCTGCCGAAGGATTTTTATCGTGCGCGTAAAGGCGTCTTTGTGACGATATACAAAAATGAAGGCGGCGAGAAAAATCTGCGCGGATGTGTCGGAACATTCGCGCCGACCAAAGACGATATCGCACAAGAGATAATCCAAAACGCCATCTTTGCCTCGCAAGAAGATAATCGCTTCAGCCCCATCACTGCCGACGAATTGGGCGACCTGAGTTATGAAGTGAGCCAACTTGAGCCACCGGAACAGATTTATTCGCACGCTGACTTGGATACCAAAAGATATGGCGTTATCGTCAAAACCACCGACGGTCGCTGCGGACTGCTCCTCCCCGATATCGAGGGTGTGGATTCTCCGCTCTATCAGATCGAGATTGCGGCGCGCAAAGGTGGAATAGATATCGAGAGAGAAGAACATTCACTGTTCCGCTTTAGCGTTACAAAATACAAAGAAACACAGAGTAAGTAGCAGACTTTAGTCTGCGCTGCTATCCCAAGCCAGACAGAATGAGCCGTTTCAAATGTTCTTTTTTGCATCGGACAACCGCGCGGGATGAATCCCGCTACTCCATTTATAAACAAACTATGTTGCAAAAAGAAATCAAAATCGCCGAAGTCATTCCTGCCGCCAATCTCCCTCGAGACTTGGCGCAATTTTGGAGTTATCGGATTCCGCCTGAGATGCAAAAAAGTATACGGGTCGGCGACGCGGTGAAAATCCCTTTCGGCCGAAAAGAGCTTATGGGGGTGGTCGCTTCCTTCGGAAAAGAAAGCGAAACCAAGTTCAAGCTCAAGAATATCAAAGAGCTACTGCCGGACTTCAGTTTGTCGGAGTCTCAACTGGCAATCGCCCGCTTCGTCAGCGATTATTATTTCGTATCGCTGTCGCTCGTGATAAAAATAATCTTCCCTCCCGTCACCAAACGCGCCGCGCGCACGAAAATCAAACTTAACCCCGCGCCGAAAGTGGAAGCTATTGCAAAAGAAACAGAAACAACTGTCCGCCGAGAAATCAAGACTTCGGACCACTGCCTGCTCCTGCACAGCCTCGGCTCGGAAAGGCACGACCTATATCGACGCCTCATCGAAAAGCAAAGCGAGAAATCTCAAACCCTGCTGATGATGCCGGAGTCTTTCGATATCTACGGCATCGCGCAATTCTATATCGACCGCTTCGGCGAGGACCGTGTAGCCATCCTCTCGGGCGATATCACCCAGAACCAATATTTCAGCGAATGGCAAAAAGTGAAAAGCGGACAGGCAAAAATAATTATCGGGTCCCGTCAAGCGGTCTTCGCCCCTTTCGCGAAATTAAAACTCATCATAGCGGATGAAGAGCACAATTCCAGCTACAAACAATGGGACCAGAACCCTCGCTATCACGGCATAGACGCCGCTATTCGTCTCGCATCCCTCCACAAAGCAAACATCATCCTCTCCTCCCCCACGCCTTCCTTGGAAAGCTATTACCGCGCGCAAAACGACTTCCATCTCATCAACATTTCCACAAAACCGCAGGCCCGACCACAGCTCATCGATATGGACACCGAGAGGAAGCTGGGCAATTACACTTTTATCTCCGAAAAATTGCAAGAGGCACTCTTCACAAATATCTACGCTAAGAAACAAGTACTGATCTTCATCCCCCGCCTCGGAGAAAAGACTGTCTATCAATGTAAGGATTGTGGCTACATTGCAGAGTGTGAGACCTGCCAAGGCCCGCTCATCGGCTTCAAGAGCAAACTATACTGCTCACGCTGCAAGGAGCTCCACGAGCCTCTGCACGAATGCCCGGAGTGCCACGGGCAAAACATCAGATCCGGAGGCGGCGGCTCGGAACGCATCTTCGAAGAAGTCGCGACGCTTTTCGAGGGCAAAAATATCCGCATCGTCCAGCTGGACAGCGGCACTTCCAAAGACGCCAAGCAGAACCAGAAAGTTTTCGCGGATTTCCAGAAAGGCAAAATCGACATACTCATAGGGACACAAATGGTCTGGAAAAATTTTACTATGAACAACCTGTCCGTAATAGCCGTCATCTTCCCGGAAATAATTTTCAGCTCACCCGGCTTCCGCTCGCACGAGAAATCGCGCCAATTCCTGAGTAAAATCTATCAGCTCGCCGAGAACAAAACCGTCATCATCCAAAGCCGCAAACCCGAGCACAAATATTTCGATGAAATCAGACACCAAACCGCCGCGGATTTCTACAAAAAAGAATTAAAAAACCGGAGTGTGAGCCTGTCGCCTTTTCCTTATCCTCCGGCAGGAAAACTCATCAAGCTCATTTATAAAAACACCGACCGCTACGCCTGCCAGAAAGAAGCTAAGTGGCAATACGAAATATTGCAAAAAGAACTTTTCACCCGCAATTGGCGCGACCATTTCGAAATTATGCCGCCCTTCCCCGCCCAAAGCTTCCGCGAATACGGCAAATATCGCTACCACATCATCATCAAATATAAAAACGGGCTTGATAGACAAGTCCGCGATACGCTGCTTGGCTCTATAAAAAAAGACTGGATCATTGATGTTGATCCAGATGAGATTCTTTAGAGTCTTCCCATTCCATTTGTGAGAAACGATTCAAAAAATACTTTAAGAGCCGTATCTCCTCCTCGTTCATATTGCGCAAAACATTATGGATACCATTGTGCTTGTAGTATTCCAAATACATGGACATGTTAGTTTTTTTCAGCCGATCGGGAGGTTTTAAGAACATCAGCAACAAGAAATGCTTCTTGAATCTCTCCATTCCCCAATAGGGATGGAAAAAATATCGAGACAGCGCATCTACAATGTCGCTTATTTCCAACCCCAACGTTTTCAGCAACAATACGGGGTGGACATCATCCGCACTATTTCTGATAACGCGAATTCTTTCTTTTTCCGCCTTCGTAAAGATGCGTTTTTTTTCCAAGATGCATACGCTTAAAAGAAAATCCACAAGGTTCTCTTTATTTTCTCCGCAATAATTTCTTCTCTTGTCGAACATCCACTCCAGCTTGAGCAAAACCTCTGCCGGAGTAAGCTCGCCGGCAAAAAGCCTGTTGAATAATTCGTGCAAGAACTGCGGTACATAATAATAGTTTTGGCTCGCAAGCTCTAGAATCAAACTTTTTAATTTATTCTTAATCTTCTTGATGCTGACATCTTTTTTCCCCTTACCATTTTTGTTGTCTTCGGTTTTTTGCCCTATATCTTCCTCCGCACAATCCATCTGTTTCAGCAAATTCCTGATATTCTTAATGATAAAAGAATAGTGAGAATCTTCGGTTTGAAAATCTATTCGCATAAGATATCCAACCGTATCCGCCAAAACCGAGGGGACAGGATGATGTTGGTTTTTTCTCTTAAGATTAGACAGCTTGCGCCCGGTCATATCTTCGATCTGTTCTAATTGCCACATCTTTATATACCTGGATTGGTAAGTCCAATCCCTATCCGGCCATTGAACACCTCTTTCCCACTTTGCTTCTCTCGACATATTTCACGCACCCCTTTGTTTCTGTGAAGGGATAATTTTTCAATGTACGAAAAGAGCCCAGGAATCTTTTCCTACGCTCTTTTTCAAGGTGCTTTTTCTTATCTAAAGTCTAACACCAACAAACTTTAAAGTCAAAATCACTCATCAACACAACTATGCGCCGTCTTGCCTGCTGCCTCTGCCTCCGCGGCCGAATTGAACCATACCAGATTTTCCGGCTTGATACGTTTGACATATTGGCAATTTCGGGTATGATAAAGAGTACTGTTTTTACTTGCCGCGAATTGATGCTCGACTACCTCTGCACCGGAGATAGTTTCGGAAAGAACCATACCTGCCGAGTCTTGTGCCGTTTCATTTTGAGAATTCGAAGCGGTGACAGTACTAACGACAGCTACCCGGGCGTTTCTTTCAAAAAGAGCTGAACAGTCCGCGCTTTTATCCTCTATGGCAACTTCGGCTCCGCTTTTATTCTCACTGAGATAATAATAACCGCAGGCAAAGCCCAGAGAAAAAATCAAAACGCAAACGGACAGTATCTTGATTTTTACCTGATACTTGTCAATGATTTCATCTGCCGACATATTTTTATTTTTATCGGATTTAAATATTATCTTAATTTTAAGACTGATTTATTTCTGATTCAATTTAAAATTTGCGCCATTTTGAATTTTTATTACCCCTTGCCCCCCCCCGATCAGAGCCTGTCCTCGACCTGATCGAGGATCAAGGGCGGGCCCTGCCACTCTCCCGGTAGAAGAGGAAACGTTATCGAAGGATTTTGATTAAAAATGAGTAAACCCTAAAAATACAAATCATGCCAAATTAAATTAATTTATTCTACAATCCAATCGTACAGTATGAAATTTCCCCCTCTCCCATCGGGAGAGGGTCGGGGTGAGGGGGAATAAAAGTAAAATCATCATGTCACAGATTAAGTTAATTCGGCGTCGTATCACAACTCCGGCTAATCTGTTATAATTTATCTATAAATCAATTTTTTAAAAAATATGCAATACATTTTTTTCTTGGGACGGACCCCTTCCATGTCGCTCAGTGAGATTCAGGCTATGCTGGAAAAATACAAGGTCGATTACAGCGTCGTTCTTCTCGACCCTAAATTCCTCATCTTGGACATGAAAGAGCCGCTGGACGTACGCAATCTCTTCGTACAGATGGGAGGAACGCTCAAAATAGCCGAGGCGCTGAAAGATTGCACCGAAGACAAAGTGCGCGAAGAAATCGTGTCTTATATCAGAAAATCTCTGGAAGAAAAATCAGGAAAGAAAAGTGTCGGTTATAGCGTTTATTTTACCAAACAAACGGAAAAAAATAAAGAAGAAGACGCACAGGCATTCTTTCTGGACGCTTTCTCCAAAATCAAACGGGAAGAGCTCAAAGATTTTTCCATACGCATCGTCTACCCCCTCCCGCGAGAGAGCACCCTTTCCACTGCAACCATTTTTAACAACAAGCTCACTTACACCAACAAGGGTATCGAATTCGATATCATCTACGACGGCAAGAAAATCATACTGGGCCGAACCCTTATTGTGCAGGATATCGAAAGCTACGGAGCACGCGACTATGACAAACCGGGAAAGGACGCCAAAATCGGTATGATGCCACCCAAACTGGCGCAGGTGATGGTCAACCTGGCGCAGGTCAAAGAAGGACAGACCATTTTCGACCCCTTCTGTGGTACCGGTACGATTCTCCAAGAAGCACTCCTTGATGATTATCGCGTCGTCGGCTCAGATGCCAACGACAGGCAAATCGAGAAATGCAAAGAAAATCTCGAGTGGCTCTCTAAACAATATGTCCTGACTTACGGCGAATATAAAATATTCCAAGCTAGCTACAACGAAGCGATCAAAAGATTCAAACCAGACTCTATCGACGCCATTGTCACTGAGTCGACCTTGGGCCCGGTCTATAAAAAAATGCCTAACAATGTCGAAATCAAAGAAAACTATTCCACTTTGAAAAAACTCTATACCAGCTTCCTGCAGAACGTCAAACCGATCCTCAAAAATGGCGGCAGAATCGTGATTACTCTCCCCGCTTATCAGCTCAAACTCAAGGAGTACGTTTTTGGAGAATTCATTGACAGTTGGGAAAAATTAGGTTATTCTAGGGTGTGTCCACTTGATAAGCAATTTGAGAGCGCAGACACTCGGATCACCAAGAGGAATACCATCATTTATTCCCGACCTGAGCAGAAAGTAGCTCGTGAAATAATAGTTTTAAAGAATAATAAATAGTTAAGTACAAATACCATGTCACATAAGAAAGCTGGTGGAACAGCGTCCAACCTAAAAGACAGCAAGCCGAAATATCTCGGTGTCAAAGTTTTTGGTAATCAGTTCGTCAAAGACGGAGGCATCATCATCAAGCAGATCGGCAACAAATTCCGACCCGGCACAGGCGTAAAAGAAGGTAAAGACCGCACAATTTTCTCAATCTCAGAAGGTTTTGTAAAATTCTCAGAGAAACAGATTACTAATTTCGACGGAAGAAAGAAGAGAGTACAATTTGTCAGCGTCGTCAAAGACCACATTCCCACCCATCCGGAAAAGAAAACTACCAAATAATATTTTTTGGTCTAAGTTTCAAAAGACAGGCTCGAAAGGGCCTGTTTTTTTTAATGACTATACCTCCGGCTTAATCGCCAAGGGTATCGGTTTGGCGGGTTGGACACATTACTTTGACAGGCTCTATTGATTCAAATCTATTTAATACGTATTTTAATGCTTACTGTAATTTCATATCTGTTTTTCATGGTATATTGCTTTCTCTATATGTCATTCTGGACTTAATCCGGAATCTTCATTGTATATCGTTAATGCTTAATAGGACAAAGATCCTGAAACAAGTTCAGGATGACACGGTTTTGGGATTATGTAGATGCAAGGGAATAATGATCAGGCGATCATAGTGTTATCCTTATAAGGAAGCTATCGCTCTAAACTCACACATCGGCAGAATCGGGGTTGGTTTTGATTGTAATAAAAAAGAATCAGCTGATCTGATTCTCTATTGAAAACAGAATTGCAGAGCACGAATCGCTCTCGGCCGTTTCTTTTTTCTTATGTCCATATTTTTTTGGTTCGTACCCGAGACAATCCCGAGTAAATTCCACTTCTATCTGTGTCTCCTCACCATCAAACGCTTTCATCAGAAATTCCTGCAGGTCGCACCTCATTTTCTCGAGTTCCGCTTCCCCGACAACGCCTTCACGCCTTCCTACCCTCCTCACCAGAAAGTGCACCGTTTCATCCAAGCTACCGAAGGTACAGTGAGGATTCCAGTCAGGAATCATCTGTTCAG
Source organism: Minisyncoccota bacterium (assembly GCA_028690055.1). Lineage (GTDB taxonomy): Bacteria > Patescibacteriota > Minisyncoccia > JAHIHE01 > JAGLIN01 > STD2-77. Next base: position 67,879 of record JAQVBZ010000002.1, on the reverse strand, counting down.
TATCCACAAACAAGCATCCGCTTGTTTCGTTAAACCTTTGCGTTTTTTCGTATATCGAAGCGATTAACTCCCTAACTCTAGCTTCTGCCAGCGCCAATGAGTCGCAAATCTCTCGAACTTTTTTTAACTCTATCTTCAAAGAAACTGGAATAGAAAATATTTCCTCTGTTATTTTATCTACCTCCTTTATATTTTTATTCTGCTTTAAGAAAGATAGCACATTCAAACCTTATTATCAAATAAAAAAGCTGTTAAGAAGTTTATCCTATTAACAGCAAATACTTTAAAAGTCTGCGACGATAATCTTAAAAAAATTTTAATAGATATCTTTTTTTCTAAAACAACAGGAAATAATAACTCCCAGAATCAACATCGTAAGCCCTAGAATATATGCAATACATATTATGCCGCAATAATAAATCGATCCTCCTAATTCTTTTATAATGGGCTAACCAGACTCAGACAATGAGTTTCTCGGAGAATAACCTCCCTTCGGCCATTTTTCTCCTATTCCTGTCGCTTCTGTTTTTGCTTCATCTTTATCAAACATATTTACAAACTAGCACGATATCATCGCTTTGACAAGAAAAAAGGGGAAATTTCTATGATAATAAGTACAAAAAATAAGATAGGCTCCTAGGTTGCGAAAAACATTAATTATCCTTTGCCCATTCCTCAGCTTTACCGTAAACATCGGTCCCGCCGATTTGTGTTTGCTTTCCTGTCGTCAAATCAATCACAAACATCGCAAATTCCTCATTCTCAGGATCGGACACGGCCGCCTCATACACTACTTTTTTGCCGTCTCTAGAGAAGAAAGCGTTGCCTGCAACTCTATATTTGACGGGTACCTGATAAGATTCAGATTTATAGTCAGCCAAATTGTAAACATTGATATAATTATGGATCTCCTCTCCCATAAAGAAAGTCTCCACAGAAGCTAGGTGTTTCTCATCCGCAGAAATATCCGAAGCAAACATGTCCCGGTCGAATATCTTAGTTAATGCCCTAGTCAGTGAACCTTTTTTCGTATCAAGTTTATAAACCTCATCGGGTCCACCAAACAGTATATACCCGCCCAATCCGTCGTTATTTACCCCCAAATATACACTGCCTCCTATTTCTTTCCAGACCGCAACCTGTGAAGGACCCTCTCTCTCAATTTCTCCCGCTTTAGTTTCACCGTTCCAGATTTCAAAAATTGTCAGGTCTTTATTGCTTGAAATCTTAATATCGCCCGAAATAATATTCGTTTCCGACAAGGCCGACTCTCCTAAAATAGCCGCCTGCTGTATCTCGTCGCTCCCACCTTCCGAAACCACAGTATCGTCCTTTACTTCGATGTTTTCATCTACCGCCCCGTCGTTTTTATCCTGCAAACTATCCCCCGTCAAAAAAATATAGCCCAAAAACAGCAACAGCGCCATACCCAAAATAACCTTAACAATCAGTGACGGCAAGCCGATAAGATCTTTAGGCAGATCCTTAAATTTTTCGTAATGGATTTTCATTTTTGATGACTCATATAGATTATGCTTAAGGCCATTATATCACTATAGCTCCAAAACAAAAGGCCCGGTCGAAATGACCGAGCCCAAAGATATCGCAGAATCATAAAAAATCAACAATAAACTTCCTCCTACCGTATAATTTCAGGATTGCCTACTTGAGTCTGCTTCCCCGTCGAAAGATCAATCATAAACATCGCATACTCCTCGGCACTGGGGTCTCCCACCGCCGCTTCATATAAGATTTTCCCTCCCGCGTGGGAAAAACGAGCTTCACCGGCAGTACTATATCGGGCAGGCACTGGATATGGTTGAATGCTTTGCGAAGCGATATCATATACTACGATAGATAAAGCGCCTGAAACAGGCGTCTTCACGGTTATCAATCGTTCTTCATCCAAGGAAATGTCCGATACGTATCCATTCTTATCTTCCCTGCCATATACTTTACTAAGAGAGTTTTTAATAGTTTCCAATTTATAAACCTCGTCAGGTCCACCAAACAAAATATATCCGCCTCGACCCGTATAGCTCACTCCCAAATAGATATTGCCGTTAACTTCACGCCAAAGGCTCACTTGCGCCGGATAATCCTGTTCTATCTCTCCTGCCTTTACACCGCGATTCCAAATCTCAAAGACCGTCCTATCTTCGTTAGCTAGGATTTTCACCACTTCATTAGCCGCAACCACCTCTTGCGTTGTTTTATCATCAGGAACCGTTTCAACAGCTTCAGTGGTACCGGCATCTTCTTTTACCGCCACATCCGGCTCCTTTGGCTGATTGTAGAACTTCTCGGAAATATCATTCTGCGTTCCGAGCTTATCCATATCACCGTACAAAAGCATCATATAACCGAAAAAGGCCGCTATTATCAACACAAGACAGGCACCGAGTACGGTCAGAGGAAAACTACGGATATCCTTGTTCAGGTTCTTGAATTTCTCAATTTCAATTTTCATTCTCTTCTTCAGCGTTAAATTATTATCTTGATATGATAATGTCACCATAAATATATTTTGTCCTGCTATCGATTTTACCTCTTCTTCTCTTGGGTATCGAATGGATACATTTTGTGATTTTTCCCCTAACTTAAAAAACATCTCAAATCTTGGAGCAGCAGGTTTCAACCTGCGCGTTTATCCAAAACCGCTAAACCCTTCGCAATCGCACGTTCTATCCGCATAGGATAGCAGCGCAGACTAAAGTCTGCTACTCCGTGCGTAAAATCACACCATGCGTCACATCCGTGACTACTTCTTCCCCTCTTTCCCCTTGACCGCCGCTTTCATAAAGGCGTTGAAAATAGGATGTGGTTTCATAAAGCGGGTCTTGAATTCAGGATGAAATTGTGTGCCTAAGAGGAAAGGATGATCTTTTTGCTTGAGTTCCGCAATTTCCATCAATTTACCATTAGGAGATTTACCGGAGAAGACAAGCCCTTTACTCTCCAAGGTTTCTATATATTCAGGGCTCACTTCCCATCGGTGCCTGTGGCGCTCGGAGATTGCTTCAGTCTTATAAGTGCTATAAGCGATAGTACCGGTCTTCAATTGCGCAGGATAAGCACCCAGTCGCATCGTAGCGCCATAATTCTTTTCTTTGAGATTCTTCTTCTGCTCCGGCATGATATCTATTACCGGATATTTAGTTTCCTGATCTATCTCTGTAGTGTTGGCACCCTTGAGTCCGCAAACGTTGCGCGCAAACTCGATACAGATGATCTGCATACCGTAACAAATACCGAGCAGTGGAATATTGTTCTCGCGCAAAAATTTGACCGTACTGATTTTTCCTTCGATACCACGAGAACCGAAACCGCCTGGAATGATTACCCCGTCCAACTGCTTGAGTCTCTTAATACTCTTCGGGTCCTCTTCAAAATCTTCAGAGCTGATCCATTCGATTTCGGGTTTATAACCATTCGACCACGCTGCCTGCTTTACTGACTCGATAACTGAAATATATGAATCTGCCAACATGAAGTTACCAGAGTTAAAATATTTACCCACGATACCGATTTTGATTTTTTTGTCGATGCCACGGATTCTCTCCACTTCTTTCCTCCAATCTTTCAAATCCTTGGTTTTTACTTTCAGCTTGAGAGCAGATAAGATTTTTTCTCCCAGCCTCTCATCATCATAATTTACCGGGATTTCATAAATAAAATCGACATCCGGCGAAGCGATCACGTGATTCTTGGGAACACTGCAAAAAAGCGCAATCTTATTCTTGCGGACTTCATCCACCGGCTGTTCGCTACGGCACAAAATAAAATCAGGCTGGATTCCCACCGAGTTGAGCGAACGAGCAGCGTACTGTGTCGGCTTGGTCTTCATCTCTCCAATTTTATTAGGCACCGGCAGATAACTTACCAAGAAAATCAACACATCTTCAGGATTTTCCGTCTTGAGCATACGAGCCGCCTCCAAAAACAAAATATTCTGATATTCCCCCACCGTGCCGCCAATCTCGATCAACACAAAGTCCGCTTTAGTGGTTTTGGCCGCCCTCTTGATGCGCGATATGACCTCCAAGGGAATATCCGGCACTACTTCCACGTTCTTGCCCCCGTATTCCAGATTTCTTTCGCGATTGATAACCGAAAGGTAAACCCGTCCTGTAGTCATATAGTTACCCGACAAAATGTTCGTGTCCAAAAAGCGCTCGTAATTCCCCAAATCCTGATCAGTCTCCAATCCATCGTCAGTTACGAAGACTTCCCCATGCTCGGTCGGCGTCATCGTGCCTGCATCGACATTGATGTACGGATCAATCTTGATCGCAGTCACGCTGTAGCCTTTACTTTGCAGAATCTTGCCGATAGAGGAGGTTGCAACCCCCTTACCGATACCCGACATTACCCCTCCTGTCACAAAGATGAACTTTGTTTTCGCCATATGATTTTTTATTTTATTAGCTTATTTAAATATTTTCTATATAATTGCGAGCGATTGCGATAAACGGAGCATGACAATTCTTCTCCATTACCTGTCATTCCAGAATTTCGTTACTGCGAAATATCCTGAATCCCGTAACCACGATACGTCTGACACACTGATACCAAATTAACTAAAGCTGTTCTACAATCCAGTCACACTGCATTTGGAATTTCTCCCTCTCCAACCGGGAGAGGGTCGGGGTGAAGGGGAATAAAAGTGAAATAATTATTTCACAGACTTAGTTAATTTAGTGTATTTTGTCTGCATAGTTTCGGGATTGCCGCGGAGTACCTCCTCGCAATGATAAACTTCTGCCCAATAAAAAAATGGGGATAAAATCCCCAATTTTGTTATTCTGCCTCGACAGTGACTCCTATCCTTGCTTCAAGCCCATGTTCTAAATTTAAAGTGACTTCAAAATCCCCCAGTTCTTTGATCGGTTCGTCGATTACTACGCTATCTTTATCGACTTCAAAACCTTTTGTCGTTAGAGCTTCAGCGATCTCCTCGGCTTTTACCGCGGCGTATAGCTTCTTTGATGGGTCAGCCTTGGCCTTGATAGTGACACTCTGACCTTGGATCTTTGCGACGACCTCTTTGGCTTTCTCGAGTTCAGTCTCTTTTTCTTTATCTTTCTGCGCTTTCATTTCATCAGCTTTCTTGATGATACTTTCGGTAGCCACTTTTGCGTAGCCCCCGGGGATGAGAAAATTCTTGGCATATCCTCCGCTCACTTCCTTTACGTCTCCAGTATGCCCCAGATTTTGTACATCCTTAATAAGAATGACCTTCATAGGTTTATTTTAAGTTTAATAATCTCTAAATACTTACCCCTCCAGTATCTATAAGACATTCTATACCAATATCAGAAAGAAATCAATACTAGGAAGCAAAAACGCAAGACACAAGGAGATACAAGCTATAGTCATATTCAACTATTGGTTATTCGCTCTCAATATCTCCAATGCCTTGTCCAACTGAGGATCCTTGCCCGCCTTAAAGTCGTCCATAGTATATTCTACCTCCACATCCGGAGCGATACCGTCCTTATTGATATTATTGCCATCGGGAGTCAACCATTTAGCAACTGTGATCTTCAAAGCTGAGCCATCCTGCAATTCGGAAATACCCTGCACCAATCCTTTACCGAAAGTCTGCTTTCCTACCAACGTACCCAGATGATGGTCCTTCAAGGCGCCCGCCAAAATTTCAGCCGCACTTGCGCTTCCTTCGTTTACAAGAACTACTATCGGCAGATTACTAAATCTCTTGCCTCCACTCGCTTTGTAGACCTGGTTGGATTCCCCCGATTCCTCAGTTACGACAATCTGCCCTTCATCGATAAATCTGCTGGCCACGTCCACGACCACATTCAGATATCCTCCCGGATTGTTGCGCAAATCCAGCGCGACACTCTTGGGATCCTGCGCCAGAATATCTCCTATCTGTGCGTCCAGTTCAGTGGCCGTATCTTGTTTGAATTGCGTGATTTCAATGTAAGCCACCTGTCCTTCTTTCATTTCCCATCTCACAGTTTTATCCACGATAGTATCGCGCACAATATCGAAAGTGAGCGTTTCCTCTCCCCGCACCACGGCAATTTTTACCGAAACTCCTTTCTCCCCCCTAATCATCTCCACCACCTCGTCCACGTTCAAGCCCTCTGTACTTTTATTGTCCACCCCCACGATCTGATCACCCGCCATTAATCCGGCTTTCTCAGCAGGGCTGTTTTTGAGCGGAGCAATAATGGTAATAGCCTCTTCTCGATACCCCACTTCGGCTCCGATGCCACCAAAAACACCTTTCAGGTCATCATTGAGGGCACTATTCTCCTCGGGTGTCAAAAAAGTTGAATACGGATCACCCAAAGAATCCACCATACCGGTAACCGCCCCGTACACCATCTTCTGCCGGTTCAGCGGTCCTAAAATATAGTTTTTTTCTATCAAATCCCACGCTTCCCAAAATACACCGAAGTCCGCATTTTCCTCAACCACCGATTTATCCCCCTTCACCAGCCCGAAAATATCTTTCGCACCACCCTGCGACGGCAGGCTGTTACGTCCATAATTAAAACCGAACCCGAAAGAAATTACGAGCAGGGTCGCCATCAGAACCAGACTTTTTCTATTATTTTGCATCTAGATTTGAATGTTATTTTTTATTGTGTAATCAGTCGGTCCCTTATATTTAATCAAAAATATTCCGGCAGGCTTCGTAGATCTTGTCGTAATTGCCGCCTACAGGCAGAAGGATATATTGTCCGACAGAATTGTGCGTCTGATTGAGCAGCCCCTCCTCGCTGGTATCAAAAACTTTATGTTTGATAGTGCCGGTATTCGCGTTGCGAAAAAGCTCCGCCATTTCCTTTATCTCCCAAAGCTCAGCATCCGTCCGTACATGATTGCCCGCTGAGTCCAGTATGGCAACCAATTTTATCGGATTGGAGAGAATGCCCAAATTCAATGCTTTGTCCTTCACTGCCACCAAAACTTGTTGCTGTCGTCTAGCCCGATCAAAATCGCTGCTACTGTATCTGGCGCGAGAATAAAGGAGCGCCTTCTGCCCGTCGAGAGTGTTCTTTCCTGCGGGTAGCGATATATACCCCTCCTCGAAAGGCACACTTTCAACAAAGGGCTTGTCAAGATAAACAGTTACTCCGCCCAGAGTGTCGATGATTTCCTTGAAAGCCAAGAAATCTACACTCGCCACATAATGGATATCCAGTCCGGTCACTTCTTCTATTTCCTGTTTGCTGTATTCGAGTCCATCCTTCCAGTCACCATTATTCATCCCATGAGCATAGACTTCATTTATCTTTCCTTTGGTATTGGTATCGGGTATCGACACGTACAGATCACGCGGAATGGAAATAAGGGCTACTTCATTAGTTTTTGGTTTAAAGCTGACCACCATCATCGTATCGGTCAGCAGGCCTCCGTTGGGATCATCCACACCGCGCAACCCCAACAGCAAAATATTGAGTCTATCCAGTTTGTCATTACGGATCTCGTCAATAGGTGAAGACACGCCCCCTTCATTAGGCAAAATATTAAAACTGTCCCCCAGCGGAATCATTCTGATAATGCTTTTGATAAGAGAATTACTCTCTCCCGTAATCTGGTCAAAGGCATTGCTCGTCTTATAGAAAAAATATCCGCCCCCCAATAGCGCCATAATAATAACGGCCAGAAAAATATTTCTTAATCTGAAAATTTTTCGTTTTTTCCTCTTTTTCTTTAGTTCCCCCAACTCCGAAGGTTTCGCCTCCGGCTCTCTGATCTCCCGGACTTCGAACTTATTTTCATCATCAATATAAACCATATATTAGCAGTTTTTAAGTTATTAAACACAATACTATGATACTACAATCACAATAAAAAATCAAAGCCGAAAGAAGCTCTCCCAGCTTCGCCTTTTTACCTGTCTTATAGGGCGGTTTTGCCCACACTTTCCCTCTCTTCCAGGTCCTCCAATTTGTAAAGAACGGCGAGGATGATAACGATGAACATCAGGACCTTGTCATTGAGAATAACCACATCGAATAATCCGTAAGCGCAAATCCACACGAAGGATAGCAGGATTGAAAACGCCAACAGACGGAATCTTTCCTCCTTGAACTTTCGTGAGAGCAAGAAGAGTTTCTCGGCGATCTTCCATGACATCCACAAAAAGATTAACGCACCTGCCAACCCCATCTCAACCGCAATATCCAGATAGATGTTGTGTGCAGAGGCCCCCATTTTACTCGTGCCGATTTTTTCCTCAAGCGCAAATGGAAAATTCCCGATACCGATACCCAGTAGCGGATGGCGAATGACTGAATTCGCACTGTCGCCCCAGATTTCCATCCGTCCTTTATTAGAAGTCTCTTCCATATCAGAAATGGACCACGTCCTGTGCAACAGAGCATTCTTTTTTTGTTCCGCACTCAGCATCCTCCCCTCACGGATGAGTTGAGAGTCCTGATTAAGATTCAATACCAGAGATGCGACGGGAATGATCACGATAAAAATCAGCATCGCCCCCAAAGCCTTTTTATAAACATTTTTTAGTTTTGCGTAATCCCCCGCGTTCACAATCTTGATTCCACGTGGCATCTTTTCAAGCAGATAGAAATAAAGGGCGACCGCCAGAGCCCCCAACCACCCGACCCAGGCGCCGCGCGAACCGGAAAAATATATAGCCAAAAACATCAGCGCCAAAACTGCTAAATATTTTGCTTTGACGGATTTTTTCTTCGCCGCGAAAGCATAAAAAAGCGCGAATGGTATGAAAATTATCATCAGCATCGAAAAAGAATGTGAGTCCGGCATCACCGAAAACATCCGCAACGTCGGCGGGATTTCGCCACTCGCATCGTAATAGGAAAACCAGGTATTGCTGTAACTGAGCAGATGCATGGTACGCTCACCATAGAATGCCTGGATCACATATTTATCCCACATTCCCCAAAAATCATAAAGAGTCATACCAAAAGTGGCGCCTAGCTGGAGATAGCCGATGGCCAAGATACCCACACCCGAGGCAAAGACGGACTTCAGTACCTTCTCCACGTCCTCTTTCTTCCGCACAGCGAAAGAAACGACACTGAAAAGCAAAAACACGCTCCCCAAAAAAACCATCTTCTTAACACCCGCCCCAAGACTCTGAGCAGAAAACAAGGACAATATGCCGATGATACCAAAAAGCACCGTCGGATACAAAATGCCGTAATAATTAGAAGTCTTGGCTATGGCGATAAAGTCTCCGAAGCGCGAATAGATTTCACTCTTCTTATCTTTGAAAGTCAGCCCCCGATTGCGAAAGGTCGCTAGAATTTCGAATCTTTCCAAAAATATCTTAAAAACAAAAAATAAAAGCGCAAACCTCCACACGCTCATCGCCTCCGAAAAAACGCTGGGGGGAAGGGTTACAAAAATAGGTATTGAATATATATAAAGCCGCAAAGCTTCCAGATTGCTGAGTTTCCATATCCCGAAGAGCAGTACGAAGAGCGAGATATACGCCATGGTCGCATCCGCCACACCAGTAATAATGAGCAGGGCTAGCGCGAATTCCGATAGCCAGAGCGCTTGTGTCAAATTTTTCATAAAAGGTCCTTTTAAACTTTTTTTAATTTTGATATGGCCGAGAGTGTCCGATCGGCGCACGACTTCCAGCCGAATCTCCGGATGTTGTCCTCCCCCTTCGCAACTAGATAGTTATAATAAATTTGATCATTCAAAACTTTTTTCAAGCCCCGCAGAATATCCTCAATCTCGTTTTTGGATACGAACTCTACCGACTCGCCACCTACTTCGATTAGCGAAGTGTTACGGCTGGTGATGACCGGCTTTCGGAAGAACTGTACCTCCACTACGGGCAGCCCGAAACCCTCATAATCAGAAAGATAGATGACCGCATAACAACAGCTGTAGAGCGTCATCAGCTCGCCTTCCGACACGGAGTCTATGTGAACGATTTTTTTCTCTTTAAATCTCACGTTCACCCCGTCTATCATCTTTTCGATATCGACTGTGGGGAATGTCTTATTCTTCCCGACAAGGCAGAGTTGATAGCCGTCATTATCCGCGGAATATTTCTCGAAAGCCTCGATGATTTCCTCAGTGTGCCTGCGAGTAAACATCGTCCCCACGCACAAGATAAATTTCGAAAGCCCATATTTATTTTTCGTTATCTCATTTTTTTGCGTATCCTCTTCAAAATAAAAGCTCCCGTCCGGCGCCAACGGCGTAACAACGATCTTATCGGCAGCAGTACCATAATATTTCATAATCTCGCCCTTGCTGTAATCCGAGACAGTAAAGATGACATCGGCCTTGCGGGCGCTCATTTTGGAAAGCATTTTCAAAATAAACTGGCTCTTCTTATCAAACCACTCCGGATGCGCCTCGTAAGATATGTCATGCAGTGTGATTGCGGACCGGACCGGACAGATAAACGGCCGTAGATAAAAAGGCGAAAAGAAAAAATCCGCCTTGTCTTTCTTCAAGCTATAAGGCAGTAAAAAGTGCTGAAAGAAAAAATTACTGGACCGAAATAACGGATTCTCCAGCCTCTTAAGCTCGAAATTTTTGCCGCTCAAAAAGTCTCGTTTCGGAATTTCATCCTTGAAATACAAAATAAAACTGCAGTCCTCTCTGCCTTTCCAGACCTTCAATATGTTCTCCAAATACCTCCCTACTCCGGTCTTATCCCCCTCCAAACTACGCGCATCGATGGCTATTTTCATAAAGGGTAACCTAATAAGCTTATTCAATCATTACTAATTCATTTTAGGTAAAATATGCGTTTAAGTCAAACAACTATTGAGATGCAGGAGAGAGGCGGGAGCAGGTTTGAACCTGCTCCCCTGCCGGAACTGGTCTCCAGGCCGGTTTCGTAACGTTTTGATTTCGGGACAAGACAGCACAAAGCAAACACAATTTTATATTCCACGGCATTTATAAAGAGACATGATAAGAGGATGAATTTTTGATGTTTCAAACCTATGGACCGGGTCTGGAGACCACGCTCCGGCGAGATTACTTTGCACACTCCCGCAATGACAAGCAAGAACTGTCCTTTTGATTCTGTAAGGACAGTCCTTTTTTCGATTAGCCTAATAATGTGATAATCCCCTACTCCAATAATTTGTGCAACAAAAAAACACCGCCCATAGGCAGTGCTCTTACCCTTATCGTACAAACTTTTCTAAACCCGCAAATCATTGCGAACTTGGAAAAATGGAAGATAAGATAATATCTTCACTTTTTACGGTTAATACTCTTTTTTATTCCCACCAATCGAGGTATCCTCCGTCTTTTTTTATGAAACCTATGGCAAGAAGCTCTCTAATAAATTTCTCGGCATCGCCTGATTTAATCGAGGGCAACCACTGACAACAGCCACCTTCTTCGAATCGAAAATAATGTCTTTCTCTCTGAAGAGTAAACGACAACCTCCCATTTTCCACGTCAAACAATTTCACTCCATATTTTTCTATCAGTTCTTTTTTTAATTCTCGTATCTTCTCATTCTCTTTTATATGTTTACCCATGCAATCCTCCGCTTTCTCCATATGGTAGTAACTTACTTAACATATGTCAAGCCTATCGCCTAAAATAATCACAGACAGGACAAAAACCGTTATCTGTAGAGACGCCGATTTATCGCGTCTCGGAATGCGGAGTAATGTGTTTTTTTCGATGGATCATACGCGATAAATCGGCGTCTCTACAGGCACACATAGATCAATCATCCCTACAAACAAAAAACCCCAACCTCCCCTTTCGGGTCGATTGAGATTTCTTATTTAAAAGCATTTACTTTACAGCGTCCTTTAGACTCTTTCCGGCTTTGAACTTAGGAACAGTCATAGCTGGGATCTGAATCTTCTGGCCCGGGTTCTGTGGGTTAACACCTACTCGAGCAGCTCTTTTGCTGATGTCGAAGGTTCCGAAACCGGTCAAAGCAACTTTTTCACCATCGGTCAAAGAGTTGGTGATAGTTTCCATTATAGCGCTAAGAATCCTCTCTACGTCTTTTTTGGAAGAGTCAGTTTTGGAAGCAACACTATCGATCAATTCATCTTTTGTCATTGATACACCTCCCTTCTTCTTAAATTGATTAAGCACCAAATTAAATGCTATATTTTGAAAATCTTATACGCATACAAATTTATACAGGCATTATACACAAATGGCTAGGATAAGGCAAGCTTTTTAAACTTCGGGTAAAATCCCCTCTTGCACCCTTTCAATTTTCATCGTCTTGCCGCTTTTTTCATCGATATCCAAAAGCACTCCCTGGATCATTACGCGGTTATCTTCCGCTAGCTTATATTTGAAAGGCGCGCCACTGACATACTGTTCCAGTACTGCTTTTTCGTCACAGCCCAGGATCGAATCCTCCACCCCGACCATTCCCACATCCGTAATATAAGCCGTATAATCGCCCAAAAGCTCTTCATCCGCCGTCTGTACATGCGTGTGCGTGCCCAAAACCGCCGACACCTTGCCGCGCAGGAATCTGCCTAACGCCTTCTTCTCGCTAGTGGTCTCCGCATGAAAATCCACTATGATGATTTTTACCCGTTCTTCTTTTTCATTGTGCCGCAAAATCTCCGTCACCGCATCAAAAGGCGAAGTCAACTCCTTGTCAATAAAAACTCTACCGATCAGATTGATTACCAAAATCTTCGTTCCCATCTTTTCAAATATTTTCCCACTCAAACCCGAATCCAATCCGGGCAGATTGCAGGGACAGATAAAATCCAAATCTCCCGCCTGTAAGATATCAAAAGCCTGGGTATTATCCCAAGCATGATCTCCGCAAGTCATAATATCGACTCCGGAGCTAAGCATCTCCTCAACGGTCTTACGCGTGACGCTCCTACCGTGCGCCAGGTTGTCACTGTTGGCAATAACCACGTCCACGCCCATTTCGGACTTTTTCTCCGCGATAAATTTCGCAACCGCAGCCCTAGCTGGCTTCCCTACCATATCTCCCAAAAAAAGTATACGCATAAAAAATAACTTATAACTAATCACTGATAACCTATAACAAAAAAGCTATAAGCGCAACCGGATAAGCACGTCATTCTGAGCGCAGCAGAGCGGAGCGAAGAATCCCGTCAATATGTGGGACATAACGGGATCCTTCGTGCTTACCTCAGGATGACACGGCGGTAGGAGCACAAAAAAAGATAAACCATAATTCCGTATCCAACCTTTTACAAAGGGCACAAGATATTGTGCCCCTACAACTCATAATGACACCCCCTATGGCAAAAAGTCTAAATTATCTCGCATACTCCACCGCCCTTGTCTCGCGGATTACGTGCACCTTAATTTCTCCCGGATAGTTCAGCGTCTCCTCGATACGATCGGCAATCTTACGCGATAGTTTCATCGCGCCCATATCGTCAATCTTTTCCGGAGTAACGAATACGCGAACTTCCCTGCCCGCTTGGATCGCATAACTCTTCTCGACCTCTTCAAACGAGTTGGCGATATTCTCCAATTCCTCCAAACGCTTGATATAGTTTTCCAGAGTATCTTTGCGCGCGCCCGGTCTCGATGCCGAAATCGCATCCGCAACTTTGATGATGACCGCCTCGGTGCTTTCGTAAGGGAAATCTTCGTGATGAGATTTCATGGCGATGATGACATCTTCTGAAATACCGAATTTCTTAAGAATATTGATTCCAATTTCGACATGAGTACCTTGTATCTCGTGATCCACTGCCTTGCCGATGTCGTGCAATAACCCCGCCTTCTTCGCGATGGTCACGTCCGCTTTCAATTCAGAAGCGATTGACGCCGACAGTCTCGCAACCTCGACAGAGTGCAAAAGCACGTTTTGCCCATAACTGGTCCGGTATTTGAGACGGCCGATAAGCTGGACCAACTTGGGATCGAATCCCACCACGCCCAAATCAGCTACAGCCACCTCTCCCGCTTCCTTGACGGAATTGATGATTTCCTTCTTGGTTTCATCCACCACCTCCTCAATGCGTGCCGGATGGATTCTGCCGTCAGAAATGAGCTTTTCCAAAGAAAGCTTGGCCACTTGCCGACGGATAGGATCAAAACCGGAAATGATGATGGTTTCAGGAGTATCGTCGATAATAACTTCAACTCCGGTCAACTGTTCAAGCGTACGAATGTTGCGACCTTCCCGTCCGATGATTCTTCCTTTCATTTCGTCGCTGGGAATTTCCACGGTCGAAGTAGTCGTCTCCGCTGTGTGCGTACCGGAATATTTCTGGATAGCCTGCACGATTATATTATTGGCTTTCTTATTAACCTCTTCCATACCTTCCGCCTCCAGGATTTTAATCCGCTTGAGAATTTCTTCCTGATGCATTTTCTCCACCCTGTCGATAATAATAGCCCTCGCTTTTTCCTGATCCAATTCCGCGATTTTCTGGAGCTTCTCCAATTGTTCCTCCTTGATTTTCTCAACTTCTTCTTTGATGCTCATAATCTGCTTGCTCTTTTCCTGCAAGCCCTCTTTCTGCTTGTCGATGTCCGTCGACTTCTTATCCAACGAATCTTCCTTTTTGGCAACCCTTTCCTCGTTGCGAGCAATCTGCCTCACGCGCTCGCTCTCATCCGCCTTTGCATCTTCCAAAATCTTCACTGCCTTATTCTGCGCTTCCAGAACCGTCTCCGCCGCCTTATCTTTAGCATCCGAGAAAATCTTGCCCACTTTGGCTTCCGCGCTCTCCACCTGTTTTTTGGCGAAAAACTGTCTACTAAAATAACCTATCACCCCTCCCAAAAGGAGGGTTCCCAAACTAACAATTACTATGTCCATTTTTTTCTCCTAAGTCCAGTTAGAGGAGATTTAAGTATGCGAAAAATATGCAAAAGCCGGACAAAGGCGTCTTTCTACAAGAAAAGACCAGCCCTTTTATCCATTAGGGTCTTAAAAAATTTATTTTTCGAAATCAAGCCGTTTTGGGGCAAATGTCCAAATTTTAAGAAGTAAAACAGCATATTTTTATCATTTTCTAGAATATAAACGCATCCATTAAGTCCAACCAACCGAAAAAATTAATTTGCTTAAATACAATTTAATACTAGCAGAAGGGCGTATGATTGTCAAAGACGGAGTGCTTTAGGTATAAAAAACTCGCCTTATCGTATAGCGCGAATTGAATGAACTGTCACAGAGAGTAATGGAATTCATCCCGCGCGGCTGTCCGATGTGAATGAATGCTATAGCGGTATAATACCCCGTGCTATAGAAAAACATATCCATCGGTTTGAGATAACCGCGCAGGTTGAAACCTGCTACTCCATATATTTATAAAATTTACAACCATACTTATGCTAATTCTTCCTCAGCGCCTCAATCGGACTCAACTGCGCGGCCTCTTTGGCGGGATACCATCCGAAAACCATACCGAACACAGCCGCCACCACGAAAGATATCAAAATAGCGCCCGAGGAAATTACAAACGGCCAATCCATCCCCAGATAATACGTTATGATTTGCGACACTAGGAAAGAAAAAGACACCCCGATTACGATTCCTATCAGTCCGCCTATGAGCGAAATAGCCATCGCTTCCATCACGAATTGATTCATAATGTCCCGATAGCGCGCGCCTACCGCTTTGCGCAGTCCGATTTCCCTAGTTCTCTCCGCTACTATTACCAGCATGATATTCATAATACCGATACCACCCACAAAAAGCGAAATGGCAGCCAGAAGCCCTAGCAGAATCGAAATGGCGGTCGTGATAGAATCTACTGTTTTCAAAGCCTCATCCATCGTAACGATTTGAAAATCATCATTCTTAGGGTCTTCAATCTTATGCTGCTCACGCATTAGACCTGCGATTTCATATTTTGCCTGCGCCAGATATTTTTTATCTTCCAGTCTGATTCCGATTTCTTGGATATGGTCCACTCCCTGTAATATCTTCTGCGAAGTTTTGATCGGGATAATCAGAAGCTCGTCCATATTGAAAGTCATTACCGAGCCTCTTTCCTTCAATACTCCTATGACCAGAAAATTCTTGTTCTTGATTTTGATATTTTTGCCCACAGGATCATCCTCGCCAAAAAATTTCTTGGCGATATCCGAACCTATCAGAACCACCTGCGCCACACTGTCATTCTCGGCTTGAGTAAAAAATCTCCCCGCTTTCGCCACCGTCAAAGTGTCTATTCCCTGATAATAAGCATCGGAAGCAATAATCATAGCCTGTTTTTCCTCTTCTTTATAGGTCGCCAACTCCATGCCGGAAGAATACCCTGATACCACATCAATATAAGGAAATCTATCCTTATTACGAAGCGCCTCTGCATCCGCTGATTTAAGAGAGGTAATGACCACCCCCTGCGCCATTGAGCGCGAACTGCTAGCCAGATCAGATCCAGGAATTTTTATCTCTATAGACATCACGTCCGAACCGAAAGAGGTAAGCTGCCCCAAAATAAGAGACTTGAGCCCCTGACCCATCGACACGATTATAATCACCGCCGCCACCCCGATTACAATTCCGAGCACAGAAAGCCCAGTCCGAGTCTTATTAGAAGTAAGCCCGGCACAAGCCAGTTTCATAGTCTTCAGGATTTTCGGAGAATATATTGACATATGCTATTCAAATATTAACAATTACTTTTTTATTTTACCTGTCATTCTGAGGTACCCCGAAGAATCCCGCCATGTCCCACGTAGTGACGGGATTATTCGCTCCGTTACACTGCGTTCAGAATGACACATTATTTATATCTCATTAATCATCCCTATTCATACCGCAGCGATTCAATCGCATTTAATTTCGCCGCTTTATATGCGGGATAAATCCCAAATACAAGTCCGATAATCGCCGCAACCGAAACGGAAAGCAATACCGAGTTCAAGGTGATAATCAATTCCCAATGATAACCAACGGCACTGACCACCGTCGCCACGATATACGAAAAAACAGAACCACCGATAATCCCTATCACGGCGCCAATGAAAGTCAGCATCACCGCCTCTGTCAGAAATTGCATAATTATATCTTTTCTTTTCGCACCTATCGCCTTTCGAAGCCCGATTTCCCGAGTTCTTTCGGTCACCGCCACCAACATGATATTCATAATACCGACACCTCCCACCAAAAGAGAAATAGCCGCAATCGCACCCAAGAAAACACTGATTGCACCCGTCACTGTCCCGATGATATCCAAAGCCTGACTCATACTTCGTACCGAGAAATCATCGTTCATTCCCGTTTTAATGCCGTGTTGATTACGCAGAATGGATTGCATCTCTGCGATTACCGGAGCAATATTTTTCTCCTCATCAACCTTGGCGCGCAAGATAGAAATATGATTTATCCCGAGTAAAACTTTCTGCGCCGTACGGGCTGGAACATAAATCTGTTCATCCTGATTGGAAAGAAGCGATGAGCCCTTCTTGGTCAGGACCCCCACCACAGAGAAACTCTCCTGTCCTATCTTTATCTTCTTGCCCAGAGGGTCTTCATCTTCAAACAAATCTCTGGCAATTCCGTTTCCCAAGACCGCGTTCCTTGCCACGCTGTCATTTTCATCCTCCAGGATAAATCTCCCCTTCTCGATTTTAGAATTCTCTACTTCCAAAAAGTCCGAGGTCACTCCGGAAAAATCGACGTTTTTTGCCTTATCGCGATAGCTCACTTTTGTATTACCATTCGCATAAGGCGTCACCGCCATAATATGATTAATTTTACCGATTTCTTTTGCATCTTCATAGGTAAGTGTCGTAATCACTACACCGAAAACCGAAGCCGGCGGACCATCCTCCTCGCTCGCTCCCGGTGTCACGCCCACCAGATTACCACCAAAAACCTCCAGCTGAGAAAAGACATAGCTCTCAGCACCTGCACCGATTGCCATAATCGCAATTACCGACCCCACGCCGATAATCATTCCGAGCATTGTCAAAAATGATCGCCTTTTGTTGGCAATAATATTTTTCCAAGCAAATTTAACGGTAAATTTCGTATTCATAAACTATTTATTATACTCTCCGCCGGATGCCAATCTCTTGTGTCCGTTCCTTTTGTCCTCCAAAATAAGCCCGTCTTTTATGGTCAGAATCCTTTTCGCACATTCTGCCGTCTGCTGCTCATGGGTAACCATTATAATAGTCACTCCATCATCGTTCAAGTTCTGCAAAATCTCCATAATCTCCCTGCCTGATTTACTATCCAGATTTCCCGTCGGCTCGTCCGCCAAAATAAGCTTCGGATTATTGATAAGCGACCTGACAATTGCCACACGCTGCTGTTCTCCTCCCGAGAGCTTATTCGGGCTGTATTCAAGACGATGTCCCAACCCCACCCTCTCCAAAAGCTCTTTCGCCTTTTTTTTCGCTTTGTTTATATCGCCATTATCAAGATAGGTCGCCGGCAAAAGAACGTTGTCCATCACTGATGTCCGCTCCAAAAGGTTATAAGATTGGAATATAAAACCGATTTTCTCACTGCGAAATTCTGCCAATTTATCGTCATCCAGCTCACCCGTATCCAACCCCTCGAAATAATATTTACCAGAGGTAGGCTTATCTAAAAGTCCGAGAATATACATCAATGTCGATTTCCCGCTTCCTGAAGATCCCATAATCGCCACAAAATCCCCCTCCTCGATTCCAAAAGACACTCCTTTGATAATCTGCGTCTCAAGCTCACCGCTTTGGAAAGTCTTTTTGACATCTTCAACTTTTATAAGGATAGACATATATTGTTTCATTAGAAATCTTATTGCTACAGAGACCCTCCGGTTTTGTCATTCCGAAATGAGCTACTGCGATTGAGGAATCTAGGAAGGGTACGATGCGAGTAGGAAATTTTGTCAGTAAGATAACATTTTTGCAGACTTCTTGTATTTCCCAGATCCCTCAACCGAGTACGATTTTCGGGATGACAAAAAATATTTTATGCGAGCAACGAAGTCCTTGGGGTTAATTATTCTGTTTCCTCCAAGAACGTTACGACTTCTCGTCCTTCTGTGACCCCTCCGATAATCTCATAATCTGAATCGCCTTTTAGTCCGACTTCAACTGAGATCTCCTGTACTTTATTATCGACTACCACCTGCACATATTTATTCCCGTCCTTTTCTTTGAGTGCCTGGAATGGAATCTTCAAGACATTTTCTTTCTTCGCTGTCATAATATCCAGATTCGCGGTCATGCCTGACTTGATGATTTCGCCATCACCCACAAACAGTGTTGTGACTTTATAGTAAATAACACCCGAGACAATTGTCTCCGCCGGATCAATTTCACTGATTTCGCCTTTAAACACCTGATCCATTCCCAAGGCATCGAAAGTGATATCCACTTCATCGCCTACTTTGATTTTCGAGATCTCCACTTCTGAGATGTTTGCCTTGATTTCAAAGCCATTGGAAATGATGATTGACACGAAAGGCACAGATGCCGAAACAAGCTCCCCCACTTCTCCGTTCACCGCCGTTACTATTCCAGCGTGCGGAACGATCAGAATCATATCGTTCATCTGATTATTTATTAAATCCACACTAGCTCGCGCCTGATTCACCTGCGCCCTTGAAGCCGTAATCTTGGAGGACTCGGGTCGAGCACTCACCTGATTTAAATTATCCTGCGCCTGTCTCAGACTTCCTTCGCTCGCATAGACCGCATTTTGAGAACTGTTGATTCTAGAAACTGCCGATGACTTTACGGAAGAAAGACTACTTTCAGAAACAGCAACCGCACTATTTGCCGAATTTACGGCCGACTCCGCACTTGTTAGACTGGTTTGATTCGCAGTCTTCTGAGTAGAAATCGCTTGTTTTTTGTTTGTCAACGTGGCAATTGCAGTATTAATACTCGACCTGCTGCCGGAAATATTCGCCTTGAGCGCGTCCAATTCCGCTTGAGTCAAATCCGAGGAAGTGATCGTCGCTTGCAAAACCGAATAAGTGTCAGAAAGGGTCACCCTTGTCTTTTCTAAAGCATCTTGAGTCTTGGTTATCGCCTCGTCGATAGTTGTCTCCGTACGACCGGAAGCATTGCCAATCTTAAAATCCAAGGCAGAATCATAAGAACTTCGGGCCGCGTATTCACTGATTTCGGCAATACGCAAAGATTGAGAATTCAAAACACCTAGGGTATTACTGGCATCATCATCTTCCAGAACGGTCGTGTTTGTATTTAAGGCGTCGTCACAAACCGCCAAAGCCGAAGTCACCCCGTCCCAAGCCGCCTCATAGACATTGTTTAAACTATTATCATTAGAAATTTTTACGTTCGCCAAACTTGCATTGGCACTGGCAAGAGAAACTTTTGCGCTTTTCAATGAAAATTCCGCACTGGCAATATCTTCTTGCGCGGAAGCTTTTGTATCCTCCAGACTCTGCTTGGCGCTCAGAAGGGCCACCTCCGCATTATCTACGGTTGTCACTGCCGACTTGACCTGCTCGTCGGTCGATCCGTTCAGAACCGTCTGCAGATTGGCCTGCGCCGCCACAAGAGATGCTTGCGCCTGTAAAAGCTGTGAATCCAATTTCGAAGTATCCAATTTTGCCAAAATATCGCCTTCCTTTACTTCATCTCCGACTTTGACGTTGATTTCCTTGATCTTCTCGGAACTCATAAACTTCAAATCGATTTTCTTCGCAGCCTCAACCGTACCTGTCGCTGAGACAGTTTGCACAACGTCCCCCCGTTCCACCTTGGCGCCGGTGTAATTAAGCGGCGTTTGTTTGGTAGAGTTATATCCGATATATGCCGCCACTGACAGAATCACAACGAGGATAATAAGTTTAGTTCTATTTTTCATATCTTTATGGTTTATTTAATCTTCTTATTTTTTATAACTTCATTGACATCCTTCAACTTTTCCGCAAGATGAGAAGCAAATTTCTCCAAACCGGTAGTCTTAGCCAAAATCAAGATGTCTTCGTCCATACTGAAAACCAGAAGCTTCTCCCCTTTTTCCAATTTCATAGCTTTGCGCGCCTCCGCCGGCACCACTATCTGCCCCTTCTCTCCCAAAGTGGTCATGCCATAAAACGATTTATTTAGATTAACCATTTTCATAAACTTTTGAATTAAAATCCTATATGTAGGAAATGTAAGATTGCAGATTTATTGTAGCAAATATGAAGCGAATGTCAAACGGTTTTTGGAGACAAAAAAAGAAAAACGTTTTTTCCGTTTTTTAATCTTTAGCCTGTTTTTACTCTTCCCCATCTTCACCGTTAAATACAGTCCTAGGCTCAACAGAATCGATATTTATGCCCAAAAAAATGTATTTTTCTATATCTTCTTTTTTTTCGATTATATCCCCTTTTCCATTCTCATATGCGATTACTCTGCCGCTTTCAAGAACTGGTATTATATCATTTACCAATTTAATACCTCTTAACAATTCTTCTTTTTTTATTTACAATGTCATTAAAACCATATCAAAAAACTGTCAAACTGTCAAAATTTACAATACGTGAATCTCAAAACTATGCCTCATCAACCCTCTAAATCCACTCTCCCATATAAATGTTCGTATCCTATCATTCCCCGATCAGACCGAGAATAAGCTTCCATATACCCCCTGCAATAAAATATTCAGCTATAATTGCATTTCAAGACCGGATAGTTATCAGAAGATTCTTACAAAATAACAAAATGAGGGTTTATGGCAGAAAACGGTGACTGAACGATTCCAGGAAGAGTTTTTGAAATCTAAGCTTATAATACCCCAAAATATCTTCCAAACAAACAAAAAAACACACCCCAAAATGCGTTTATGCTAAAACACGACTTAATTCAAAAAAAATGCTCACAGGAAATAGCTTGCAATACGGTTATTGTCCGTTTGAACAAACTATTTCCTGGAAATTTTTAAACATCAATAAAAATTATGGACGCAAAGAGACAAAGTTGCCCAACACTTTATCTATATGATCGACCTCTACCACTATCTCTTCTATCCTATCCTCGGTGCAAGTTAGAAGCACCGACTCTCTAAGAAGACTCAGTTTCTTTCTCTCAAGCTCTTTTAGCGTAGGAGCAGTGCTCCCCGCAGGATTATTAGAAAATTGAATCCACTTAAATAAATTGGTAGCCTCCGAAGTAGGTAGAGGCTCTTGTTTCTTCTCTGTTGAAAGAGAGTGGCGGGAGAATTTTGCAATCACCGCTTCTTGTTCTTCGATTTTCCTAACATTAGGCAAAAGAAGACTCCATCTCAATGAGGCAAATTCGTCTTTCTCGATTTCTTTCTTCGTACGAACAATTCTAATCTTTTTATCCATATTCTTCACCTTCACTTTTATTTCTAAATTTCCCTTCCCCCGTTTTTTCTCCTATTTCCTATATTTAGGAGACCATTTTTTTGAAGAGTAACTTTACTCATACTTTATCATAAATCGTGAACTTGTCAATACCGCATTTTTACGGTATATTAAGAGTAAAGTAATACACTATAAATTAGAAAAAATGGCAGGAATAAGAAAATCAGCGTATCAGGGACGGCCTGATTCACAAAAAATCGCCCTCCGCTTTATAAATATATTGATAATCCTCCTAATCCTGGGATTTTTACGCGCTGGCACTGAAAACGGATGGTTTGAGTCGACTATCGATTTTATCCTATCTTAGTGTTCTAAAAACATACAAAAAATACCCTCGCTGTTTTACTTTTCCGAGAAAGATGGCGGAGGTATTTTTCGTGCTTATTAAGATTCACAGGAAGAGAACTTTTTTCTCGACATTTCGTATCACACCAGAAATGGTACGAGATACGCTATAGAACGTTTCCGCGCGGCATCCGTACCATTTCCAGTGTAATCCAAATTCGACTTAGAGGTCGGACCGCGTAGGCTAAAGCTCGCTACTCCATGCGACAAAATGATCGACGACTACAAAAGAGACGCGATAAATCGCGTCTCTACAGGATACAAAACAATATATTTTAACCCGACACAGAAAAATTATTTCTTCTCGTCTTCATTCTTTTTGTCGTCTTTCACTTCTTCATATTCCCCTTCGACCGGACCGTCTTTCTTTTCTTCCGTACCCGCTGCGCCAGCCGCTGCCGCATCGGCTTGTTGCGCCTGTTGGTACATTTCGGTACCGATTTTCTGCGCGGCGGCAGAAAGTTCCTCGCTTGCCTTCTTGATAGCCTCATAGTCTTCGCCGTCTTTCACTTTATCAAGAGCCGCGACTTTCTCCTGTAAATCTTTCTTGTCCTCTTCTTTCATCTTATCGCCCGATTCACGGATAAGCTTCTCGGTAGTGTAAACGAGAGTGGAGGCGTTATTTTTCACCTCAATCTGCTCTTTTTTCTTCTTATCTTCATCGGCATGCAGCTCGGCATCCTTGGTCATCTTCTCGATTTCCGCATCCGTAAGTCCCGATGAAGCCTCGATACGGATAGACTGTTCCTTACCGGTCGCTTTATCCTTAGCCTTAACGTTCAAGATTCCATTGGCATCAACATCGAGAGTAACCTCGACTTGTGGCACACCTCGCGGTGCCGGTGGCAAACCTTCCAAAACGAATCTTCCCAACGATTTGTTGTCCGCAGCCATTTCACGTTCACCTTGCAAAATATTGATTTCCACTGACGGCTGATTATCCACAGCAGTCGAAAATACCTGCATCTTCTGTGTCGGAATAGTGGTATTTTTGGTAATAAGTTTGGTCGATACACTGCCCAGAGTCTCAATACCGAGTGACAATGGTATTACATCAAGAAGCAATACATCTTTCACGTCTCCTTGCATAACTCCACCCTGAATGGCAGCACCAACCGCTACCACTTCATCCGGATTGATATCGCGGTTCGGTTCCTTGCCGAAAAATTTCTTCACCGCTTCCTGAACGGCTGGCATACGAGTCATTCCTCCGACCAATATTACTTCATTTATATCACTATTCGAAAACTTGGCGTCTGCAAGCGCCTTCTTGCAAGGCTCCATTGTCCTGGAGATAAGATCGTCCACCAATTCCTCCAGCTTGGCACGTGTCAATTTCATCGTTAGATGCTTTGGCCCTGCCGCATCCACCGTAATAAACGGCTGATTAATTTCAGTCTCCAAAGAAGATGAGAGCTCGTGCTTGGCTTTTTCCGCAGCCTCCTTGAGACGCTGCAATGCCATTTGATCCTTGCTCAGATCAACTCCCTGATCTTTCTTATACTCATCCACGATCCAATTGATAATTCTCTGGTCAAAGTCGTCGCCTCCCAAATGTGTGTCCCCGTTAGTCGCCTTCACCTCTATCGTGTCATCTCCCACTTCCAGAACACTGACATCGAAAGTTCCACCTCCCAAATCATACACGACGATTTTCTCTTCCTTTTTCTTGTTAAATCCATAAGCCAATGCCGCGGCAGTCGGCTCATTGATAATACGTTTGACGTCCAAGCCCGCGATTTTACCGGCGTCCTTGGTTGCCTGGCGTTGTGCATCGTTGAAATATGCCGGCACGGTGATGACCGCCTCGGTTATGGCCTCTCCCAACTTCTCCTCTGCATCAGCTTTCAACTTCTGAAGTATCATCGCCGAGACTTCCTGTGGGGTATATTCCTTATCCCCCATTTTAACTTTTACACCTTCACCCGCCTTAACAATTTCATAAGGCAGTAAGGCTTTGTCTCGCTTCACCTCCTCATCGTCAAAACTGCGACCAATCAATCTTTTTACAGAATAAATAGTATTCTGCGGATTGGTAACTGACTGCCTCTTGGCAATAACCCCCACCAATCTCTCGCCAGATTTGCTCACCGCCACGATAGAAGGGGTCGTCCTGTTGCCTTCCTTGTTTTCTAAAACTCTCGGTTCCCCTGCCTCAACTATTGCCATGGCGGAATTGGTAGTCCCGAGATCAATTCCTAATATTTTTCCCATATTTTAGTTCTCCTTTCTTATTTTTTAATTATTGTTATGCAATTATTTCTTAATTCGCCCAGCCATTATGATGCGATACCGATTCAAAGATAATGATCAATCAAATATTATCTCGCCCTCCCCTCCTACTGGGAGAGAGCTAGTGTGAGGGAGAATAATTGCCCGTCAAACCTATTCGCATTCTTTGTTATGATATGATATGAACCAACCTGCTACTTCTTATCTTTAACATCTTCATCTTCCCCCGTTCCACATCCGCCACAACAAGAACAGCAACCGCCACATCCAAAGACCTCGTCTTCGGAGATTTCCACCATATCGACTCCACAGCAAGCTGGGATCTGCTTCTCATCGGTCTCTTCGATGCTTCCACATCCTTTTGCACATTTGTATAATTTTGACATAATTTTATGTTAATTTGTTTATTTATAATAAATAATCTGATTAATTCTGTCATCTATCGCCTTGTTTCGTCAGTCGACACATTGAAACTCTGCGACAATAGTTTTTTCATAAATTGCGTTTATTCGCTATTTTGCCACTTTCACCTTCGCTGCCCGTATCACTTTCTCTCCCATCTTATATCCTTTCTGCATTTCCTCGATTACAGTTCCCGATTCAGCTTCCGTCTCTTCTTCTCCCACCGCCTCAAAAATATTCGGATCGAATTTTTCTCCCAGCGTTTTTATATCACTCACTCCCGCTTCTTTCAGGAAATTTTCGAACATCCCTTTTATGCAGATAACGCCCTTCACCCAATCTGAATCTTTAAGCTCGTCCGGAAGATGCTTGGTCGCCAAATCGAAGCTATCCACTATCGGCAAGAGTGCGATAATCATATCCTCATTGGCATACTTACGAAAATCTCCGAACATCCTCTCCTGATCCCTCTTGTAATTCATAAAATCCGCTTTTGCCCTCTGCCAGCCCGCCAGGTTTTCTTCCGCCATTTTTTCCGCGGCTTGTAGCTGTACCCCCAGCTCCGGAACCTCTTTATCTTCGATCTCCTCTATTATCTCTTTCTCTTCCTCGTTTATTTCATCTTTAGAATTTTCCATAGATTAGTATCTTATTTCATAAAATATATCCTGTGCCACGATAATAGCCGCGACAACCGACAGATTTCCGCCCAAGAGCTTTTTGAAATACTCAATAATGGAAACGTTACGCGAATATTTCATTCTTTTAGGACCGATGATTGCCAAGATGCCCTGCTCCCCGCCTTCCAGATTGTAGCGCGAAACCACCATGCTGCATTCATCAACTCCTCCGATCGGACCTTCTTTGCCGATAAATATCTCCGAGTTAGTACTGCCTTCAAGCCGCTTCCAGAGATCTTCCACATTCTCATCGAGATAGTCAAGCACTTCCGCCATCTTGCATACGCTGTCCAAATTATTGAACTCCGGCTTGGAAAGTAACTTCTGCGTACCCGATTTATAAAAATCTTCGGAATCAATCAGCCCGCTCAAAGCCAAACTGTCCGACATCGTGGAAAGCAATTTTGCCGTCTGGCGCGCCAACATCTTGTTCTTCGCCTTGAGTTTCAGGACTTCCACCTGAAGCGCCTTCTGCTCACGCAGACCGAGCGGCCTCTCTTCCATCAATCTATCCACGAAATAACGGAATCCTCGGTCGGTAGGAATCCTGCCCGCCGAGGTGTGTGGTTGATAGAGATGCCCCTCTTCCTCCAGTGCCATCATCTCCGCGCGCAGCGTAGCCGAGCTCAGACCAAAATCACATCTTTCAGCCAGTAGCGAAGAACTCACCGCCAGCGCACTGTCGATATATTCCCGCACAATCGCCCCCAAAATTATTTCCTGCCTATCGGTCATACAAATATTTAATCTTCATTAGCACTTGCCCTACCAGAGTGCTAATCTCATTATATAAGTTTTAAAAATGAAGTCAAGAACAAGTGCCACCCAACCCACCTACGCTTACTATGACATATTTAATTCCAAATGAGTTCGAATTTAAAGATTCCCCTCCCGAGAGGAAAGAGCCGTTATGACTTTAGTCATAACGTTGCGAGGGGATGTGTTTAAACGGCTGATTACTGACGATTTACGTCCTATAAACGCAATCGCTATGTGATATTGAAGTTATGAGTCACAGACCGCCCCCCCTCGCGCGACAACAACGCTATTCTTATGTTGGCGCCACCCCTCTCAATGGGGGAATCAAAATACATCATATCGAAACTTTTGGCTGGAATAAAAAGTTAAGAGTGCGATGGGTCGGCAAGCGTCCCTGTTTGTTACGACTAAATTGACAGCTTACATATAAGCTTCATTTGTCAATCAAATCCAAAAAGGTTATAATCTAATCAAGTTAATGCGAGATAAATATCATAGAAACAAAAATGATCAAGGAAATAAAAAACGGAGATATCACATGGGTAAATATCGTTGCTCCCAACAAGAGCTCGGTGCATTTTCTGAAAGCGAATTATCATATCGCACCGAATGTCCTCAAGGATTTTATCCCCAGTATCAAACGCCCCAAAGTGGAAGATTACGGTGAATATCTCTTTATTGTTATTCACTTCCCTATCTTTAATCCCGAAGCGCGCGCAACCACTTCGACCGAACTCGATTTGATCCTTTTTCGCAATACTTTGATTACCAGCCACTGCAGTTACCTGCCGGAACTCAAAAGAGTTTTTAATAAATGCGAGAAAGAGATAGAAGTGAAAAACTATTATATGCAAAAAGACGCAGTCTGTATGCTCTATCTCATATTGGATAAGCTCATAGACACCCGTATGCCGATGCTCGACCATATCGACGACCATATCGACCAGATCGAGGCCAAAATGTTTATCGGTGATGAAAGAAAGCTCCTACAAGAAATCGCCTACGTCAAACATGACGTCATCGGCTTTCGCAAATCCCTGAAACCGCAACGCACGGTATTGGAGAGCTTATCCCATTTCACGCCCAAGATTTCCCCCAACGACTATCGGCGTGAGATTACCGAGGTCATCGGCTCCAACATCAAGGTATGGAACACACTCGAAAATTACAAAGAAATGATCGAGGCGCTGGAACAGACCAATGAATCCATTTTTTCCCACCGCCTGAACGACACGATGAAAATCCTCACCGCTTTCTCCGTTATGGTCCTCCCGCTCACCCTCATCGCCAGCATCTTCGGAATGAACACCGTCATGGGTATGCCTTTTATGCAGCAAGACCACGGTTTTGAACTTATTCTGCTGATGATGGTATGTGTCAGCCTTTTTTCTTTCTTCTTTTTCAAATACAAGAAGTGGTTATAGTCTTTGGAAAGCGTCACTCCGAAGCATCTGCTTTCCTTGGTAAAAAAGACTTAGGCTAGACTCAATGCAGGTCATAACAAATGAGACCCGGGGAAAGGAGCGAGGAATCCTTAACATGATATTCAAGTTTGCAATACCAAAAATATGCCACGAGACTGCCCCCCCCCTTCCCACAAAAACGCTTTCACTGAAGGAAGGCTGTTTTATTTTATCTCACACCCCTTTACGATTTATTTTTTATGTGCTACGATACTAGAGTTCTGGAAAAGAAAGAATAAGAGATAAGACAAAAATAAAAGATCTTATCTGAATATCCGCTTTCCACGGATACACCCCCAACGTCCTGGAACGGAAACCCTTTGCAGTAAGGAAGAATTTGAAAAAACCTTTTCTATTATTCTATTATCAAATTCTTCCTTACTGCCCCCTAAAAAAAATCAAACAAAACACAAAGTCAATAAGACTTTGTTTTTTCATAATTTCATAAAAAGACCTATCGAAGCGCCATCGCCCGAAAAGACATATTTTTTCGACTTAAAATCCGCTAATTACGGACCCTTTACAATGATTCTTTTTTCCGATAGACCGAAGCTTGCCTATTAGGAAGCTTTTCTAAGTTGGATTACAAAAAAACGGAACAACTTAAAAAACAGGGAGCTTCCTACTCGCACATAATTCCTCATACCAACCAGCTTTAGCGCCTTTTTTTATTGGCAACAATTGTCATATTATCGTTTTTCCGGCTTTAGGGCCGTTTTTATTTGCCAAAAAAATCAAGTATGCGATAATTTATAGAGTTAATCCGTAGCAAAAAATATGACCCTTAGAATATACAACACTCTCTCCAAACAAATCGAGGAACTCAAACCTATAGATGGCAACGAGGTAACGATGTACAGTTGCGGTCCTACCGTCTACGATTACGTGCACATCGGCAACTTGCGCACGTTTATGATGGCGGACTTTTTGCGCCGCACCCTGCTTTTTTCAGGCTATAATGTCAAACATATCAAAAACATCACAGATGTCGGACACCTGACGCAGGACGACATCGATGCCGGCGAAGACAAGATGCTCAAAGCCGCCAAGCGGGAAAATAAAAATCCTTATGACATCGCCAAATTTTACGAAGAAGCTTTTCATGAGGACGAGGCTAAGCTCCACATCCTACCTGCGAACAAATTCACTCGCGCCACAGAATATATATCGCAGATGATTGAACTCATCCAAAGACTATTCGAAAAAGGATACGCTTATGAATCGAACGGCTCGGTCTACTATGACATTGATAAATTCGAGGGCTACGGCAAGCTTTCCGGCAACGCTCTGGAAAATCTCAAAATCGGCGCGCGCCTCGAAGCCAACCCCGACAAGAAGAATCCTTACGACCTCGCACTCTGGCTCAAAGCCGGAGAGGAGCACCTGATGAAATGGGAATCCCCATGGGGCGTGGGTTATCCCGGCTGGCACATCGAATGTTCGGCAATGAGTATCTCCAACTTGGGCGAGACGCTGGATATCCATACCGGCGGAGAAGATAACATCTTCCCTCACCACGAAAACGAAATAGCGCAGAGCGAAGGTGCGACTGGCAAGAAATTCGTGAATTATTGGGTGCACGCCCGATTCCTACTGGTCAACGGCGAAAAGATGTCCAAATCCAAAGGCAATTTCTATACCCTCAAGGATATCGAGAACAAGGGTTTTAATCCTCTCGCCTACCGCTATCTCTGCCTAACCGCCCATTTCCAAACTCAGATGAACTTCACTGAGCAGAGTTTACAAGACAGCGAAAATGCTTTGGAAAAATTATTCAATTTTATCAGCTCCATCGACGACCAGGAAGAAGGCAAAGTGCTTGACGAATACGCAAAAAAATTCCAAGCTGCGCTAGAAGATAACCTCGATACACCGCGCGCCATCGCCCTAGTATGGGAACTGCTAAAGAACAAAGAAATTTCTGATATCGATAAAAAAGTAACCCTTCTCAAATTCGACGAAGTCTTGGGACTCGGGCTGGCAAATGTTTCCACTATAGAGACCGAAACACTGACAATCAACATTGCCTCCCCTGAAAATCGCACCATTACAATACGGAATTCTACCGGCAGCATCATCTCCGCATATATATTAAATCTTATTCAGGAAAGAGAAATAGCCCGCATCGCCAAAGACTTTTTAACCTCCGACCGTATCCGTGACGAACTCAAAGAAAAGGGTTATGAAACGAAAGATACTCCGGAGGGAATTGAAATCACCAAAATAAAATAGGCTCGCAAGAGCCTATTTTTTTATCCCGATACTGCTGCAATTCGTAAGGACACAATATTTTGTGCCCTATTTACGCGGACCAAACATTACATACTTCGCGGAGTAGCGGGATTCATCCCGCGCGGTTGTAACAAACCGAAGAAATGCGACATATACGTTTTATTGTTCCTGTATGTGATAACAGCGCAGGTTGAAACCTGCTACTCCATTTCATCTGTCATTCCGAAATTTCGCTACTGCGAAATATCCGGAATCCCGTAATTATGCCTTGTATCTTTATAATATCAGAATATTACGAATGAAACGAACTGACTGGATTTTTTAAAAATAAAAATATGTCTTTTTTTAAAGATCTTCCCAATTTCCATTAGCTTGAAGCTCCCAATTTTCATCAACATATTTTGCCAAAACTTCTGCGTATTCAACATCCTCTTTTTTGTAAGCATCTTCATCTTTGTAATAGACTATATCTACCCCCGTTTCAGAACTCTTAGGGAAGTTCTCGCGATGCCCTTTTCTTGTATAGCTATGTACTAATATTTCACCAGTTAATTTATCACGAGTTTTAACTTCAAATAGATATATACCCTCTGAATCTTTAAGGCAACGGACTTCACTGTAATTTTCTCCTTTCATTAATTCTTCCAATACCCATTTTATCTCTTCCAAAGTTGGAATATGCTCCGGTTTTTTTTCAAAACTAGGCGGAACTTCATACATAAGATCATAAAAAATAATTATATTTTTATCCTATCACAGATTACCCGAAAATTATAACATTTTATCGGCTTGGCACGGGGATTCCGGATATTTTGCAGTATCAAAATTCCGGAATGACACGATACAAAATATCGAGATACACAGCAAATCTCATCCACAAGCTGTCCCCTTTTGCCAAAAACCTTTCGATGTTATACTTCTTTCATACGTAATTTAACGAAAATCAAATATGGAGAAGAAAAAGAAAACTGAGCCTAAAACCGAATTCAAGACTGAATTCAACAGTACCGACCGGATGCCACCGCAAAACGTGGAAGCGGAACAATCAGTGTTGGGATCGCTTATGATTGACAAAAATGCCGTCATCAAAATCGCCGATTTCATCACACCGGAAGATTTCTACAAAGACTCTCACAATAAGATTTTCGAGGCTATGCTATACCTTTACGAAAAGCACGAGCCGATCGACCTCCTCAGCCTCTCCAATCGACTCAAGGAAACCGACCATTTGGAAAGGATCGGCGGCCATAGCTATCTGGCATCACTTGCCAATACCGTACCTACCGCCGCCAACATCGTTCATTACGCCAAGATTGTGGAGAAAAAAGCGATATTGCGTAAGCTAATCGACAGCGCCTCACAAATCATCGGCAATGCTTACGATGAGAAGAATGAAGTGGACGAAGTACTTGACCTGGCAGAGCAAAAAATATTCTCCGTTTCCCAGAAGCATATCCGCCAAGACTTCACCGCCGTCAAACCGATGTTGGAGGAAGCTTTCGAACGCATTGACGATCTCAGTAAAAACAAAGGCCAACTACGCGGTGTACCGACAGGTTTTCGGGATCTGGATAGTCTACTGTCGGGATTGCAAGAATCCAACCTTGTTATCTTAGGTGCGCGCCCTAGTATGGGTAAATCATCGTTCGCAATGGACATCGCCCGTCAGGCTGCCGTCAAACATAAAGTTCCAGTCGGCATCTTCTCTCTGGAAATGTCCAAAAGTGAAGTCATCGACAGACTTATCTGTTCTCAAGCGCACGTCGATCTCTGGAAGATGCGCACCGGCAACCTCTCCTCTAATGGAGAAAATGACGATTTCTCGCGCATCGGCCACGCCATCGGAACCCTCTCCGAAGCGCCTCTCTTCATTGATGATACCGCAGGGCTGAATGTGATGGAAATGCGCACTATGGCACGACGTCTTCAAGCCGAACACGGGTTAGGCCTTCTTGTCATCGATTACCTCCAGCTCATCGAAGGCCGCGCCAATATCGAAAACCGCGTACAGGTGGTCAGTGAGATTTCCCGTTCCCTCAAAGGACTGGCGAGAGAGCTGCGTATCCCTATTATCGCCCTCTCCCAGCTTTCGCGTGGAGTCGAATCACGCGATGACCAGAAACCGAAACTCTCCGACCTGCGAGAAAGTGGATCCATCGAACAAGATGCGGACGTAGTAATGTTCATTTACCGTGAAGACCGCGCCAAACGAAGCGAAGAAAAAACCGGCATCGCCGACATCATTATCGCCAAACACCGCAACGGACCAATCGGAGAAATACAGCTTTACTTCAAACAAGAATACACCAGCTTCGTAGATATGGATGTACAGCACAGCGAGCAATAAGAGTTCATATAAACCTAGATTACTATGCACCAAAAAAGTCTCTTCCCCTCTCCCATCGGGAGAGGATCAGTGCGAGGGAGAAGAATCGGTAAAATTAACCTTATTGATTTTCAATGACATTTTACCCTGAAATCCGAGACGCGTGCAACGCATCTCTATAAAATACAGAAACAATTATCTATAGTTTTATGTCACAGCCGAAATCGCTAAAAAATCTCGTCCAAGAATTTTCCAAGCTCCCGGGCGTAGGTCCCCGCACCGCTACCCGCTACGCTTTTTATCTACTCCGAAAATCCGAATCCGAAGTACAGCTCTTGTCCGATGCCATACTCGAGCTCAAACGTGAGACCAAAATCTGCAAAAATTGTTTCAATGTCTCCGAAATGGACTTGTGTGAATTCTGCTCCAATCCCAAGCGCGACCGTTCCATCATTTGCATTGTCGAGGAAGCGATCAATATTCCGGTCATCGAGAATACCAAAAAATTCCACGGCCTCTACCATGTCCTAGGCGGCACCATCAGGCCCCACGAAGGCTCCGGTCCGGAGAAATTGAATATCGAACAATTGATCGAAAGAATCAAAAAAAGCGAAGTCAAAGAAATAATCATAGCCACCAACCCCAACATCGAAGGAGAAACCACGGCGATGTATCTCGTGAAACGCCTCAAAGAATTCAACCTCAAAATCACCCACCTGGCCCGTGGCCTCTCCACCGGCTCAGACCTCGAATACGCCGATGAAATGACAGTATCGCATGCGTTGGAGGAGAGAAAAGAGTTTGAATGAACCCGTCATTCGGATGCGCATTGTGTCATGGAGTAACAGACTTTAGTCTGCGCAGCTGTCCGAACCGGGACATTACGTTTCCGAAATGCGCGCGGGATGAATCCCGCTACTCCCAATTAAGCACAACAAAAAAAGAACTCCTTACGAGTCCTTTTTATTATTCTCACAAACTTACTTCACAATGCTCTCAATCTGCACTTCGGTAAACATCTGTCTGTGTCCGTTCTTCACGTTGTGACGTTTTTTCGGAATGTGCTTCACGATATCGATCTTCTTGGCCCTGCCTTGTTTCACGATAGTAGCCTCGACTTTGGCGCCTTTTACAAAAGGCTCGCCGATAATAGTCTCCTTACCGTCCTCGGAAGCAATGAGCAAAACTTCTTCAAAAGTGATTGTAGCTCCCTCTTCTCCTTCTAATTTCTCGATTCTTAGCTTGTCTTTGGGGGAAATCTTATACTGCTTTCCGCCGGTTTTGATGACTGCGATCATATATGTCTTAAATTTAATTTATTTTAAGTGTTTTACGGAGTTTTAGATAACAAAGCTATGTTATCAGAAAAGGTTATTTGTGTCAATAAAAGAGGAACCAACATTGTTAGTTCCTTAAATACTGCTATTTTGCAGTTGAAATTTAAATATTATACATGGTTAACACCTCCCTTCGATCAAATTCTTCATCAGGCAAATACTTTATCTCCTAAAGGACTTAAGAAGAGCGCACCTGCCAACCGCAGATGTTTGCGCAATATTTCCTTCTTTTCATGGGACACTTCCTCTTGGATAGCACGATTTATACCGCTGAACATGGACCTTGTAAGTTCTTCCCTCAATTCTTCCATATTTTTATCAAAGAATCCGCTTTCCTGAGTCCGTGCCTTCAAAAAAATATTTTTTGAAAGTTTTAGAACATCAATTTTCTCCCGTTTTGTTGTCAGTTCCATTTCCCCGTCAATCCTTCCAAAAAATATGGCCTGTACGACAAGTCGTGCTCGTGTAAGAACATCAGAGCTTTCTTCTACGAACCTCCTAAGAGCTGCATCGTTCTTTTCGATCAGAATTATTCACCTTCTTGATTATTATAAATTTGATCCGCAGAAAAAAAAATTGCTAGAACAAACCCTAAGTTCCTTCTTGGTACCGCCTTTTCTCCTGAATCTTTTTCCTTAGCAACCTCCTCTATCAAAAGCATGGACATCGCGCCTATGACCTCTTTCTTCATTTGCACAACGTTACGGCCGTGAAAATGAAATTGATATAAAGAGTTGCATAATTGTTTTGAAAGAATACGAGACGCTTTCTTTTCCGGTGTACTGGCTTGGTCGATATAAGAATCAATCAAGGTTCCGAAGTATTCCTCCAAGTTGAACAGAAAGCAACACTCGCCGTCACCAACAGGGTAGATGCAATATTACAGCACAATTCTTCGTCGGCACTGAATATGTAGCTGCAATATAACGAACACAGCCCGGCAATCGCGCTCCCGGCTGCGAAAGCAGCCATAATAGACATGATCGTATTTGCTGTTTCCGGCGTTATCATAACCATTCGATATATCCTCCTAATCTGATTTTTTGTTTAATTTTCAATGTTCCAGATTCTACTGAGTTTTTCTGCCCAGGCGTTCTCATTTAATTCCTCTCTGACAACTAAAACTACAGTCTCCCTGGATATGTTCGACAGATTCTTCCTGTTTTTTACTCTGCGATATGTCTGACCGGAAAATTCTTTACGTTTCCGTCCGAGTAAGATTTTACTATAGCTGTACTTAATACACCCATTAATCTCCTTATCCGGAAAATTGCAGTATTGAAAACTCATCTCCAAGGTCCTCTCAAAAAGAAACGTCTTGCTCGTTAGCCGCATCTTCATAAGGTGCGGCTCCCCAAGTGTTTCGGTCCAATAACGATCATAGCCAGGATCTCCGGAATTAAGAGGCCCAACTTCTTCGTAAAATGTCAGAGTAAATTTCATTCCGCCTGCTATCTCCACCTGAGTTTCTTTTTCTAGCATTTCTCGTTCAAACGGGTTTATAACTGCCATGTAATGTCTCCTTTTCTTTTTGATTTTTGTTTATATATTTGACTGGACATTATATATTATTATTAGATTTTTGTCAAGAGTGCTAAAAAAACCTCTCAAGAAAAAATCTCGACATCAGGGAAGATTTTAGCGGGACAATCACAAAGCCTAGAGGTTTAAACGCAAAGTTTTATTTGCAAACCGATAGATTCGGATGTATACCTATCGACTGTTGCTACCTCACGATACCCCCAGTCAAAGGCCATTTCAAAAATAAAAAACTGTAATCCTATTTTGGTTACAGCTTTGGCGAATCACCGATATTTTTTACTGAATACGGTAAATTTCATATATCGACCGAACAATCATCCATAGCACAACTACGAAATCCTTCAACCGATGTTATTTTGTAAACTTCGTTCTCTCTAATTTGTTTACAGGTTTCCTCCATAACCTTCGTCATACTTAGACAGATTTTCTTCGCACGCTCTCTTCCATATCTCTTGAAAATTCTTTTTGCGCAGGCCTTCACGCTAAGCTTGATTGCCAACGATAGATTGGACGAAGAATATTGCCTATACATGAAATATTCTTTTACTGCCTCTTCAGACGGAAAAATCAGTACTATTTTTTCTCCTCCGTCTGCGCCGACTGCTACTACCTCAAATCGCCTTTTATAATCCAATCCTTTATGATTCAATGTCTCTCTCCATTTTTCTTTTTTGACACATGATTAACATGTTCGCTATTATAACTAATTTTTAAATAATGTCAAAAGAAATAGCGGGATAATTGACGCCCCTTACGGTTTATTATATCCTAGTCAAGATGTACGCGATACAAAAAATTATCGCGCTCTTAGAAAAAAACAATGAAATCTGGGTCCCGCTATATCCCGGAGATAGCCTTAACTCCGGGTATAAATTTGAACTGGCTATGGAGGCGCAGGCAAAATAAACATTAGCGGGAATAAAAATAAATCTAAAAACATAAAAAACCCGGAGAGGTTCAAATAAGCTGCTCTAAAACTTTATAAAGACCTTTTTACCCGACTAAAGGTTCTTTTATTATACAAAAAAAGAAGAACCTTCTTAAAAGAGGTTCTGTAATTTGATTCTATCTCGAACCGATCCCACCGCAATAATAAAGATCAAAACATTCATCAAAGAAAAGATTGGAAAACTGCAAGAGCTTATCCCACCCGCTTCTTTTCGCTTCCCACATCCGGATAGCGAAAATAAACTCCAATTTTTCCCACTCGTCCCAAACTACGGTATTTTCTTTTTCAAAAAGAGATTGAAAATCGCCTAGGCCTTTTGACAGTTCCTCCTTTATACATTCTATATCTTCTGGAGATATCGGACCATTTTTGTCCGTAAACTCTTCCGAAAGCATTTCCAGCATTCCCGAAAAGTTTTTCATGACACTTGGAATGTTTTCTTTTAGAATTTTTACAAAGACTTCTGCTTCTTTACCATTTTTCATAATACCAGTCCTTTCTACCGAAACTACCACGAAAATACGACTTGTGCAAATTTTCTCATCTCATCCACTCTATTTTTATCTGCTTTTGTCTATTTTGCGGGAATGGATTTTGCCATACTTCACCCTCGTTATCAAGACCGGAACGGTTATGAACAAAACAACGATGGCAACGAACTTATAAATCCCTTGGAACGCCAGCGCCGACAGTCCGAAAACGGCGGAGAGGAAGTATATAAATAAAACAGCTTCTCTGTCCGACCAGCCTTGTTCCAGAAGCTGATAATGAAAATGGCCGCGGTCACCCAGAAACGGCGACTTTCCCGCGCGCAATCTCTTGTATATTACCCAACAAGCGTCCAGAATCGGAAAGCCCATCACGAGAAATACCGTAGCAATTTTGCCACCGGAAAATATCGCTAGCACCGCAAGTATAAAACCGAGAAAGAGCGCACCGCTTGATCCCATAAAGATCTTAGCGGGATGAAAATTGAAAAACAAAAAACCCAGAAGCGCACCGACTAGCGCGATAGCCATCACAGCGAGTGGAGGCTGATTTACCAAATCGCTTGTGCTTAAAAGAAAAATCGTGAACGCACCGATTGCTCCTACGCCTCCCGCCAATCCATCCATCCCGTCCAACCAGTTGACCACATTCATAAAACCAACGATCCACAAGATTACAAAGAGAGAGCCTAAAACCGAAAAGTCCATAAAAGAGAAACTGTCCAACCGGAATTCCCTCCCCCCGAAAGGGTTGGCGATATAATCCACGCTTAAGCCCGCATAAATCATTATAAGCGCGATGATGACTTGGAATACCATCTGTTTTTTCCAAGAAAGTTCTTTGATATCATCCCAAAAACCGAAAATGAAGATAAGAACAGAGCAAACAATAAGTCCGATTTTCAGCCCATCAAACACCAGACTTCCCGACAAAAAAATCGCCGACCAAAAAGCCACGATAATCCCCAGCCCGCCCAGACGAGAAATCCTACCGTCATGTTTTCTCCTACCGCCATTCTTAT
Source organism: Minisyncoccota bacterium (assembly GCA_028690055.1). Taxonomy (GTDB): domain Bacteria; phylum Patescibacteriota; class Minisyncoccia; order JAHIHE01; family JAGLIN01; genus STD2-77. The sequence continues at coordinate 29,861 of JAQVBZ010000002.1, read as the reverse complement.
CGAAAAGATCATACTTCTTGCTCAACGAAATCACAGTTTTTACAAAAACGATACTCAGAAAAAACGACAGAAGCAGAGGTTTCAGATATAAGATAAGATCTTGCATAAATTAAACTAATATAAAAATCGTCCCCTCTCCCATCGGGAGAGGGTTAGCGTGAGGGGGGAATAAGAGCAAACATCCTATTCTGTATTTTTCTTCAGTGATGCTTCACATTTTTTCAATAAATCCTCCATAACTCCTTCTAAATTATCATAAACATCTCTATTAGTACAATAGTCATTGGCACGTCCCCTCTCCCGATGGGAGAGGGGACGAGACAAAAACCATCTTAATTTTATATACTCTTATATAAAATCCAGTCAGTTATAAGTTATTCTTTCCTCACCTTCTCTGTCACCCAGAACTCCATATATTTGCCGAAGAGCATCCGGGTCTGCGCGTCGAGCATCGGTATTGCTCCGAGCGGAATGGAAACAATCGGAGAGAGAACCCATTGAAAAATCATCATCAGCTTCTTCCGCCGAGAGGTCCCTTCCGGCGCCGGCGGCAAGAGATAGAGCGAAGTGAACAGCGATGTAAGCAGCCCAACCATCGCAAACGTCATCAGATAGCCCAACACTTTGGGCAGATTGAGCGCAAAAATAGTGCGATTGAATTCATCACCACCGAACCAGATCGGTAGCCAACCAAAGAAAGTGATGATAATCGGCGACACGCCCCAAGAGATGCGGCCGACGAATTCTTCCCAAGATTTGTGGATTTTCTTATTGAGCGAAATCTTCTTGTCCCGCCAGAGTGCGCGGTAAACGATGGGGATATTCTCAATGCCCCACGCCCAACGTCGCTGCTGTTTGTATTGATTAATTACAGTCTTACTATACGTCTCCGCCAGCACCGCATCCAAAGAAACCGGCAGATAGATCGGCTCGACGCCATAATCGCTGTGATAGAGCATGTAACATTTCCAATAGATAATGGAATCATCAGAGATAACGTCGCGCGGCCAATAATTGACATCCACCAGTGTCTTAAAACTCATCGAGTGGCTGGAAAAAGTAACCATCTTATCGCGGCGGACACTTTGCGTGATTTGCCAGAACGAGGAAGTGACCATAATCACCCGCACTACACTGTTGGTCTGCCAGATATTATTATTGTAAAGCGGCAACGGTTGATAGCTGAACTGCAACCGCTTGGAATTTGTCATAAAACGATAAGTAAGGCACGAAAAATATCTGTTATGCACGCAGGTATCGCTATCGAAAGTAGAAACGATAACGTTTTCATACTTGATTCCCTTCTCGTCCAAGAATAGCCTAGCCTCCTCCCCCGCCCAGCTGGCATTGGCGCCTTTGACTTTCGCCTCGCCCGCGATTCCATCCGGATGAAGAGTCGTAATATAGCCAAAGAATTGATCCGCATATTTTTCCTCCAATGCTCGAGCTCGCTCCTTCGCCTCCTTACCCGCACGCTCCTCGAAAGCCATCACTATGATTATCCGGTCCTTGGGATAGTCGTTATTACATATAGCATCCAAAGACGGCTCCAAAATCTCCAATCCTTCCTTATAAGTCGGCAAAATAATGACGTGATAAATCTCACGCCAGTCCTTCAAGACCGCTTTCTTTTTGGAATCTTTGAGATCCCGACATTTAGTGAGCCAATCAATCTTGTCCCATAAACGCATCCGCCGATAACCGACAACCATAAATGCGGTGATATAAAATACTTTCACGAGCCAATAAATATCGAAAACCAAAATAAATACAGCGATAGCAATCGGAAGTTTAAAGGCCAATATAAAACAGACCAGTAGAAACGTCCAAGTGGCAATGCCGGGCAGCATCTCCAAGGCCCTTTGAATCTTCTGTTCTTTTTTGTCTTTCGGTTTTGAGGTTGGAAAAGTAAACCCTGGAGCAGTCATAGATTAATATTATCTGTTTAATATTTCTTTATCCGGCGAGAAAAAAACAAATTCTTTATGCCGCTGTCATTGCGAAGAGGTACTGCGACGACGTGGCAATCCCGTTATCATATCTCATCTAAAGTTAAAAAACTTTCTTTTGGCATAGTGCCGGGATTGCCACGTCGGAGTACCTCCTCGCAATGACAGGAACAAACGCATTCTTTCAAATTACACCCCCTCTATCTTTATCTTCAGTATAAATCAAATCTTCTCTCTGGCAAAGTTTAGAAAAGTATCTAATGAATTTATTTTTCTATCAATATTGAATTCTATAAAATTTTTCATTAATAGTACAGAACGAAAAAGCGCTTCGTTTTTTATATTGAGTTTACGCAGACACACCAGCTTCTCCCCTATCGCCTTTTTGTAGTCAGTAGTGCCGGAATCTATTGCCAAAAAACGCAGCAGTTTGATGGCATCGTCATCGACAAAAATCGCATCCGGAATTTTTGCCGCACACTGCGCATCCAGCACCCCGCCCAAAGCGAAACTGAAATAGTTTTTCCCGGGGGCCATCTTCTCCGAACAAAAAACGCACTTATCCGCTTGTGGCGCAAATCCCGAAAGCGCCAAGAAATTAACTTCGAAAAAAAGTATCAAAAGCCAGAGATTTCTTTTCTCCGCACCGGTTTCCTGATTCAAAAAAGCCAGAGAAGAAAGAAGCAGCTCAAATACCCTCTCGTCATGATACCCTTCGACCGTCATTCGATCCGCAATCTCCGCGATTACCGAAGCGGCAAGGATCGGATCAAAAGAGCTACGCAAACACAAAAAGGGATCCAGTACGAAACTGTTTGCAACCGTATCCATTTTCTTACCATGCACCAGTACGAAATCCGCATACAAAAAGGGCTCAAGGTGGCCCTTGAGTTTCCCTTTCGCCTTGCGCGCACTCTTCCCCACCGCTTCGACTTTGCCGAATTTACGGGTATAGATATGCAAAAGCAAATTGGCCTCGCCGAAATCGGACCGCCTTAGAATGACTCCTTCTGTCCGATAGGTGCTCATTTTTTGATCACTAGAATTATCTTCTCCTCGCCGAATTCCATCTCGTCCATACCGTCGAATTCATCTTTCATCACTTCCTTTTGCGATTTCAATTCGCCCAGCAGACATTCACTTATAATTTCCTCCGTAAATTTCTCAAACATCTTTTGGAGTTTGCTTGCATCCTCCGACATCTCGTATCGGACATTCACCACGTCATCGCGCTGGTATCCGGCATTTTTACGCATCGACTGGATCTGTCTGATGATTTCCCTGGACAATCCTTCGATTTCCAAATCTTCCGTCAGCGTAGTGTCAAGCGCTACGCGTATCGTACCCTCAGGAGACATTCCCCATCCTTCCCTCGGTGCGATGGCGTTTACGATTTTAACTGTCTTGATATTAAGTTCTTCTTTCAATATCTCGATCAACTCGCTGTCCAACGCCTCAACCCCCTCTTTCTGAATTTCCAAAGTGGCAAGCGGCATTCTTACTTTGAGACGATTCTGCGCACGCACCGCCAATCCCAAGGTTACGACGTTACGTACCAAATCCATCTGCACGCTTAATTCATCATTGATACCCTCCAGACTGACTTCCGGGAATGTTTCCAAATGGACCGACTTTTTATCACTCAAATTCCTGAAAATCTCATCCGCCAAAAACGGCATAAATGGCGCCATAACTTTAGAAAAAGTCACAAGCACGTGATGCAAAGTCTGATAAACCGCCAGTTTTTCCCGCATATCTTCGGAAACAAAACGCTTACGGGATCTTCGCAAATACCAGTTAGACAATTTATCCACAAAATCTTTCAGTGGCCTTGAAGCTTTAACGAGATCGTAATTTTGCATTTCCTTGTCGACTTCCACAATCAACAGATTAAGCTCTGACAGGATCCATTTATCGAGCAGATTATCTGATCCCTCAAATTTTACGATTTCCGCCTTATCAATTTTGCTCATCTCGACATTCATCACCAAGAATGAATAAGTGTTCCAGAGTGTCAGTACGAATTTCTTCAAGACCTCATCCACGCCTTTTTCTGAAAAACGCAAATCCTCCGCCTTCATGACCGGCGTCGTAAGAAGATAATATCTGAGCGAGTCTGCTCCGTATTTTTGGAGAATCAGATTAGGATCGGGATAGTTCTTGAGCGACTTGCTCATCTTCTGCCCATCTTCCGCCAACGCGATTCCATTCACGATTACGTTCTTGAAGGCCGGCTTATTGAAAAGCGCTGTCGACAAAACCATAAGCGTATAAAACCACCCGCGTGTCTGATCGATTCCCTCGGCGATGAAATCCGCCGGATAACTCTTCTCAAATTTTTCCTTGTTCTCAAACGGATAATGCAGCTGCGCATACGGCATCGAACCCGACTCGAACCAGCAATCGAATACGTCACCCACGATACTCATCGATTTGCCGCACTTCGGGCACTTAATTTTTATCTCATCGATATAGGGTTTGTGCAAATCGAAGCCTTTGCCATCTTTCGTAGCATAGAAAGTCCGAGTCTTGGCAGTCTCTGCCCTACTTCCCATATGCTGTTCCAATGCAAAATAATTTTTCACATCTAAATTATTCAAAACCTTTTCAAACATCACCCCTATACCACCATGCGAAACAACCAGAATATTCTTACCGGGATATTTTGCCACACATTCTTCGATAAATTTTCGCACCCTGGCCTCTATCTCCGTTCTCGATTCACCATCACCACCAAAATGAAAATCATATCTTTCTTCCTCTTTATCGAACAACTTTTTATATTCTTGATAAAGGACATTATCTTCCGGAAACTGTGCGACGGGATATCCATCCCAGCTCCCATGATTCACTTCACGCACCAACTCATTCTTTTCAAAAGACAAACCTAAGACTCCAGAAACAATTTCCGCCGTTTCCACTGTACGCAAAATCGGCGAAGATACGATAACATCTATTTTTTCGTCTTTAAGATTATCCGCCAAATTCTCGGCTTGTTTATTTCCCCTGACTGTCAGATGGTGTTTGCTGCCTTCGCTAGAACGAATATCTAAAACATTATTCTCCGCCTCCCCATGCCTTGCAAAAATAAACTTAGTAATTTTCGTATCAGTCTTTTCTCGAAGTTCATCAATCGAACCGATAACCTCGATTTCGCCACAATCCTCACATCTCCAGATCGGCAATGCCGCACCCCAGAACCGGCTTCTCGAGATCGCCCAATCGCGCGCGTCCTCCAACCACTTACCGAAACGTCCATCCTTAATATATCCCGGTACCCAATTCACCTCTTGATTATTTCTAATCAAATCATCTTTGATCTTCGTCACCTCCACAAACCAAGAACTCGAAGCATAATTAAGAAGCGGCGTATCGCACCTCCAGCAGTGAGGATAGCTGTGCTTATAATTCTCGCTCGCAAAAAGTGTATTTTCTTTCTTCAAATATTCGACGACTTTTTCGTCAGTCTCGCGCGGATTGCGCTTCGGCTTCACATCCCTTCCCGAACCTTCTTTATCGATAAAGAAATTTTTATCTTCTTCGGGAAGAGAATTTATAAATTCGACGAATTTTCCACTACGACTGACATGCTGCACGAACGGCAACTTATTTTCCCGCGCCAGATTCATATCATCCTCACCGAAAGCCGGCGCGATGTGCACGATACCGGTCCCCTCTTCCGTCGTCACAAAATCTCCAGAATAAATCTTCCAGCCATTTTCACGATTTTCTAAGTCTTCTTTTTTTGCATAATGCGAGAAGAGAGGCTCATACGAAAGACCAACTAGTTCAGAACCCTTAAAAATATGCACCTTAAGGTTATCTATAGCAACATCCTTTAAAGATAACTCTTTATCCTGCTGGAGTATATAATCTTTAGATACCAATAAATAATCTGAACTATGATAATTATATTTTACCCTTTCTTTTGTGCCTAGATCGCTTTTCTCCATTTCATATTTTTCGATTTCAAATTCTCTTTTATGAAGCAAAACATATTCAATCTCCCCCCCCACCGCCAATGCCACGTTCCCTGGCAATGTCCAAGGCGTAGTTGTCCACGCCAAAACGAAAACATCGCCAGAAGCATTCTCCGAAGCCTCCGCATTATTCCCCTCTCGAGAGGGGGCAGGGGGTGTGTTGATTTTGGCATTTGCCCCTAGTATTTTCTCCGCACTCTCCTTCGTCAATTTAAACTTCACCGTCGCCGACAGATCCGTAATATCCTTATATCCCTGTGTTACCTCGAAATTGGCAAGTGTGGTCTCGCATCTCGGACACATATGCATCGACTTATAGCTTTCATAAACCAAGCCCTTTTTATAAATCTCAGAAAACACCCACCAAATCGATTCGGTGAATTTCCAATCCATCGTCTTATAGTCGTTTTCCATATCCACCCATCGTCCCACACGCGGAATGAATTCTTTCCACTCATCCGCATAGCGCAAAACCGAGCCGCAGCAAGCCGCATTAAATTTATCAACTCCCATATCCTCAATCGCCTGCTTATTTTCGATTCCCAATTCCTTCTCGATCAGGTTTTCCACCGGCAACCCGTGGCAATCCCACCCCCAACGACGGTCCACTTTGTTTCCTTTCATCGTCCAGAATCTCGGTACCACGTCTTTGATGAGACTCGCCACCACGTGCCCGTAGTGCGGCAGCCCTGTCGCGAAGGGCGGCCCGTCATAAAAACTGAAAGTCGGCCGGTCGCCATCTTCCATCGACTCCTCAAAAACTTTATTCTCCTTCCAAAACTCCAGCACATTCTTTTCCATTTCGGGAAAATTCTGCCTCGGATCAACTTTATTGAACATATGGTTTTATTTAAAAGATTTTTATTACTAACAATACTAATCTTAAGCCAAAAACAGACAAAAGTAAAGATAAAAAAATAAGCCGAACCCGAAAGTTCAGCATTGCGTTTTTATACTTTTTCACTTTTACTTTGCTAATTGAGACAAGATTATGAATGCCATGGAAGATTTATCGTCCATTATGCCATTTTTAGGGATAATGATACTTTCACCACAGACACACATTCCGACCTGACAAACCTCCTCCGACGAAGAGAGGTTAAGTGCTGAAATCACCCTACCCCTAACACTTTCATATTCCATTCTCTGGGCGAAATTAGCCAAGAAAGCAGCATTTTTTGCTTCAAGGAGCGCAGAAACCGCCAACTTTTCAATAGGCATAGAGCACACAGCAATGCTTTTTGCGTAATATTCCTCAAAAAGAGCTGCACAGGCCCGTTCGAAGACATTTAGCTCCCCCCAAAATTTAACAGAGGTATCTTTTTCTACGATTGATTTCACCTCTTCTTTCTGTTCATCATTCAAGAAAGAAAAGATCTTTCCGGACCTGATTATTTGCACGACACCTTCTATAAATTTTTCAAGCAATGTGCCTTTTATTTCTTCTGGCACCGATATCGAATTTTTATCTTCCAAAGAATCACCTTCCTTCGATTTCTTCGACGACTCTCAAGTATGTTTTTTCGACCATATTAGCCATTTCATAAAAGACCTTTGACGGCCTTTCCATCTGACCGAAATAGGTCCATTCCACACTCTCCGGATCTGCTTGATCAATCGGGGTAAATTCTTCAAGAACGGCGCAACCGATTACTCTTTCCCAAAATACAAGGTCCGGTTTAATGCTTTCTGTTTTATTTTCCTTATTATTTTCTGTATTTTTTTCTATAGAAATCACCGTTCATATTATATACAAGACTCGAAAGGTGTCAATAAAAAAGAATTTGAGAAAAATGTTGTTATTTTAGCATAGGCCTCAAGCACGGAACCCATCCATTTTATTACTCTTACCTCTCATTGCCAAAGTTGCCACCACAACTTTTTATGGTCTTAGAATTTAAAAAAAGATTTGGCAAATCCCCCTTTTTCACGTATAATATATTACAAATAACATATGAAACAATATGAACGATACAAATAAGATAGCGTTGGGTACGGCGTTGATATTGTCGCTAGCAATCTCCTGTGTAGGTCTTTACCTTTATTATTCCAATCCGGGTCTATTTATTTCACAACCGGTTGTCACCATCGAAGAATCCGATATAGAAAACGACAAAGAAAGCAAAACAAGTATTGAGGCAGACAGCGAGTCAAGCTCAGTTGCCAAAGCGGAAGGCTGGATAAATTACAACAGCTCGCAAGGGATCTCTTTCGATTATCCGAAAGAGACGATGGGCACCGACTGTGACGGCAAGGACAGTGTTCCGGTGCCGGTCAAAACATTCGAGGATCCGGAAAATGGCTATGTGTATTTGACGGTCAACTGCGAGGACACTCTGGACACCCTCCAAAAAAAGACTGCGCAAGTTTCCACCGGTAATAGCAGCTATAAGCAAGAAAAAATCTTGGGCACTTGGATTATTGCCACCGCGGAAGTCAAAAACGAGCAGGAGCTCAGCGCTTTCATCAAGAAACATTACGGTACGGGGGGATGCTCTATGGGAGAAAAGAAACTGACCAATAGGCAGAATGACGTTTACGAGGTAACCATCACCGGTAAAGATTGGAATACCCCTACCGACGGCTTCAGCGCAAGTCGGAGCTGCAAAGTCGATTACGCGTACAAGATTTTCTACGCTCCGGAAAAAAACGAGGTTGTCTCCGTTGTCCTCGGACAGGATTGCACCTTCAATCGGACCGACAGCATAGAAGATTGCTACGAGGAAGAGGATAGGATAATCAATAGCATCACTTTCAATTAAAAAGATCAACAAAAACATAGAACACCGCGACTTCCAGCGGCGTTTTTGTTTTCTCCGGCAAAGACAGGAATTGCCGAGACAATCTAGATGCAGTAACTCAAGGGCTTGTCATTTTACCGTTTCTATGTTATAAGGATATCTATAACAGGAGGGAAAAAACATTTTACCGCTTGTAGAAAAAATCATAGGCATCCACAGGATGCAAAATATATTGGAAGCGATGAGGAGCCTTCAAGACTTCCCTGGAGTGGGACAGGACACTTTCTTTGAAGAAATTTCTTGTTTTTCCTTTATTTTACAAAGAATGAAGGTGTCTCAAGAAGAAGAAAAAAGAGATGATTCAATCCTGACCGCAGAAGGCCTTATGGCTATATGCTGCACCGGAGGGTATGCCCTTTGTAATCCGTATAAAAACTATCTGGAGGACGCAATGCAAAAATCCGAGCAACAATTGCTCGCATCCGAAGATGAGCCTATACCACGAATTACGCAAGAAGAAGCCGCCCTAATAGAATCCGGAATAGAATAAAAAAAGGACATCAACCGATGTTCTTTTTCTCTTTATCTCCAAAAAACAAACGCCGCAAAACTATTCCCCTTTCCCCCAGAATGCGTCCGCCTCTTTTTCCATCTTTTCCAACCGGTCATAATAGTCGGGAAATTCGTTCAAATGTGCCAACGCTATTTTGCCAGTCATGTTTCCGTCGTCATCCGTAACATTAGTATGAGGATTACGCTTCCCGTGTTCCAACTCGACATTCATCCCCTTGCGGAATTGCTCGACATCAAATTTATCCCATTTGATTCCCAAATCGTCACCAAAGCGTGCAGCATCTTCCTCGGTAAATTTTAGCATATGGTTTTGATTAAGAAATAATAAAAAATATTTTCTGTCATTGCAGAGAGGTGGCCCTTGTAATGGCAGATAGATTGCTATTTCTTCTTCGCCGCCACCTGTTGGAATACTTTCAAAGTCTCTCTCGCCGTATTATCCCAATGAAATTTACGCGCTTGTATCATACCTTTGTCTTTCATCTCGCTGCGAAGCCCCTCGTCACGCAGAACGTCCAAAATTGCATCGCGTATGCCATCTACATCATACGGATCAACCATCTTAGCCGCCCCACCGGTAATTTCGGGATAGGAGGTAACATTGGAGCATACCACCGGAATACCCGAAGAAAACGCCTCCAACACCGAAGAACCGAAGTCCTCATAAATAGGCACGGAAACGAACACTTCCGCCCCGTCAAAAAGTGAATTCAAATCCTGTGGTTTGATATAACCGGTAAAGATTACGTCGTTCTTAAGTCCGAAATCTTTCGCTATCTGTTTGATCTCATCCGCCATCCATCCGCTCTTACCCGCCAGCACCAATTTATAATTCGAATGTGGCATATCGCTCTTGAGAATCATCCGCAATTTAGAGAAAGCCTCAATCAAACGAGACAGATTATTAATCGGCTTAAGGGTATTCATAAAAAGAATATACTCGCCATCAATCCCATATTTTGCTTTCACCGCCTGGATCTGATCCACCGTAGCCACCCTATAAAATTTCTCATCAAAAGCGTTATGGACCACGTTAATGTTTCCCTCATTCACATAGAAGTACTCCATCAAATCTTTCTTACCCGCTTCGGAAGTAGTAATTACCGCATTGGACCGTTTGTAAGCTGGAGCCTTCACGCGATATTTCATCATATCCTTTTTAGGGAAAAGTTCCGGATTTTTACTGAGCGCCAAATCGTGCGCATATGTCGTAAATTTGCGCCGATATCCGATTGGCAGCCGCCCACCCGGGACATGCAAGACATCCAGATTTTCTCGCATGAAAAAAGCGTTCGCCAGTGTTTCGCTATATACCACCGGCAAAAAACTTTTGTAATAGGAAAAAGGGAAACGACGTACTGTAACATTCTTATTCGCCTTCACCTTTTCCAGATCCTTCTCTCTCACCCGATAATTCACAAACAAGACATACTCATTCTCCGTATCTGTCTTAAGAAGATATCTTATTAACTGATAAGTATAATGACCCAAACCGGATGCGCTCCCCTTTTCGGGATTCAAAACCGTTTGGGCGTCTATTCCGATTCTCATAATTTTGAAAATAATAAAATTAAATGTCCGAAGCATTAGCTGATTAATGTTTATCGGAAATTGCAGTTTGTCACCGCAAGGACCGTCTTTACGGAACCAAAAGGACAGTTCCTCATTCCAATCCCGATTCTATTTTAATTATAAATCGCCTCTGTCCCCTGTCAAATAAAAAAATAAAAATGTTTTAGGCACATACATTTTGCACTCACAGACTAAGAGCTTGATTAGGAGTTAGACCGTTTAGACCGCAATGTTCCAAGTCGTTGTAATACATATTCCATAATTTTAAATTATACTCCAATTCTGATAAATTATTAAATTCAACTCTGTCATAAAAGCTTTCCTGATCTGATCTATGGCTTCTTTCCACATTGCCGTTTTGGGCAGGTTTGCCTGGATCGATAAGGTAATGTTCAATATCCAATTTCTTGCATTCCACATCCAACGCATGCAGCTTGGGATTGAATGGATCGGAGCTCTTAAGATAGCCTGTGTAGCGATTGGTAAAGATAGCTCCATTGTCCGTTTTGATAGCTTTGATCTTGTAAGGGAATACCTTGATGACCTCATTAAGGAAATCAATGGAATTGACATTAGATTGTTCTTCGTAGACTTTCAGATATCTCCATCTGGAAGCGCAATCAATGGCCGTAAACTGATAATACCGCCTGTTATCAATCAATCTAGGTACATACTTCACATCAATCTCAATCAGATCTCCTTTTCTTAATGTTTCCCTGATGTATTTGTATTGAATCTTTCGGACTCGATACTTTCTGGTCAATCCTTCTCTCTTGATAATCTTTCCTATTGTTCTTTCATGGACCTCTATGCCTTGTTTCTCTAATTTCCATTTGAGCTTTATCGCGCACAACTTATTCTCTTTTCTTAAACTGATTACTTCTTCTTTGATACGGATGCTAGTTTCCCTGGGGTGAGACTTCGGCCTTCTGGATTTATTCCGGAGCCCCTCTATCCCGTTCTTTCGATAATGGGACAGCCAATACTTCAATGTCCTTTCTGAGAAAGGACAGACCCTGCTCATATTCTTGATGGTTATCTCACCATCCAACACAGGTTTTATCCACCTGTATTTCTCCTCTTGTGTTGATTTTGGCATAGTTTTTGACATATGCCCTTAGTCTAGCAAAAGTGCAATATGTATGTACACATTACCAAAAAGGGTTGACCAATCGTTGATTTAGTATATAATATTTACACTTACTCAAAAATAAGAGGAGGCTTAAAAATAAATAAGTATACCGCAAATCCAGGTAAAAAAGACTGCAAACACCCATATTACTACGTCTCAACCAAAATGCCAGATGGGCCGCTAGGAGATATCTGGGATGAGTGTACCAACTGCGGAAAACAAGGAAATTTCGATAAGGCCAAGGATCGACATTTGCCCCCCGAAAAACTAATAAAAGATTTTACGTTTATGATCGGTATGACGAGATGCCCATCTTGTAAAAGACTAGCATGGGAAATATTGAGCGAAACATTAGAAGGAAACGTTATAATATATAAGGAACGATGCAAAATATGTGGCCAGCTAGCAACATGCGAGCAAATAAATTCTAAACTCTAAATACTAAACCAATTTTAGTATATTTCTTCCAAGAAGCATCCAGTGCTTCTTAATTTTCAATTAGTTACATTTTTCTTCCGCCTTCATCGGTTGATTTTTCGCCTAATTATGCTAAACTCAGCTTATGAGTATTTACGCAGTCAACAAACGAGCGGCATTCGACTATGAACTCCTAGAAAAGCTGGAAGGTGGTTTGGTATTGGCCGGGCATGAAGTAAAAGCCATCAAGACAGGACATCTGAGCCTCAAGGGGGCGTTCCTGACTGTACACGACAACGAGCTCTATCTCACCAACGCCCACATCCCCGCTTACCAAAAAGCCAACACACCGGAAAAATACGACGAATATCGCGCCCGCAAGGTCTTGGTAAAGAGACGCGAGCTCGACTCGCTTATCGGTAAAATCAAGCAAAAAGGCTTGACATTAGTGCCCGTTAAGGTATACTCAAAACACAGGCTCATAAAGCTGGAGTTTGCTGTTGGCAAAGGGAAAAGAAAGATAGATAAACGTGAAGATATCAAGAAACGCGAAGCAAACGTCAGTATCAGAAGAGCTCTTAGAGGAGACAAAGGGTAATAATAATTAGAAATTGATTTATTATCTACCCCTCACCCTGGCCCTCTCCCGATGGTAGAGGGAACGAAACTTGCAACATTATAGTATTTATTATCGGTTTAGTTAAAAGTTGTAAGGTTATTTTATCGGGGATGTCTTTTGGCTTCGATAGGAATCTTGTTCATTGATTGCCAATCGAGCATGTAATCTAACTCGTAAAAATTGGTTGCAAACCAGTAGATGCAAAAACATTTACAAGCAAAGTAGCTTCCCTATTCCAGGTTAGCTCTTTCGCTCCCGCTGTTGCTTAAATAGCCGACAGCCATCGGACTATCCAAACTTGATAGATAGACCCCGGTGTCATACATCAAGTGTAGTCTCTGGGGATTGACTGTGACCCATAGGCGAAACTTAGCGGTCTCGGGTTTGCAAGGTCTCGTTCGCTCTTAACTTGCAAGTCTTAAACAAATTGAGCGGTCTATATTGGTAGAAGGTTTCTGAACGGATTATCTAGACGCGGGTTCGACTCCCGCCATCTCCACCATTTGGCCTTTAGGGCCGATGTTAATAATTTAAAGCAAAGCTATAGCAACTACAAAAAACTTTAGGATCAACCAAGAAATCAGAGTGCCCAAGGTAATGGTCATTGATGACCTGGGAGAAAATCTGGGACTGCTGGACACATCCAAAGCGATTGAGATTGCGCGAGAGAGAGAATTGGACCTTGTTGAAGTTTCCCCTACTCTAAAACCGCCCGTCTGCAAGATTATGGATTACGGCAAACACCGCTACAAAGTTTCCAAACAGACCAGACAGCACAATGCCAAACAGAAAAAAGTGGAAACAAAAAATGTCCGACTCAGCGTTCGCACCGAAGGACATGACCTGGATTTTAAAGCACGGAACGTGGTAAAATTCATGATTAAGGGGCATCGGGTCAAAGCCGAGATGGTTTTGAAGGGACGTGAAAAGGCCAACACGGACTTTGCCGAAGTAAAGTTCCATAAGTTCGTAGACAGTATCACCGAAATCGTCAAAGCCGACCCCAAACTGGTCGAAAAAGAGATTATAAAGGTTCAAGACGTTCTCAAGAGTCCGCAAGGCTTCAGTGCCATAATAGAATTCAAGAGAAGTTAAACAATCCTCTCCTGAGAAAGCAAAGGTGCATTCAAGATAGCATTTACTATATATAATCCGGATAATTCATCATAATGAAAATCAAGACAAAAAAGGCGGTATCCAAAAGATTCAAGCTTTCCAAGACTGGAAAAATAATCGCCCGCAAAGCCAACCAAGATCACTTCAACTCCACCGACACAGGAGCTCAGACCAGAGCTAAGAGAACTGACAAAAAAATTAACGGTGGACTCAAAAAGATAATCAAGAGGCAACTTTGCAAATAATAAATCTAATTTAAGTTTTAAAAGATATGACAAGAATCAAACGAGGAGTAATGGCTAACAAGCGCAGAAAAAACGTCCTCAAGAAAGCCAAAGGATATTTACGGGATCGCAGTACCAAGTTCCGTTACGCCAAGATGGCAGTTATCAAAGCAGGAACAAACGCCTACAGGGACCGTAAGAGAAAAAAAAGACTGATGAGAGGTTTATGGCAGGTCAGAATCAACGCCGCAGTTCGAGAATTGGGAATGAGCTACAGCAAATTCATCCATGCCCTCAAGGTTGCCAACATCGAAATCGACCGCAAAGTCCTCGCCGAGCTCGCAATCGAAAACCCGGCAGTGTTTGCAAACATTATGAATAAAGCCAAAGAAACTCAAGTCGCGAACAAATAAAATTTTCGCATATTAGAAAATCCTCGAAGTTTAATCTCGAGGATTTTTTATTTGTCATTTTTTATTCAAATTCCTTTTTCAACTGTTCCGAAGTCATAGTTATGACCATCTCTGGGGAAAGATTCAGATATCCCAGATTTGCCAAAATTATCACGAGGAAAGTTGAGTAATCTTCCTTCTTAAGGATAAGGTCAAGAAGATGCGGCAAGAGAGACATATCCTGCTCCTCTGGATCAGACAATATCCGCTTGATTATATTATGTAGCTTTTTATCTCTTCGTTTTTTACTATAGAAGCTTCCACACTCGAGTCACCGTTGCTAGGCTCTTCTTTATTTTCTTCCAGGATAACACCTCTCTTTTTATTTTTTTCTATATCGTAGCAAATTTCAATAAAACGCTAGCCGTACTTAATCGATTGGCTCGACTTAAACAGACCTCAAAGTTCAGATATACCCCTTAAAGAAAAACGACCCCCTATCTATGCTCAACACACTGGAAGAACGATATAAAATTCCTATTCCGCCAGTGGAATCGTTAGGACCCATAAAGTCAATGATTTTATTAAAATCTGACTTCGGCATCCCAAATTTTGTGTTTGCTCTTTTTTGTAGAGGAACAGGAAGGACATGGTCACTTCTTGTGGCATTTACCTCCTCCATAATAAGCCTATATATCTTTTCTATCTCCTCCTGATCTATACCGTGCGGAAACCTGAACCAACCCTCGACTAGTTGAAAATCTATCTCGAGAGTAAGAGGTTCCCATTCTACCGGAATTAATAGAGTAGGCACCTCCGGTACCTCGACTCCGCTTTCTTCTGTTACTCCAAATTCGACTATTTCTTTTCTTTTCATTTAGCTCACCTTTTCGATACACCCCAGAGATTGATTTTTTACTATTGCAACAACATATTAGTGGATATCACGATACCTGTCAAATATAAAAAAATCCCTCAAGCCACGCTAGACTTTTAGGATTAACAATTAATTCTTCTTTTATTTTCTGTTTTTCTAATCTTCCCTAGCAGAACTAACCATCCTTCAAGAGAGGCGAGTCGATATCGATATAGACTGTAGGTAAAGACAGATAACAACCGCTATCCCCTGTCCCCAAAATACCCAAAGCGACCAGTATATCATATTCCTCTTTTCCCAAATCAGGTTCAGCTCTTGCTAAGGCATTTATAACCATTTCCAAGGAAAAACCAAACCGACTCATATTTATCAATTTTTTTATAGCTCCAAAACATCGGTTAAGCCTATTGAAACCATCTTGACCGCCTACGATATTGATCTCAAGCATTTTTATTTTTTCCAGCTCTAATCTTAATCTTATGGGACCGGTATCTATTGCACCGATCGGTTTATCGTCTTCATGAATATCGACATTACCGCATCCTTTGCTCTCGAATAAAACACAAGTTTTTTGCATACTTTGTCCTCCATGATAAAATTTTAGTATTTTTATTTACCGTATATTTTTAACACATATGAAATCATTTGTAAACCCATAAAAAATAGGCGCATTATTGGCTGCGCCCAGACCCGTTAGTAACAAAATCGCTTCCGCGTTTTGCCTCAATAATTTTTACCAGCAGCCTGCAGACAGAGACGTATCCCTGCCTCTGTAGCTCAAGTACCGCCATCTTCTCTTCCAGCGACAAAGACTTGAATTCTCTGCGCTTGTTTTCTGTAAGCTCTGTCTGTAACCATTCCCATACTTTCTGTATCCGTACCCTCTCTTCCTCCTCCCGAGAAGCATTCTTCGATAATCTATCGTCCGTTTTGTTTGTTGCTGCGCTTCCCTGCAAAATAGAACCTCCTACTGTTTTTGTTTTATTTTTTATATAAAAACGTTTACAAGCCCCATGCGTAAACATCAAAAACCCAAGAAGTGAGTTTCTTCATCTCGGAAAACCTGTCCTCGGCGTTTAGCACCACTGACACAACTTTGTGTTTTTTATCCGCAGTCTCAGTAATCAGCGCCAGGCATTCACCTGCCTCGACGGTATAACCAGTCTTGCCTCCGTAGATATTATCGAGCTGCCCCAAAAGTTCGTCGGTATTCTTAACATAATGCGTCTGTTTCTTGTCGAGAGAAAATACAGTGACTTCCAACGTACGAGAAATCTCCCAAAGCCTGTCCTGACCCAACGCGTAATCGATAAGTTGGACGAGATCAAAAGCAGTCGAATAGTTATCTTCGCCCTCAGCATCCAGCCCGGTCGGATTCACGAATTTGGTACCCTTAAGCCCTAATACCTCAGCTTTCTGATTCATCATATCGACAAAATTTTCCACACTTCCGCCAGTATGCTCTGCCAAAGCCACCGCTGCCGCATTATTGGAATCGATAATCATCACTTGCAGCAGATCCTCCAATTTGATTTTCTCCCCCGCCACCAGATTTCTCTTATCCCCGAAAGTCGCCACCGACTGCGACGAAATCGTAACCGTCTCATCCAAAGATTTATTTTCCAACACCACCACCGCTGTCATAATCTTACTTAGACTGGCAATCGACATCTTCTTTTTGGAGTTTTTATCGTAAAGCGGATAGTCCGTGCCGGCGTCCATCGCAAAAGCGGAAACTGCATTGATATCCAGATCCGCGCTTTTCGTCTTTTCGGGCAATATTTCCAGCCCACCTTCCCGCACCGCGTCTTCTCCCCACATATCCTGACCGCTCGTGATACTCCCCGTCTGCGATATATCACCGAAATCCACGAATTGCGCCAAGAAAACATTCCGGTTCTGCTCGGCGTTTATAAAACTAAATTGGTTGAATATAGCCAAGGCGATGATTGCAATTTCTTCAAGCATTTTTATTTGTTATTTTTAGTATAGATTCAATCATCTCAACTGAACCTCCCGTTTTGATTTCAATATTTCGCACGCATACACGGAGTAGCGGGATTTATCCCGCGCGGTTATCCCAAGTCGGAAATACATTGCAGACATTCTTTGCTACCCGTATCGGATAGCAGCGCAGGTTGAAACCTGCTACTCCGCACATAATCACGTTTTAAATTTCCCGTTCACTCTTTTTCTCGTCTTTGTCGACAGGAGATTCATCCTCTACTATTTCTCCCTTCTTATCATCCGAAATCTCCTCTTCGCTATTTTTGATAATCTGCTCCGAAATGAGTTCCCTCTCTCGCAATTCCCGATACCGCGGCAAATCCTCGATTTTTTCCATGCCAAGATGCCTCAAAAAATCGAATGATATCTTATAAAGATAAGCACGCGCGTCATTGGGGTTGTCGGTCTTTTCCACCAATCCCCGGATAGCAAGCTGTCTCAAAGTAAAGCTCGTGTTCACCCCGCGAATTTCTTCAATCTCAGCGCGAGACAACGGACCACGATACGCAACGATAGAAATCGTCTCCAGCGCCGACCGCGACAGGTCACCCTCGATATCTATTTTCATAAGCTTTTCTACGACTTGGGCGTTTTCTCCCGCCGTCACCATCTGCACTTTGCTATCACCCACAACAATACGAACACCACCCTGACGATCTTTATATTCATTCGCCAATTTCTCCACAGCCCCTTTCAAAAGATTTTCTTTCTCGCCGATAATCTTACTCAATTTACCGAAACTCATCGGCTCGCCCGAAATGAAGAGCAGACTTTCCAAACAAGATTTGATATCGCTTGCCATAAATATTATTTATACTTTTTTAACACTGATTTCCCCGAACATATCTTCCTGATCGATAAACGCTTGATTCTTACGCACCAGCTCCAGCATCGCGAGAAAAGTCACAACCACTTCCATTTTATTTTGATTAGTAGCGATCAAGCTGCGAAAAGTGACCTGGACGCGATCAAGAATCTTCTGCCGGATTTCATTAATCTTGTCGGCAATCGAAATCTTGATAATCCGTTTTTTCTCCCCGACTTCTTCTTTGACTGGCATCTTGGTGATCGCCGTTGCGAATAATCCCTCCAAATCCTCCAGCTTAAGATTATTCGGCGGACAAAAAATAATTCCTACCCCCGTATACCCAGGTTTATCGTAAAAATTTTCTTTGCTTTCGTACAGAGTCTTTATGTGAGGAAAAATATCCTTGAAACGCTTATATTCCCGCAGCCTTCGCTTGAGCTCCTCGATGTCTTCCTCTTCTTCCTTTTCCAGTTCCAAGAGAGGCAGGATCGCCCGCGACTTGATGAGTACCAGCTTACCCGCAATCAGGAGGAATTCCGACAGATGCTCTGGGCTTATCATCTCGCTATTTTCCTGCATATAGTCGATGAATTGATCCGCCACTTTAGAAAGCGAAATATCAGTAATATCCAGTTTGTTCTTGAGTATCAGCTCCAACAACAAATCCATCGGCCCTTCAAAGACATTTTCTTCGCTATTCTGAATTTTCCTGGCCCTGACGATATATGGCATATTTCGCTTGCTTTCTGACCGTATTATCACTCCAATTCAATCTTATTCTAGCAAAATAAGGCAGCGGTGACAAATAAGTTTCAATATAAAAATGATAATGCTATAATTTAGATGCTTTAGTTTATTAGAATAGCTTGTATGCCATGACAGAAAAAAAGACACTAGAAAGTTTTCTAGAAAATAATAAAAACTTATTAACGATTTTTGGTATTTTCATTACAGCTACGACTTTTACTATAAATTTGCCGATTAAATCAGTCGGATCAGTTCTTTCCTTCTTATTCTTAACCCTCTCAATACTTATATGGCTTGAAATATGAAGCAAGTTCCCTTCTGGAGGAGGAGAATGGAAATTAGTATTGTTTGAGAATCTACTTTCATTTGCCACTTTGGTCTTACTATTTTACTGGCTATTAGATTATAGAGTTATCTGGATATATATTATGCCAAATGTTATTTGGTTATTATTGCTAACGATAACTTCCTCGTTATTAAAAAAATTTAATATTTTTAATAGACTGTTTAAGACAGAACCAAATCAGAAAAAGACTCTACGATATATCTTTGGATTTTTTACACTCATGTCAACTTTAGTTGTCTCAGCTATAATCGCCGATTCGATTACGCCATATATTAACGATATACTGAATCAATTATACGATAAATACACAGGATAAATCAAAAACGGATTTTAAAAACCCGTTTTATACTTCCTCCATGTTCTCAGAATCTACATCTTCGCACTCCACAACCCGTGCAAATTACAATAGGCACGCGCCTCTACTATCCGCTCCGAAACCGAAACACAAAATTCCGCTTCCGGCTCGTCCCCGACAAAAAGCTCCTGACGATAAACAATTCCGTCCGTGATCAATTCTATCCACTCGATACGATGTTCATTCGTCATCGGATGTTTTTCTACTCCGACTACGACTTTGAAGTCATCACCCTTCCGTGAGATAACCGGGACGTGTTTTTCCAAACTGGCATCAGCCGTATTTTTAGATTGCAACTGCATCGGTTGACCGCAACAAACCAACTGCCCTGCTCCAGTATGAACGACTTCTACAACATTACCGCAGACAGGACATTTATAAATCTGTTTCAATTCTGTCATATTTTTAAATTTAATGATTAAAACCTATTTTTGACAACACTCGCAATAACTCGTACCCCTCCCCGCTATTTTAATCTTTCGTATCTTCTTTGTATCACATCGCAGACATTGTTCCCCCGCCCTGCCATATACCTTTAAAAACTTTTTAAAATTTCCTTTATCGCCAGCTGCATCGACATAATCACTGAACGTCGTTCCTCGATTTGCCACCGCCTTTTTAAGAATTTTTCCGATAGCGTCATAAACCGCCCTTATCTCTTTTACCGACAAACTGTCTATACTGCGCTGCGGATCGATTTTCGATTCAAAAAGTATTTCATCGGCATAAATATTACCGATGCCCGCGATATATTTCTGATTGAGCAAAAATGCTTTTATATTCGTTTTCTTGTTTCTGGCGATATCCCTAAATATTCCCAGAGTAAAATCCGGACTCAGCGGCTCCGGACCAAATTCTTCAAGTTTATTTTTGAGCCCCATTTCATCAACGATTTCCATATACCCGAAACGCCGGACGTCGCAAAAAAGCAAAACTCCTCCGCCCTCAAAAGTGAAAATGACATGGCAATGCTTGTGTGAAAAACTTTTCTTGTCCTTGAAACTATACCCGCCCCAAAGCGCGTCATCGCTATCAAAATAGACAAGCCGACCCGTCATCCCCAGTCGCGCCAATAAGAATTTTTTATCCGCAACGTTTTCGCCTATCTCGAATATCAGCATCTTACCTCGCCGTGTTATATCTGTAAAACTTTCACCACCCAAGGTCTTTTTGAAAATGTTTTTACCTCCACGAAGTACGCTCGCGTTATTCACTTCCACTTCCAAAATCGGCTTCCCGAGAACCTTCTCCAAGAGACCATTTTTTATAGTTTCGATTTCAGGAAGTTCGGGCATATATTTTAATTTAACTCTTTAGACTATTATCCCACAACTTGTGCATTTGGTAAAATGTGCGACTTAACAAAAAAAATCAAAGAGATAAAAAATTTTTACCTCTCACCTTTCGGATTGCCCCCCTGTTGTTGTTCAGGCATCAAACCCTGTTCCTCTGCGGTACCAGGATCCCCCGCTTGTTCATCATGGGGACCATAGCCCTGATTTTCTTCTTTTTTATATTCTAGATTATCGACTTTTTCCAAACTGCATGCCTCCTGAATCAATAAATACAAAATAATCCGAATCCACACTGATGTCAAGCTCTCATCATACGAACGCTATATTAAATCAGATGAAAGAAATAAAAAGCGATGTAAAAATAATCATCGCATTAATTTTTTTTAAAAATTATGTCTGCAAAGTTTCCCTTCGGAACGAGTTTTCTTGCCCCGTTGTGCTGAGCCGTAGCCTTTGCGGAAGAAATCTCTTCTGCTTCGAGATTCCGGCCGAAGTAAACTCGCACAGATCCTTTTCCCCTCTTTTTACCCTCATTAATCGCTTCAAAAATAATCTTTGATATGCACTTGCACAAACTCATTCCTCCTTTTATATTCACATACCTAACATAACAAAAATATAATAAATGTCAAAAAAACGCCGATTTCTCAGCGTCTTCTTATTAAAAATCTCTTACAGCACGACTCTCTCCCCGATTCTACTTATCGCGATTTCTTGCAAATCTTCATACTTATCGAATTCATCCACAATTTCTTCTCCGATAATCTCCTCAATCACATCCTCGATAGTGACTATCCCCATCACCGAACCGAACTTGTCCGCCACTATGAATAGATGATTCCTGGTTCTCTTGAAATCATTCAAAAGATCATCCAAACGTTTCTGAGGATTCACGAATATTACGTTTCCTCGTGCTAAGTCCCCTGCTTTTTTCCCTGCGAATTTTTTTCCTATCAAATCTTTGGCGTATAGGATGCCTACGATGTTATCGGGATTATCTCTATAAACCGGAATTCTGGAATGCCCGGAATCCCTAAGAGCATCAATATTTTCCTGAGTTATTTCTTCTGCAAAATCAACTGCGACCATAGATGTCCGCGGAGTCATAATCTCCCCCGCGGTCTTTTCCGAATAAGAAAGCACCCCTTTCATAATCCTCTTCTCGTCGGCATCTATCACACTTTCTAGCAGCTCCTCCTGCTGATCGATAATCTTCGCTAATTCCTTCTTGGAATAAACCGTCGGAAGCTCCTCGCCCAAAAGCCTGTCCAAAAACATAGAGAGCGGTTTGGCCACCGGATATAAAATGAATATAAAAATCTTAACAACCCAAATAAATTTCGAACCCAATCTCAATGCATGCCGAGCAAATACCGCCTGGGGCAATATTTCTCCAAAAACCACAATCAGACTTATAGCAAGAAAACTGGCGATAAACCCGGAGGTAATCGAACCTAACAGAATCGACAAAATAGAATTGACTGTCACATTACCGATAAGCAGTGTGCACAAGAGCAAATTCCCATTTTTGCGTATATCATAAATCCCCCCTGCCCTCTTGTCCCCCAATTCGCTCTTTCGCCTAAGGTCATCCTTATTGAGAGTAAAAAGCCCGAGCGTCAGCCCAGAAAAAATCGAAGAAAGCCCTATGAGCAAAAACACCGCAAGCAAAACGTTAGCATGCCCCATATATATAGTTAGAGATTAAGTTATTTTTAACAAAAATCAGACACCTAAATCTGATAATAGTATATATCGTTGGAAATGTCAAATGTCTACCCAAAATGTTTAATAAAATTGACATTGAGCCATTATCATTTATAATATAGCTGTCTTAATAAACAAATTAAAAGAAAAAAATGCAGAAGAAAACTCTATTGCCCTTAGCGGTCGTTATCGTCCTGGGCATCATTGCCGTCAGTTATGTGCTTATGCAAAAAGAGGAGGCTCCGTCTACTCAAGAAAATAATCCGAATATCGCGACCTCTGACGATAAAGATGACTCTTCAGAACCAACCACCTCCGAAGAAGGATGGAAAAGTTATTCAAGTTCAGAGCTGGGACTATCCTTCCAATATCCCGAGAAAGCGTCAAATATGGTTTCGGGGCTTGACGGCGCAGACGGATTTGTGCCGGTAAAAGTTACCGAAGATGTCGAAAAAGGAGCTATCTACATTACCTACGGACCTTCAGATACGCTGCAATCGCTCAGGAACGAAACTGTAAATGCAACTCTAGAAGACGGTAAGTCGGATCCATGGACTAAGCCTTTTCATGGATGGATGATAGCAGTAAAAAGAATCCAAGGTGACGATGAACTGAATGCTTTTGTGAAAGACTATTACGGAAAGGGATGTTACGTTGATGGAAAAAATGAATTGTCTCAAAAAGACGTTTATGAAATTACATTCAAAGGCGAAGATTGGGACAAGGGAGCGGACCTGGGTAGCACCACTTGCTCATGGACTCCAATTTATAAAATATTACGAGCAGAAAACTCAAATTTGCTTATCAGTATAAACAGAGGAGGAGAAGCCAGCTTCGACGATGAGGACGGAATACTGAACAGTATAAGATTCAACTAAAGTAATCGCATCAAATAAAAAAGTACCACTTGCAAAGGTGGTATTTTTTATTTTATTCCCTATTTATAATCTTGTTGCAGCAAAGCTAAAAAATCAATTGTTTTTAATAACTTTAAACCTACTCGCTCCTCAGCGCATCCACCGGGTCCAGCTTGCTCGCTTTCAGTGCCGGATAAAATCCGAAGAATACTCCCACAAAGACCGAGAAACCGAAACCGATTGCGACGCCCATAACGGTCGGAGTGACACTGATCAGGTTCATATTTTCAATCATAGAGATAGCTGCCTGCCCTGTGCCTACTCCCAGGAGACCTCCGATCATAGAGAGAATGACAGACTCGGACAAGAACTGCCCCAAAATCTCTGATTGAGTTCCTCCGATAGCCTTGGCGATTCCGATTTCTTTCGTTCTTTCCGCCACTGTCACGAACATCACATTCATAATTCCGATACCTGAAACCAGAAGCACGACTGTCGCTACCAAAGTCAGAAGCATTGTCAGCGTGCTTGCTGATGACTGCGCCGCCCCCACCATACTGCCCGCATCCATAATCTTAAAATCATCCGCCGCCGAGCTTTTAAGCCCGTGCTCGGTCCTCAAAACCGCGGTCACTTCTTCAATCGCCGCATCAACATAGTCCACATCATTGGCCAGTGCCATAAGCATCACATTGGACTTTTCGGAAAAAAGCTTCTTTTTGGCATAGTTATAAGGCACAAAGATAGACTCGTCGTAATTCATCGTTGATCCACTGCTTCCGTTCTCCGTCAAGATACCTACCACTTCCAATTTCTTACTATCGATCGTAACGGTTTCTCCCAAAGCTGCATCACTGGCTTCTCCAAACAGAGTTTCCGCCACCGTACTGCCCAA
Source organism: Minisyncoccota bacterium (assembly GCA_028690055.1). GTDB lineage: Bacteria > Patescibacteriota > Minisyncoccia > JAHIHE01 > JAGLIN01 > STD2-77. Next base: position 5,252 of record JAQVBZ010000002.1, on the reverse strand, counting down.
AACCACCACTGAACTCGATTGAAGATTATCTTCATCTGTCAAAATCCTTCCGTACTGAGCTTCCAGATTGGAAATTCCAAAAAAACTGTTATCCGATCCGGTTATACTGACTGTACTGCTTTCCTGAACATAAGATATAGTGCCATTGCTTTGAGCAACCGCCGTCGCCTCTCCTATATATTGGCATTTCTCTAAGATAACTTCCACATCATCGGCAGAAATTTTCGAACTGGAACCGGCGCCTCTTTGCATATTCCCCATAATCATAATGGAATTGACACTCAGATTCTTATATTGATCCGCCACATCTTTTTGCGCCCCCTGCCCGATAGCAAAAACCACGATAACCGTACAGACACCGATAATAATTCCCAACATAGAAAGCAAGGTACGGATCTTATTGGAAAGAAGAGCGCCCAGCGCCATTTTTATAGTATCAAAACTCATCACTTTGCCTTAATTTGTAATCATGGTCGACTACCTGCCCGTCTCGGATATAGATGATCCGATCGGCATATCTCGCCACTTCCGGTGTATGTGTCACCATCAAAACCGTTTTTCCTTTATCCTTCAAGCCCAAGAAAATCTGCATAATCTCTTTTCCGGAACTGGAATCCAACGCACCGGTCGGTTCATCCGCCAGAACTATTTCCGGATCATTGATAAGCGCGCGAGCAATCGCGACTCTCTGCTGCTGACCTCCGGAAAGTTCAGTCGGCTTGTGGGATATCCTATCTCCAAGTCCGATACTTTCTAAAATCTGCCTCGCCTTGGCCTCCCGCTGTGATTTTTCTACACCCGCATAAATCGCCGGCAAACAGACATTTTGCAGTGCACTCAATCTCGACAGCAGGTTGAACTGCTGAAACACGAAACCGATTTTTTTGTTGCGGATAAAAGCCAAAGTAAAGTCATCTCTCACCTCTCCGATATCCTCACCGGCAAAATAATATTTACCTTCCGAAAGCGGATGCAGACATCCGATCACATTAAGCAAGGTTGTCTTCCCCCCTCCAGACTGCCCCATGATCGCCACAAATTCCCCTTCTGCGATTTCTACATTGAGACCGCGAAGCACCGGGATTTCTTCTCCGTTTGCCAAAAAATATGACTTGTGGACATTTTCCATCCTTATAATTTTTTCTTCTTCCATAAGATTAATATGATATCTTATTCCCCTTCTTGAGTCCGGAAATCACTTCCACCAAATCTCCGTCCGTAAATCCTGTCACGACTTCCTGCCACTCTCCGTTTTCCCTCTGAACGCTCGCTACGCCATTCACATTTTTCACTGCCACTACCGGGACGATCAGGACATCCGTTACCTCCGAAGCGATAAAACTGACACTGGATGTCATTCCTTCGCGTACTTGCGTATCTGCTACGTCTGTCAGAACGATTCTTACCGTATATGTAACGACTCCACCGTTATTGGTATTCGAAGACATCGAAATAAAAGTCACTTCCCCCTCAGCTTCCACTCCATCCAACGCCTCGAAAGTCGCATAAGCTTTCTGCCCCTTACTAATTTCACTCACATCCCCTTCCTCGATATTTACTTCTACAAAGAGCGTATCCTTATTGATTATACTCGCAAAGGCTTCTTCACTGCTTTTCGTCGTAATTATCTCTCCTACTTTCCCGTTAAGAGCAGAAACCTGCCCATCAATAGGCGTAGTAAGAGTAGCCTCGTCAATCTTATCCTGCATTTCCGACAAAGTGTTTTTCGCTTGATTGACTTTCATAGTCAAATTCTGCAATTCCGAAGAGGTTAGCGGAGCTATCAAATCTTCATAAGATAACTTGGCCTGATCCAGAGAAATTTCCTTGTTACGGATTGCAATTTCGGCATTTGAAATATTGATTTCAGCGTTAGCGATGCTTACTTTATTCTGCCGCTTTATATCCGCCAGATCGGCAACCGCATCGTCATAGATAGTTTGAAGATTTTTGAGAGATTTCGTATCGGAAGTCTCTTTATCGACAATACCATCTTTCGCGTTTTCAATCGCATCCAGATCATTTTCAAGGGTAGAAACACTACTTGTGGAATTGTTACGTAGAGAAGACGCCGTAGATTTCATACCATCCAGTTCGTTTTGAGAAAGATCGGCAGAGGTAATCGTAGCATCCAACACTTTTTGCAAATCAATAAAAAGATTTTTTGAAGCGATTGCCGCCTTTTGAGCTTGAGTCGCCAAAGTATCCATATCGTCATAGTCAGTCTTATCAGTGGAGGCAAGCATCGCATCAAGCTTCTCTTTCTCTGCTTTGGTCACAGCGTAATCGCTCTGTGCGGCATTAAGCGACGAAGAGTTAAGCACACCTAAAACATTTTCAAAATCGTCATTGATCGCCTTCTCGTCAATGCCTAAAATTTTATCCGCGCTGTAAAGATTATTCTTGAGCGTAGCGGACAGACTTTCGATATCCCAATACAGAGAAGAATAAGCATTTTTCACCGCATCCGTATTATCGCTCTCTGCATCATATGTATCGATATCTTCTTTGGCCGTCGCAATCTTTTCTTCGGCATCTTCCTCTTTTCCCTCGGCATCTATCTCGGTTTGTTCTAAGCTGGTTTGAGACTGCACCAAGCTGGTTTGAGCCTGTGCTAAACTGGAAGTCGCCTGTTCAATCTGATATTGAGAATTCTTTATATCCTTTTCAGACGCCCCCGCTTTGCCATCCGATAGAGATAGCAGTGCCGCCTGATATGAATCTTGCGCGTTTTGCAAGTCGAATTCCATAGAAGTCGTACTGATCCTGGCAATCTTGTCTCCTTGCTTCACGAAGTCCCCTTCTGCCACATAGATTTCCTCAACTACTTCATTTGCGGTTGAAAAGGTAAGATCTACTCCGTCCTCCGCCACGACTTTCCCATCCGCATCAACGGCAATTTTTATATCACTTTGACTTACCGTCCATTCTTTTTTAGCCGCTACTGTAGAGACCGCCTTTGTACTTCCATAGAAATAACCGTATGCGTAATATCCGACCACCAAAAGTAAGCCTAACACAACGAGCCTTTTCTTCGTAAATAGATATTTTCCCGAACCTCGGGCTCTCTTGCTTTGTTCCAAAATCGATTCTGACATACTATTTTTTAAAAATTATTACCCATTACCCCGCAATGCTTACAAACTCGGCAATATTCCTGTCTGTCACATCCTGATTAAGCCAAATCGTAACCATTTGATCAACAACTATATCCGAGAGAGAAGCTTCCACCTCCGCTGAGCCTCCACGAGTTTTACTACCATTGGAAGTAGAATCTTTTTGCGCGGTAGTATCTCTTTTGGACATCAAGATTCCTACTGGAACGGTAACGATTTCTGTTCCCGTACTATTCTTCTTCAACTCCGCCATCATCTCTGCACGCGCGCTAGTATCACCCGTTTCACCTGCTCCGCCCTCCGGACGACCACCCTGTCCCCCTTGAGGTCTCTGCATTTTGGTTCCACTACTATCCTGTCCCAAGCTAATCTTCGCTTCCGTACTTGAATCATCCGTATCGGAATTATCCGTCCCACTCCCGGTCCTATCCGTTCCCGGCATTTGAGACATATCCATTTTCAAGATTGTAACCTCGTTTCCTTTGATCGATTCCACAAACCCCACGATATCTGCCTCTCTATCAGGTCTTTTTATATCCGCCTGAGACCCCGCAGTCTGACTATTATTCTTATTTCCCGTAAGAAAACTTAATAAATCACCACTTTTACCCGAAACAGATAAAACCGCAGCAGCTCCTCCCACCACTACTATTGCCGCAATAATCGCCATTTTCTTCTTATCCCTAACCTTTTTCTCCGGTTTTTCCTCAGATCCCATAGATTTAACGCTAAAAAATTAATAAAACGATACAAAAATTAACCCGTATATATAGTATAGTACACACCCCGAACAACTTTTCTTTCTTTTGGAATAAATCAGCATAAATGTCAAAAAAATAGACCTTAAACTCCACACTGAAGTGCAATTCCCTTTTAAACAAAAAACATCTCGTTTGAGGTATAAAAGTTACGCAGAATAACTAATCATTAACTATAACGAAACGTCCTATCAATCGCTTACATTAAAACAACGTTTTCAGCTAGAGACACTGTTACAAACGATGGAAACCCAGAAACCGAGGCGGTTCTTTCCAAAGAAAAAGCAGGTTTACTAGACTGATACGAAAGGACGTTGATAAAGCCGTTAGGCTTATCAATAATCGTCCTAGGAAAAGACTTGGCTATCTGACCCCTTACGAGGTTTTTATTAAAAGGAAAAAGATTTAAAACATTCAGATTTACATTTTTACCATAATCAATTGTTCAAAATTAGAAGAGACCAAAAGAAACAAAAAAACCGATATACGATGATGTACGATTAAAAAAAATTGCGAAGTTCCTTACGGTCACTTCGCTTGCTTTATTCGTTACTGAGAATCATCCTTAAATATGTATACAACCGTATAATCATGTAAAGATGGATTATACGTTTTGTAATCCCCTGTCTCCTTATCTTGATATATATAACTTCTTTTTAACAGAGGACTCTTGTTCTTATTAAGAGCCCTTTGTTGTAATCCGTCGCTTATCGTATCAATGACTTCTATGGCATCATAATAATAGTCTTCGTCAGGATATACTCTTTCCGCAACAACCCTCGCACAACATGCATTCACCAAATTTTTCATTTGGGTGGATTTATATAGGTTTCTAATATGAATTGATTTGCCATAATTTGTAACGGCAACACCTTTATTGCCGTCCAAATCTTCCACTGCCCTGGCATAAAATAATAGATTACCTTTATCTCCGTATTGAACCAATGCGAATTCGTCACTAAATATAAAATCACTAGGTTCTACGTAATTATAGTTATAAATCACGGGGGATGACAACTCCCCTAAAGAACAACCGCTGACTTCGCTTGGTTCAAGATATCCGCTAGCCATTCCTGTGGGAACGAGTAGCATTAATACCATCAATCCCAGTGAAAAATACAACAAATTCCTATTGTTCATATATTATAACTCCTTACAGTATACTGTATACTACCTACTGTATGCTAACCCTATATTATTTTCCCCACTGTTCGCTATTATGCTCTTAAATATTTTTTTGTCAACCTCTCCTGGCTCTATACTAACAAGTGTGGTGGATAAATCAAAAATAGTGGTAAGCTTAGCTTAAAACAAGAGTTACCCAACTCAAAGCTAAATTTAACCACTACTTCTATGAAAAAGTGTATCATCGAAATGC
>JAQVBZ010000039.1 GCA_028690055.1 Minisyncoccota bacterium | reverse complement strand
TTGAAGATTTCTCGATTGATATCAGAGACACCAAACTCGGTCCGGAAGTTGTGACTCGCGATATTCCGAATATCGGAGAAGATAAGCTCAAAAATTTGGATGAAGATGGAATCGTCAGAATCGGAGCTGATGTGAGGTCGGGGGATATTCTGGTTGGAAAAATTACTCCGAAAGGCGAGAGCGATCTTACTGCCGAAGAAAGACTGCTCAGATCGATTTTCGGTGAGAAGGCCAGAGATGTGAAAGATACTTCTCTCTATCTCCAGCACGGACAACAGGGAAAAGTTATCGATGTCAAAATATTTTCCAGAGAGCAGGGAGATAAACTTTCTACCGGAGTCATAAAGACCATCCAGGTCAGTGTGGCGCAGCTTCGAAAAATTTCTGTTGGAGACAAGCTTGCAGGAAGACACGGAAACAAAGGTGTTATCTCTACGATATTGCCGGAAGAGGATATGCCTTATCTTGAAGATGGAACTCCAGTCGATATTATCCTTAATCCGCTCGGTGTCGCCAGTCGTATGAACATCGGTCAGATTTTGGAAACTCACTTGGGCTGGGCCGGATATAAGCTCGGCTACAAGGCCGCTTGTCCTGCTCTTGCTGGAGTCACGGAAGAAGAAATAAAAACCGAGCTCAAGAAGGCAGGCATTCCTGAAGATGGAAAAGTTGATGTTTATGACGGTAAGACTGGAGAGAAATTCGATCACAAAGCAACAGTCGGAATAAATTATATCTTAAAGCTTAACCATCTTGTGGACGACAAGATCCACATGCGCTCCATCGGTCCGTACTCGCTCATCACTCAGCAGCCTCTCGGAGGAAAAGCTCAGTTTGGTGGACAGAGGTTTGGAGAAATGGAGGTATGGGCGCTGGAAGGTTACGGTGCCGCACATACCCTGCAGGAAGTTTTGACCATCAAATCGGATGATGTATTGGGAAGGTCAAAGGCTTATGAATCAATCATCAAAGGCGAATCAATCAGGAGTCCTCATGTGCCGGCGTCATTCCATGTTCTTGTGAACGAGCTTAAGGCTTTGGGGCTTAGCGTTGAGTTCTTGGGAGAAAAGAAGTCTCCCGAAGAAGATGACGAAGATGGTAAAAAGTTCTTTGATCAGATTCCACAAGCGGAAATTATCGAAGAAGATAAACTGGAAGATGCGGGACTCGGGGAAGTGGAAGATGTGGATATGAACGCGGACGAGCTCAAAGACGATTTCGCTGCAGAAGACGAAATCTAGACATAAAACGCGAGAATTTAAATATTATAAGTAACCCCTAAATTTTAAGTATATGTCTATTAATACCAAGGTAGAAGATTTCGAGGCGATAAAGCTGAAGCTTGCCAGTCCGGAAGAGATTATGGAATGGTCTCACGGTGAAGTGATGAAACCGGAAACCATCAACTACAGGACACAGCGACCTGAAAAAGATGGGCTTTTCTGTGAAAAGATTTTTGGTCCGACCAAAGACTGGGAATGTTACTGTGGAAAATATAAGAGAATCAGATATAAGGGCGTTGTCTGCGACAAGTGTGGGGTCGAGGTTACAAAATCTGTCGTCCGTCGTGAGAGGATGGGTCATATCAAACTGGCCGTGCCTATCGCTCACATCTGGTTTTTGAGAGGAATCCCTTCAAGCGTGGGGCTGCTGCTCGATATGTCCGTTCAGGATCTTGAGAAAGTGGTTTACTTCGCGAGCTATCTCATCACTGAAGTTAATGAGAATGACAAAAAAGAAATCATTGAGCAGATTGATGGTGAATATAAATCCAAGATAAAAGCTGATAAGGAGAAAATTACCACTAAGGATATTGATGCGTTGAAATCTGCCCGTGATAAGGCAAAAGAAGAAGTAAAAAATATAAAAAACAATACTGTCATTTCTGAAATCGAATACAGAAATCTTTCTTTGAAATATGCGTCAGTATTCAGGGCTGAAATCGGGACTGAGGCCGTGCAGCATGCTTTGGCAAACCTTGAATTGAAAAAATTGGAGAGCAAGCTCGACAAAGAAGTGAGAGCCATGCAGGACGGTTCCGTGCAGAAAAAGAAAGTGATGAAGAGACTGCGCATCGTGCAGGGCTTCAATAAGGCTGGCATAAAGCCGGAATGGATGTGTCTGACCGTACTTCCGGTAATCCCACCGGACTTGAGACCGATGGTCCAATTGGATGGTGGTCGTTTTGCGACTTCTGATCTTAATGATCTTTATCGAAGAGTCATCAACAGGAACAACCGTTTGAAGAAACTTATTGCTTTAGGTGCGCCGGAAGTGATTGCTCGTAATGAAAAGAGAATGCTTCAGGAAGCAGTCGATGCTCTTATTGATAACAGCGCCCGCAAGGGACAGATGACTATGGCTGCAACCGGTAAGAAGAGACAGCTCAAATCTTTGGCGGATATGCTTAAGGGAAAACAAGGAAGGTTCAGACAGAATCTTCTCGGAAAACGAGTCGACTATTCGGCGCGTTCGGTGATTGTGATCGGTCCGACTTTGAGACTGGACCAGTGTGGTCTTCCAAAGACTATGGCGCTGGAACTCTTCAAGCCTTTCGTGATGAAGGAGCTTATTGATGGTGGATTCGCTTATAACATTAGAAGCGCCAACAAGCTTATTGAACAGGGAGGTACCGAAGTTTGGGATATTTTGGAAGAGGTTATTAAAAACAAGGCGGTTCTTTTGAATCGTGCTCCGACTCTGCATCGTTTGAGTATCCAGGCTTTCTATCCGATTCTGATCGAAGGAAAAGCGATTCGCTTGCATCCGATGGTTTGTAAAGCGTTTAACGCTGACTTTGACGGAGACCAGATGGCTGTTCATTTGCCGCTTACGGCGGAAGCACAGAAAGAGGCGAGAGAAATTATGCTTTCTTCCAGAAACCTGCTCAAGCCTGCAACAGGAGATCCAATCGTGGTTCCTTCTCAGGATATCGTTCTTGGTTGCTATTACATCACCAGAATGGTTGATGGATGTAAAGGTGAAGGCAAGGCGTTTAACACTTTTGACGAGGCGATTCTTGCTTATCAACTCCGTGTCATAGATATCAGGGCGAAAATAAAGCTTCGCGAAAATTGCTGGAAGGAAGATTCTGACAGAAATTGTGGCAAGCTATTCGAAACTTCAGTCGGTCGTATCATCTTCAATCAGATATTGCCGGAAGAGTTGGTTTTTGTGAACAAGGTTATGGACTCCTCTGCTCTCAAGGCTTTGATGGCGAAAGCAGTTTCTGAAATCGGTCGAGAGAAGGCGGTTGAATTCGCTGACAATATAAAAAGTTTGGGGTATAAATATGCGACCAAATCTGGAATCAGTTGGGGTATGGACGATTTGAAGATCCCCCCTATCAAGAAAGAACTGTTCAATATAGCGGACAAAAAAGTTGATGAGATCAGAGAACAATACGAAGAAGGTCTTCTCACTAACAAGGAAAGAAAGACCAAGACCATCGAAGTATGGAATGATGTCAAAGGCCAGATTGCCAAAGCAATTCCGGGAACTATCGGAGAAGACAGCTCTGTTTCCTATATGATCAGTTCTGGGGCGAGAAGCAACTGGGCGGTTGTTACCCAGATGGCGGGAATGAAAGGAATGGTCGTTAATCCTTCTGGTGAGACTATCGAGCTTCCTATTAAGAGTAGTTTTAAGGAAGGTTTTAATGTGTTGGAATATTTCATTTCTACCCATGGAACTCGAAAAGGTATGGCGGATACTGCGCTTAGAACTTCGACTGCGGGTTATCTGACTAGGAGATTGGTGGATGTTGCGCAGGATGTGATCGTTACCGAGGCGGATTGCCACGACACCGAGGGTGTTGTGATTTATGCCGAGGAACACACTAATTTGGGAAGATCTCTTAAAGACAGGCTTGCCGGAAGAACTACTTTGGAAGATGTGAAAAATCCAAAGACCGGAAAAGTCATTATTAAAAAAGGAAATCAGGTCAGTAAAGAGGCGGCTAAGGAAGCAGAAGAGACCGGAGTTAAGTCAGTCCAAGTGCGCAGTCTGGTCAAGTGCAAGACCAAGCGTGGATGTTGTCAGCAGTGTTATGGCCATGACCTCGGAAAGAACAGGTTGGTTGAAATCGGTGAGGCGGTAGGAATCGTTACTGCACAGGCGATCGGAGAGCCGGGAACCCAGCTTACGATGAGAACCTTCCATACTGGTGGTGTGGCAGGAAAAGATATTACCCAGGGCCTTCCTCGTGTAGAAGAAATTTTCGAGGCGCGTCTTCCAAAAGGTAAGGCAATTATTGCGGAAGTGGACGGAAAAGTTATCGACATCGAAAAAGAGGGGGAAAAACAAGTTATCAGGATCGAATATCAGCCGAAGGATGTTTTGCCGGAAGACGAGAAAGAACCTATCAAGAGTTATACCGTCGATAGTGATATTGCGCTTCTGGTGAACAAAGGAGACTTGGTCACTGCCGGACAACAGTTGGTTGAAGGACATGTCGATATCCACGAACTCTTCGAGCTTAAAGGTGTTGAAGAGGTTAGAAAATATATCATTAAAGAGGTACAACAGGTCTATACTTCACAGGGTGAAGGAATCGACGACAAACATATCGAGATTATCATCAAGCAGATGTTCTCTCGTGTGAGGGTCAAAGATCCGGGAGACACTATTTTGCTTATCGGTGATGTGGTTGAGAAAGCCCAGATTGCCGACGCTAACGAGGAAGTTGAAAAATGGAACGAGGAGCACAGCGGCGTTGTCGACAAGAAGAAAAATCCTGCGACCTACGACCAGCTTTTGCTCGGAATCACGAAAGCTTCGCTCGCAACCGAGAGTTTCTTGGCAGCAGCTTCTTTCCAGGAAACGGCAAGAGTTCTGATTGGTGCCGCTATCAATGGAAAGGTAGACAAGCTTCGCGGACTTAAGGAAAATATCATCATCGGAAGATTGATTCCTGCCGGAACAGGATATGCCAGAGGGTTCGGTAGCATCGATAAAGAAGTGGATGTTAAAGTAGAAGAAGACACAACCACAGACGCAGACACAGAAATATAATTTACCTACGGAAATATACCTCACAAAAGAACGGCTTATGGCCGTTCTTTTTTGGAATCATAAGTGAAAACATCTCTTGTAACGGCAAGGGGTTATCCGCCATCCGTGAGAACCGGTCTTCTGTCCGGTCTTTCCACAGTTTGATCTCAAGATAAAAACTTCCCATAGCGAATAAACATCGTGATAAGAATTCTTCTAACCGAAATTTAAAATCACAAAGGACCGAGTCTGGAGACCACGCTTCTGTAAATCTTAATAATTACAAATTGTAAAAAACAAAATTATATTTTCCTTTTCTTAAAGAATAAAAATATGATATAATATCATAAAATAATATATTAAAAAAAGGCAATAAACCTTACTCTCTAATATGGCGAAAAGGGTGTATCGCAGAACGGTTCAGAGCATTAAAACAAAACAGGAACCGAATAAAAGACGACTTATTTTCTCTTGCAAAATCCAGTTATCATCAAGAGAAAAAAACACAAACTTAATACACAAATTAAGCGATTTTTTGTTTTCTAGCTCGGTATCTTCTCTGCGGGAACTGGTCTCCGACCGGTTATCTATAGTTTTATCCTCACAGAACAAATTCTCATCTTTGAATAAAGTTGCCATAAAACAATCAATTTTTTCGAAACTTAAAAACAGAATAGACCGGGTCAGAGACCACGCTCCCGCAGAATTGTCATTGCGAGGAGCGAGGCGACATGGCAATCTCGTTACCATATTTCTTCAAGCCATATCCAATCGTATCATCCGCATAGTATCGGGATTCTTCGCCAAGCTCAGAATGACAGATGGGTGTCATCCTGAGGACGCTTCCGAAGGATCCCGATATTCAGTTCCTCGAGCTTTCTCACAGGATTCTTCATTCTCGTTCAGAATGACACTCAAAAAGATTCCCCTCTTGAGAGGGGGCAGGGGGTGTGTTGTATTTTGGGTGAATAAAACAAAGCGCCAAAAACTCACCGCTTCCATCCTTACCTTCATCCTCATTTTCCAAACCATTGCAGGTGTATTCATTCCATACAACATATTCAACACCAACCCGGAAGTCCAAGTGTTAAACGCCGCCTGGTTTAATGAAGGAGGAACTTGGCAATA
>JAQVBZ010000018.1 GCA_028690055.1 Minisyncoccota bacterium | reverse complement strand
TAATCAAGCAGTACATCGAAAAGAACAAACAGGAAGAGAAACAGGAATACTTAGGTAAATGGAATGACGGGAAGGACGAAGTCCGTTAACCTTCAATTCCACCGACAAGGTCGGTGTGTAGTTTAATTTGAATAAATTGTGTTATGATGAAATAAAGAAAATGGAGACGCAAGTCGTGGTATCCGGATGCCTTTAGGGGCATTATTTACTGATAAAATTAGATTTTATGAAATACGATCAAGAAGGTTTTACGCTTATTGAGCTTTTGGTGGTAATTGCAATTATCGGAATTTTGTCGACCGTCGCTATGACTTCGCTGAATGGGGCGCGGAGGAAAGCGAAAGAGGCAGTGGTCAAGACGCAGATGAATAATTTTAAGGATGCAGTGGTGGTTGCGCAGCAGACGCAGATGGATTATTTGACGAAAATAACCAATAATACTTATAGCGCTTCGACGTGTCTGGGCGGGAGAGATTTGCGGAATGTCCCTGAGAGTGATCCTTGCTATATCGCTTGGATGAATGTAATTACGAAGGTTGAGATGGCCACAGATGGAGTGATTACCAATCTGGATTCCATGAAACGTGATCCTTGGGGAAGTCCTTACATCGTAGATGAAAACGAAGGGTTGGATAACGGTGACCCTGGTGATCCGTGCCGTCATGATCTGGTTTTTTCTGCCGGTGTTGACGGTATAGCGGATAACGGTGATGACCTATTTTTTGATTTGCCTTATGCAAGGTGTGAATAGCATCAGATGGGAGGGGCAGGAAAGCTCGCGTGGGTAATGTATTTTTATGCGGCTTCTTATTGTGAGATAAGTAAAACTATGTTATTTTATTAATGTAACTGGGATTTAAAATTTAATTATGGCAGAAAGTAATAAAGTTTCAGAGGAAGAAGTAAAACATATCGCAGAATTGGCTCGGATTGAGCTTACCTCGGAGGAAGTCAATAAATTTGCGAAGGAGATTTCCGATGTCTTGGGTTACGTGGAACAGCTCAAGGAGGTAGATACAGAGGGTATAGAGCCGATATCGCAGGTGACAGGGAAGGTGAACGTGCTCCGCGAGGACATGGCGGAAGATGCAGACGAGGAGACAAAGGATATCATGGCAAAGAATTATCCCGACAGTCAGGATGGGTATATAAAAGTGAAACAGATATTTTAATCCGAATGTATATGCATGCAGACGGGTTGAAACGCAGCTATGTGGCGAGCCGATGGAAAATGAACTGGTCAAAAATACGTTACTTTTTATCACAGACTTTTTTCATCAGACGGTGAAATACCTAACAGGTTAAGGACAATGTTGATTGGTTGTAAATGGTTGAAATTCTTTTACAGATTTTGATAATTTATAATTAATCCATTAAGATGGAGAGCAGAAACGTTATCGTAAGAATCAGCCTCGCCATAAAAGGTGACATTACTAATGTCTCCGTAAGAAGCAGGACTATCAGGATGTTTATCCTTTTGTCGTGCTTTGTTTTTTTTGCTGGGGATATACACGGTGGGAGCGCTTCTCCCGGTCGGATCCGGTTCTGAGGATGATGGTTTGGGCGTGGTTTTATTCCTACCGTTCCGATGGCGAGCACGAGTTCTACAAAGTCTATGATTGCGGCAATACGGATATGAAAAGAGAATCGAAGCCGGATTTCTGATACTGATATTTCCAGATACTCTAAGGATAGGCATCTCTCAATATTTTAGTAAAATTTGTAATTGATCAAAAAAGATGAAAAACAAAAAAGTCATCGGGAAAATAGTTTGGAGTAAAAATGATAGCACGGTTGAAGGTGTCCAGCTTCGATCCATCAGAAAATTTATATCCATAGTTTGTATCATTTCGGCGCTGTTTCTTATTTGTATGTTCGGAATATTTCTTTTCATAATCTCCGAAGATTCGCCGAATAAGCAGAGCAATAAGATTGTCGAGCCCGGTGTCCTTTTTAAAGATTGCAAGATTCTGCAAGAAGATTGTTCGAACGATGATGACTGTAATTTATTTTCTTTCTGTGGCAATGGTAGTTATAAAATCTGCAAGATATATGACTGCGGGGAATCTTATGGTATTTTTACGCAAGACTACGAAGGAAATACGGACACGGGAAGGAAAGCAAAACCCAATAAAGAAATCGTGCAGGCAAAGAAAGATGCCTGCGGGGAAAGTATGCAGCTTGTGGAACAAAGGTGTTCGGACGGAAAAATGGAAGTGATGGTCAAGCTTTCTCCAACGGGGGAATGTAAAATCGGGGGATTCGCTCTTCTTTATGAAGGCATCGGGTCACAGCCGAACAGGTTCACTGCGCTCAAGGGTAATAACTATTTTATCGTTGCTGAGTCTTGCGGAAAAATAACCGGAATTGTTCCGCAGACCGAAGAAGGAATATCTATTTTTTAAATAAACATAGCAGATATAATATTATCAGAGTTGTCCGGATTATTATTTTAGGCTTTTATTAAAATTAAATCGATAAAAATGGAAAATAGGAACGTATCCAAAGAGACTGAATATGAGATAGAAAATGACAAGCATGAAAACGGCGGTCGGGTTAAGCCTGTCAGAATTTTTATGTTATTGCTATTTTCGATTTTTATATTGTTTATCGTCTATATCGCAGCAACGTTTATTTTTGTTAAAAACAGCTCTAATGAAGGTACGAATTCCGATGATTATTTCAAGGGTTGCAGTATCTTAGAAGAAAATTGCACGGATATCAGCTGTGTTTTTTATAATTCGTGCAACGGAGTCCAAAAAGAGTGTAAAATCTATGACTGTGGCAATGAATATGGAATCTTTATAAAAAATTTCGATGATAAGATAGAAAAGAAAAAAGAAGCAAAGCCGGACACCGATGCCATTGCGGCAGAGGTGGACAATTGCAAGGGGACTATGCAGATATTGGACCAAGGTTGTGTTGATAACGGATTTCAGGCAAAAGTACAACTTACCACCAAAGGAGAATGCAATGTCGGGGCTTTTGTCCTCACCCTCCAAGAATATGGAAATGTACAGAATGAATTTGAGTCGTTGGGCGGTGGCGTATATGTAGTGACCTCTGATCGTTGTGGCAGGGCGATGAAAATAGGTCCCGTAACCGTCGATGGAATGTACTTGGAATTTTAAAAGTTCACTCTTAAATAACTCAATATGAATATGAGTAAAATTTCAACCAAGGTCCTCGAAACAAGATTGTTGGGTCTGGCCTTGTTTTCTATCTTGTTTTTTTCCGGTGCTGCCTTTTGCCGTGCTGCTACTTATGTGCCGGGAACGGTCAACTGTGCCAATTATACCGGTAATGCGAAAGCTGAGTGCGAGCTCAAGGATAATTTCATGTTTGATGTGACTACCAATTGGACTGCAGCCCAAGAATATTATGGAGTTCCCAATGCGACCACCGATGATCCTATCACTACAAAACATTGGTATGTTTCCAGCATCGGTAATGACCATATTCTAAACACCAATCTCAGATGTGACGGTGTGGTTATCAGTGATGTTGTAGATAATTATTATATGAATAATCCTTGTGGGCTCGATACTAATAAGAGGAATGATTATATCAAAAGTGATGACCTGCATAATGATCTGAATGTCAGTTCGCCCAGTCAGGAATTCGCGGTCGTGGCAAGTTCTTATAATGTCGGCAGGACGATGCATAGCGTAAGAATCGAGTGGGAGACCACTACCAGTAAAACGGCAGCACCTACTACTTGGAATCATGGTCAGACATGTTCCGGGGGGGGTCGTGCAAAATCTGTAGGCAGGGTACTCTCTGCTCTGGAGGATATGCGGTCATACCTCCTGAAGATATCAGTACTCTGCCTAACGGAACAATGAATATACTTTGGTTTCGAGTAATTCTTGTTGACAGTTCAATGCTTCAGCTCAAGATCGGGGAAGATTCCGATACTACCGATCCGTATAGAGCCATTTGGACTTCAGACAAAGGGATTCCTTTTTATCAAGATAAATATTATCAATTTCAAATCTGTAATGATTCAGGATGCAGTTCCAAATGTGCTACGGCGCCTGAAATCACTACGGCTTCCGTTGATACCGGCGGATGTGCTTCGAGTATGCCTTACGTTTTTAGCTGGACACTGGATAAGATCGGACAGACTGAGTTTTTGCTTAATGTATATGATGCGGCTACGCACGAATCGATTTATTCGATAGATAAAATCATATCACCCCCCAGCGAAAGCGCCAGCTACAGTTTTACGCCACCGTCATTATATGTGGGCGCTGGTGGTTTGTTGCAAGCTGATCATACTTATACCTGGGAAATCAGGGTTAAGGACAATGCTGCTGCAGTGGACGGTCAGGATTGCAAACAGTGGTCTGCGTGGTACCCCCTTTCTCCTGTCGTCTTATCATTTAATACTTGTTCCATCCCTTTTTGTTCTATTGCCGATTTTAGTGCCGTTCCATCTACCGCTGCTTTCGGAACTGATATAAACTTCTCGAGTAATGTCACTGGAACCGGAATTACCGGCTATACTTGGAAAGATGGATTAACCGTCCTGGGTTTTGGCGCTCTTCCCTCCGCTGGCGGAACCGTAACGGATACCTTCTCATTTGCCGGTGTTGTAAATATGACTAAAACGATAATCTTTACCGGTAACCTTTCTAATGGAGGTTATTGTGCGGAGACTAAGATAGTCAATCTTACAGTTCCTCCTTCCTGTTCCGTCTCCGGAATTGCCGCTTCTCCGTCTACAGCAGATTTTGAAACCAATATAAATTTTTCGGGTAATATCAGTGGAACTGGAATCACCGGCTACACCTGGAAAGACGGATTTGATGATTTGGGCTCCGACACTCTTCCTGCTACTGGCGGAGCTGTAATGGATACTTATTCATTTACGGGAGATACGGATACTACCAAGACGATAACCCTCATCGGTACTCTCTCTAATGGAGATACCTGCCAGGGGACTATGACAGTCAATCTTACGGTTTCAACCCCTTGTACTTCAACTTTTAAAGTAATAGATTCCGAAGGAAATATCCCCGCTGAGTATTATTATGGAGACGATCTGACATTTCAATTTCTTGATTCTTCTCACGATCCATCTCCCATATCTCATTATCACTGGTCCATAGACGGCAGTCCTTATGTGAATGGTTTGGGGGCGGAGTATGATTTCGCGGCTGTGCACGATACATTCTACAATCCTCCGGTAAAAGATTATGCAATCGGACTTACCGTGGAGCATACTGATGGCAGGATGTGTGCCGCCGCTGTCCAAGACATCGCGTTGATAGATGTGCCGCCTGCGGCAAGTTGCACTGCTGATTTTAGCGCGCCTCCCAGTGGGACTTATGATGAAGACATAAGCTTTGACCCCAGTCTTTCTTCTGATAGCGGAGAAGGCAATGTCGTGTTTACATGGCGCAAGAGTGACGACACCCTTTTGGGAACCTCCAATTCTGTCACTCCGTTCGAGCATTCTTTCAATAGTTCAACCGGAACTTTCGTAGGTGTCAAACTCCATGTAGAGCATAATCTGACCGGTGCGATTTGTGATAGTCCTGTTCATTGGATCGGTCTGGCAGATGCGCCGGGGGATTGTACGGTTGGAACTTATGCTGCTGAATATGCGTTCGGTACCGTTGTTCATTCTGATACAATCCAGACCCATCGTCTCATCTGGGAGCCGGGTAGAGTTACCTACGATTCCTTCGAGGGAGAAGGCACAGGGGGAACTGGTTATTTTCATTCGGTTATTACGGATGATATTTCCATTTCAAATTTATTTCCAGGCGATCAGGAGTGGGTTTTATACAATCTATATCCAATCAACGATGAAAACGATCCGATAGAAGATGATGATAAAGATGTTCCTCCGACGGAGGTCATATTGAGAGATTTTAGTTTCGTGCCTCTCCCCGGCGAGATTTCTTCCCCCTCTCCTTCAAGAGAATCTTTCGATTTTGAGGGCGAAACCGTTTCTTGGAAAGGCTATACCTGGCTAATGCGCAATGGTGATATAGGAGATCCCGGTTTTGGCGGATGGTCCGATGCTAATGTCGTCGGTCCGGATGCGAATGATTATCTTACTCTCAAGCTTACTAATAATGAGGACGAAGATTCTCCTGTCGGATGCCAGATAGAGAATAGCACTGCAGGATTAGGATACGGAACCTACACCACTGTCGTGCAAGGTAATTTTGAGGATTTTGATAAAAATGTGGTTTTCGAAGGGATGACTATTCATTTTCCGAACCCCAATTATCCGAACTCCACTGATCCTTGCGCAGAGTTTAATGCAGGCGAAACTACGTCGTGGGACGATCCTTGGTCTTATGTCCTATTGGCGCATCATAACTCATGGTATGGTTGTGGCTATACCGGTGATTGCGATCCAGTTATTCCGCCACTACCATCGGCTTGTACTGTCGGCTTTGTTTATGATTGCGGTTCTACTGCTGGATGCCATTATGGAGACGAAGTAGATTTTGTCGCCTTTCCCACTTCCGGTACCCCTATGACGTATACATGGACACTGGATTCGTCTAGTATCGATTTCGGTTTAGATGGTGATGCTTTTGCTTCAAAAATTTTCTCTATTACCGATGGAGCAAGCCATACGGTTCACCTTAGCGCTGTTGATGGTGATGGGAACGTTTGTACGGGAGAACAACAGGTACTTTTTGTTAAACTTGGAAACCCCAAATGGATTGAAGTTGCTCCGTTATTAGAGCTAGGCTCGATTGTAAGCCTGATTCTGATGTTTTTCGCAAGGATAATTCTTTTACGATTATAGGCCGAATGGGGAAAGCCGGATTGCTTTAAGCGGGAATTTCTATAGGAGCAGGCCATCAGTTTACTCCTTGATGTTTTGATTAAATAGTGTTGTCCGGAAAAAGTAACAGGTCCGGAGAATCGCTTTTGCGCTATGGAATTAGTCGTCCAGTCTGTATTATGTGTACGGCATAATCCGGCAAATGCACTTTCCCAAGAGGAACTTATATGTTATCATAGTAAGCGATAGATGACTTATCGAAAAAGTCAGATAGATATCGCATTTAATAAGATATTTAAAACTATGGACATCAAAGAGTTGGATATACGAAAGGCGGGGGAGGGCCTCAGGAACAAGGACTTTTCATCGGTAGAGCTGACGAAAGCATGTTTCGATAGAATCAAAGAAACCGACGGCAAACTTAAATCATTCATAACTCTGACACAGAACGTGGCACTGCAAGAGGCGGCGAAAGCGGACGAGAGGATCCAAGCCGGGGATAGCGATATGTTGCTGGGGATTCCGGCTTCAATCAAAGACGTGATACTCACGAAAAATATTATAACTACGGCTGCTTCGAATATACTCAAGAATTATATTCCAGCCGAGGATGCTACTGTAATCGAAAAATTGGATACTGCGGGGATGGTGATGTTGGGGAAAGTAAACTGTGACGCTTTCGCACACGGTTCTTCAACGGAAAACTCAGATTTTTTCACTAGCCACAATCCATGGGATTTGGATCGGGTACCGGGAGGATCTTCCGGAGGATCGGCGTCATCGGTCGCTGGCGGACAGTGTTTTTACTCCATCGGAACTGATACGGGAGGATCAATCCGTCAGCCGGCTTCTTTTTGTGGACTAACCGGACTCAAGCCGACTTATGGACGCGTTTCTCGTTATGGGATTGTTTCAATGACTTCCTCTACCGACTGTCCGAGCATCATGGCTAAGACCGCTGCGGATGCTGCTGCCGTTTTGCAGTCGATTGCAGGCGAGGACAAGAAAGATTCAACCACCTCTTCTTCGCCGGTCGATGATTATCTCGGATATATGGAGAAATTTGATATCAAAGGTCTTCGCATCGGCATTCCCAAGGAGTATTGTATTGATGGATTGAACGCGGATATCAAGAAGTGCGTGCAGGATGCGGCAACCAAGCTTCAAGAGTTGGGCGCGAAGGTCGTGGAGGTCAGTCTGCCACACACACAATATGCCGTACCTACCTATTATATCATCACACCGTCGGAAGTGAGTTCCAACTTGGCGAAATTCGATGGCATCCGTTTCGGTTACTCGGCGCAGAGTGATCCTGATACGCCTGTGAAAGATTTGATGGAAGTTTATATGAAATCCAAGGGACAGGGGTTCGGTTCAGAGGCCAAGCGTCGTATCATGATAGGAACTTATGCGCTCAGCAGTGGCTACTATGACGCCTATTATCTCAAAGCGCAGAAAGTGCGCGCGCTTATCAAGAAAGATTTTGACGAGGCGTTCGGTGGTGTAGATATGATCATCGCGCCGACCGCGCCCAGTGTCGCCTTTAAGATCGGCGAGCACAGTGATAGTCCTCTAGAGATGTACTTAGGTGATATTTTTCTATCTGCCGTATCACTCTCCGGACTGCCGGCGGTTTCCGTGCCGTGCGGATTTGTGAAGCCGGAGGATGGAAAAATTGCGATGCCGGTCGGGATGCAGCTCATCGGTAAATCTTTCGACGAGAAAACTATTCTGAGCGTGGCCAATATTTACGAAAAGAATTCCACCTGGCTTTCCCAAAAGCCGGCTATCTAATCCAAAACTATGATTTTTGATCAATTGCTGATCCAAGCCGTTGCCGCCCCTGTTATCCATCTGGGGAGAAGTGCCATTACTTTGTGGTGGTGGCCTTTTGTTTTTGCGTTTCTAAAAAATATGTATATATTATTGGATATCATCCTAGTAGTCGGTATCGTGATGGTCTTGGGGCGCTTCAAGAAACTGGGGCGCGAGATATATGACGCGGTAGAAGAGGCGATTAATTCTGGAAAATTATCCAAAGGTAAGGCGCAGAGAAAATGGGAAGAGGCGCAGCAACTCATTGAGTCGGATAGTCTCGAAGACAAGAAGCGGGGGGTTTATGTCGCCGAGGGGGTATTGGACGATTGCTTGCGTAGCGCTAGTCTGTCAGGGGAGAATCTGGAAAGAAGAATACTGAAGGTTCCAGATACGGAAATCAATTTTCGGGAAGATATAGTCTGGGCGTATCGGATGAAAGTTCGGCTGGAAACAGAACCGGAATTAGAAACGGATGCGGAGGAAGTGGAAAGAGTCTTTTATATTTTTGAGAGGACGATGAAAGAATTGGATATTTTGTAAAAAATAAATATAGTGTTATAATAATTTTAGAAAAGTATTCTTATTTTTTACGTGCGATGCGATTCAATAAGAAAATACTTTGCACAAAAAATAGAATAGTGATATAATCTAAAAGTAGAGAAATGTTTTTTGAATAATCGGTTTCCTTGAGATTATTTTGGGCGATGTTATATAACAAAAAGTTATTTTTACAATCCTATGCCATCAATAAATTTACTCCCCGAAAATTTTACCATTGAAGCTTACCAGAGAAGAGAGAAGACTGCCGTCTATATTTTGGCTGTCTTTTTTATTTTGGTTCCGGCGATGACCTATGGCGTCGTAGATCTTGAGAGAAGAGATGTCGAAAAGAATACAGTAGTCGTAGACAGCGAGATAGCGAACGTGAAGATAGAAATCAAAAATGAAATCGAGAAGAGCGACCTCTTGTCTTCTGAATACAACAAGAAAGATATCGAGGATGTTCTCGGCAAACACCGCTATGCTTCAAAGGGTATGGCCTTTATAAAAAATAATGTTATACAAGGTGTCTATCTTACCAGCTTGGATTGTGATCCAGCCGCAGGCAGTGTCGATATGGAGATGGTGGCTAGAGATTATGACACCCTGATCAAGCAGCTGCTGATTTTTGAAGATTCTTTCTGGATCGAATCTGTCGATTTTAGTGATATAGAAAAAAACAAAGAAGATGGAAGTGTCTCAGTTGGGTTGACTACAGTGTTCAAGCAAGAGATGTTTGGCTTCCAGGAACAGTATTGGGATTTTGGCCTGGGTATCCTGTCTCCACGCACCAACCGCTATGTGGAAATTACCAGCCATTCTGTCAGCTTGCAAGAGACAACCAGCGCTACTGCCGAAGGCGGAGCAGTCAAAAAGGTTGTTGTTTCTTTCGAGGGTAAAGCTTATGACAAGACGCATTTGGATAATTTTGAGAAGTCCCTCAATGATGCCTCTGAAGTCGAAAAAGTGATTATCAATAGATTCAGTCTTGCGGACGATAAACCCGGAGTTGTCGATTTCCGGGGTAATATGACTTTGAATTATTAAATTTGTAAAATCTTATGGAGCAGAATAACGATAATTCGAAAAATGTCAGCAAAGTTAAAGACAACCGGGGTATGACCTACTTGTGCGGATCTCTCTTGCTGTCTGTAGCTTTCTTGTATTTTTTCTTGTCTCCTTTGTATCAGGAGAAGCTCGAGATGGACAAGGTTTATGCTACCAAACAGGAAGACTTGAAGAGTAAGAATGAACTTCTGAAAAATATCGAAACTTTTAATGAAGAGAATAAAGACTTGACTGTAAACTCGCAGAAACTGGTACTCTTGATACCGAACAGGAATAATTATGAAGATTTTTTTATCCACTTGCAGCAGCTCTCAAGAAATTTTAATCTGGAGCTTCAATCTTTCGCGCTGGAAGAGGTAAAAAATCCTACCGTGAAGACATCGGCTGGTACCGTGACTTCGACAGGGGTTGTTATTACTCCGGAAGGCACAACTACAAGCCCTACCGTACATACAGCCAACCAACAGGGGATAAACATCTCTTTGCGTGGTGACTTTGCCAGTTTTTTGAGTTTTACCAAGGCTTTGGAAAACGGGGTTCCTTTTTTGCAGGAGAATAAATTGAGTATCGCATCTAATAAAGAGAATGCCGTGCAACCTGAAAAAGAAGGACAGTTGTCCGAACAGAATCCTATGTTGAACTTTGAGCTTAATCTTAGATTTATTTATTACTAGATAAAAATGGAAAGCACATTAATCAAAAAAATAAAAAGATCGAAAAACACGTTCGTAGTGTTTGCTTCCGTATTAGTCTTTTTCGGTGTCTTTTATTATGTTTTTTTTGTGCCGCGAGAATTGGAGTCAACGAATCAAGTGGCGCAAGCTGATCTACAAGACACTTCTTACCAGGAGTATCGGGATTATGTCAGTAACACAAACAAGGGTGTCAAAAATCTCTTAGACGGGGCACAACTTAAGGCGATAAATATTTACAGTTATCCTGCTATGGATCTTAATATTCCTAGAAATGAGAATCCTTTCGCTAAATCTTTTTAATAAAAAGCATTAAGACAAAATAATGAGAGAGAAAAAAATAAAAATAGGGGGCACTCTGAAAAGTAGGACGGAGTTTCTAAGAGCTTTTATGTTTATATTTTGTTTCATCTTTATCTTGTTACTTACTTATATAGTGGGGGCACTGTTATATACCAGAGACAACTATTTGCCGCAACAGACAGGGGAGAGCATTGATCCTGATGAATATTTCAAGTCGTGCAAGTTACTGGAGGCAAAATGCTTGGACATCGGATGTAAATATTATTCCAGATGTGGAGACGGAAACTATGATTCCTGTAGGATTTATGATTGCGGGGATACTCTTGGTGTGTTTACGGAAAACGTTAAGGGAAAGCAAGACGCGAACTGGCAGGCGAAACCGGATTTGGCTGCTGTGGCTGCCAAGAAGGAAGCTTGCGCGGGAACGATGGAGGTCTTGAGCCAAGAATGTGTGGGAGGAAAAGAGCAGATCAAGGTAAAAATCGTCACAGAGGGCGAGTGTAAAATCGGAGGATTTGCTGTTATCTATGAAGGTATAGGTACTGAGCCTAACAGCTTTGAAGCGCTAGAGAATAGTATCTACTCGATCACGGCGCTTTCTTGTGGAACAGTCAGTCGAATCGTTCCTGCAACTGAGAATGGGATTTCGCTGGAATTTTAGATTGATAAATCTACCTTAAAATCAATATAAATATAAAAGATATGAGCTCATTCTTAACAAAAAATATGGAAAAAAAGCTATTGCTTTTTTCCCTTTTTGTATGTTTTTGTCTTGGTACTTTTTCTCGGGGTATCTCTGCGGAAACGGGTGATGACACCGAAATGAGTAAAGATACTATCACTTTCAATATAAGTACTGTGGATTATGAGAACTGGTACGATGACAGATGCACCAATAAAATAGATGATGATGGTGATGGCAAAGTGGACGGTGCAGATAATAAAGCTCCGGTTTGCGATGGAGGAGCAATAGGTTTAAGGCCGAATCTAGTTTGTGATAAGAATAGCGAAAAGTCTTCCGGCTATATGTCGCCTTTTCCTACCGACCTCACGTACAGTCCTTGCGATAAGGACGGAGTACATGATGACTATTATTCCACCAGTACTTCCAATGAGGCCAATGTTTGGACTTCGGACAAAAATTTTACGGTAAAAGTAACTGCTTCCGATCCTTCAGGTATAGACTCTATCCGGATTGAATGGATCTCCGGTGCATCTCGAAATAGGGACTCGGCCGGTTATTGGGATAAAGATACTCTGGCAAGTTACAATGCGCTGGATAAGATTTTGAATCCACATAAGACTTCCTTTATTTGCAGAAATACAGCGTCCTGTGAGATATGTGTCGTAGGAGGAACTTGTGCAAACCCGGTCATCCCTACGGGTGATTTGGGTATCAGTGGCTCGCAGCAGATAATATTATTTAGAGCAACCGTGACTGATGGTGCTTTTAATAGCATAACAACCGGTTTTGATGAAACTGGTGTTAGCCCCAAGCTGGATAAATTTTATAGGTTTGTGGTGTGCAGTACTAGCTGTAAAGACCCCGATCAGGAATGTGAAAATAACGCCCCTATAGTTACCGGATTAACCAGCAAGGTAAGTCTTAATTGTGAAGGCCCTCTTTATACTTTGAAATGGACATTCGAGGATGCTGATAAGAATAGCAGGCCCTCCTCTTATATTTTGGAGGTGAGAAATAAAGATAATCCAACTGTCATCTATTCGGCGGTGAGGTCAGCTAAAGAAGGATTGACTTGCGAAGACACGTGTGGATGTGACGGTTATTACACTAAATGTGAGATGTCTGCAACCTTGTTCAATGGATTTCTACAATCCGTGGATGGTACTTCAAAGAATATAATTTATGATCACACAACTTACCAATGGCGCGTTAAAGTTTATGATGATAGTACGGAAAGTCATTGCTTAGGTGTTTCGGATTGGTCTTCTGAATGGAGTTCGAATTCAACTCCGAGTTTCACGACGGCTTATCCTGCTCCGACTGTTTCCATTGCGATGGAAAACGACAGCGGTGTAAATTGCTATACGGGAAAATGTGAATTTGCAGAGAGCATTATTTTCAATAGCACATCCGAAGTTGATCCACATACTAGCGTAGCTTCTTATAAATGGTTCATAGATGAAAATAAAATCGGCAACAATTCTGTCTCTGTGGCGAAAACTTTTCAAGAAGAAGAAGGTTCAGAGCATACGGTTGCGCTTACTGTTATGGATAAGCAAGGCATCTCTTGTTCCGGTCAGGCAGAACTGAGTCTAAATAATGGCGATGAACCGGAGGAGCCGGAGGAGGAAGAAAACGCAGGATGGGATGAAATTGCTCCCGGACAAGTATACGGAGATTAATCCGAGATAGAGAAGTCGCGCCTTTATGGCTGTTGGACCTCTATCCCGATAGCCACTAGATTTTATTTAAGAATTAGAAAATGTTGAGAGATAGGGGCATAAAATTGTTATTAGAAATAACTATCGGGAGAAATGTTATACGTTTCTGTTTAGTGGCGTTTCTCTTCTGTTTTTCTCTATCCGCTCAAAATGTCTTGGCTGTAAGGGGGGATTCGTCTTTAGACAAAGATACTATCAGTGTTAACGTGAGTACTGTGGATTACGATAATTGGTTCGATGATAGATGCACTAACGGGCTGGATGACGATCATGATGGTTATGTAGACAGTAAGGATAACAATTGCGACGGAGGAATGAAAGGCTTGAGTCCTGTTTTGATTTGCGATGAAAATGGCAGTGCATCCTCTTATTATGACACCCCCTTTCCCGTTGATCTTACACATAAACCTTGTGATAAGGATGGTGTTCATGATGACTATTATTCTACCAATGCCAGCAATGAAACCTATATCCAGCCTACCGATAAAAATTTTACCATCAGAGTGAGTGCTTCCGATTTTTCGGGTATTGATTCTATCAGAATTGAGTGGATTTCCGGTGTGTCTAGAAACAGGGATGCGGGCCAATATTGGAATGATGCAAAATTGGCAAACTTTGCAAAATCGGATACAAATTTAAATCCGCACAAAGCTTCTTTTACCTGTAAGAATGCGACTAGTTGTGAGATATGTGTGGTGGGTGGAACTTGCGCATATCCGGTCATTCCGAAAGAAGATTTGGGTATTGTCGGTTTGCAACAGATAATACTATTCAGGGCTGTAATTACCGACGGTGCGATGAATAGTGTTGTGACGGGATTTGATGAATCTGATACCAGCCCGAAACTGGATAAATTTTATAGGTTTGTGGTGTGCAGCTCCACTTGCAATACGACTCCGAGTGAATGTTCCAATATAGATCCGACTGTTGAGGTGAGCGGTACGAGTGAGGATTTTGCCTGTTTTGAGTCAATACCTCTGTATACCTTGAAATGGACATTCATAGATGATGACAGTAAGGACAGGCCTGGTAGTTATATCTTGGAAGTGAGAGATAGGAGTAAAAACAATGCCATATATACGGCGGCGCGAACGGCCCCTGGCGGTTTGGTTTGTAATAAAAAAAGAAATAAAATCGAATGCGATATGTCCGCGACTCTTTTTCAGGGGTTTTTGTCCAAGAGTGATGGCAGCCCGGCAAGTATTGAATGGGGGAATAAGACGTATGATTGGAGAGTGAAAGTATATGATGATAGCGATGAACTCCATTGTTTAGGGGTATCAGCTTGGTCTTCGGAATGGGGGTCTGATTCAATGGCGAGTTTTACGACGCCTTATGCGTTGCCTACTCCATCTTTTACCGTAGAGAATTCCGCTGCGATGCCATTGAATTGTTTTTCGGGCGGATGCGAATTCGCGGAAGAAATTGTTTTTAAGAGTACTTCCTCGATAGATATAAATACAGGTACCCCCAGCTACAAGTGGTATATTGATGGATCGACCGTATATGGCACCGAAAATATAGCAACTAAAATATTCATGGTGAGTGCGGAAAAAAAATCAGCTAAATTGGTGGTGACGGACGGTTTTGGTAGGTCTTGTGCGATAGAGAAGTCTTTTTCTTTAAGTGTCGCTTCTAACTCGGCAGATGGGGCCATTCCTAAGGATAATACCGAGGAGAAGGATACATCCTGGAGTGAGACTGTAAAATAGATGGTTGATATTCGTACAGTGCCAAAAGTTATGTGCGGTATCTATTCCGAACAATTTCGATGAAAAAGTAACAGATTATTAATGCGGAAAAATAAATTCAAAAAGCTTTTTTTAGCGAATAACATAGGTATAGTGTTCGGCTGTGTCATATTGGTCCTGATGATGATACTGGCGTTTTTGGTGTGGCAAAGATCTCATCAGAATAATATACAAAAAGACGTTGTAAAAATATCCAAGGTATTTTATTGGACCGGAAAAGCCGGTGATGGTAAGTGGTCTACGGCGGCCAACTGGAATGAAAATAGAGTTCCAGGTGTTGATGCGGAAGTGATTTTTGATGCTACTTCCAAAGAGGACTCTTTTGTTGATGCGGAGTTTTATGGGGAAATATCTTCATTACAGATCAAGGGATATGAAGAAAAAATTACGCAAAACTTGCCATTGACAATAACGGGTGACTATTATCAGGAATCGGGAGGGTATGAAGCGGTCGGTGATTTGAGGGTGCAAGGGGATTTTACTCAGACTGGTGAGAGTTTTTTTGCGGTTATGGTCGGGGATACTTGGATAGATGGAGAGCTGAGATATGAAGACGGTTTCCTAGTACCGGCAGAAGATGCGGCCGTGCATGTAAAAATATATAATGAATGGAAAAATTTGATTGTTAATGCGGGGGGTAAAGATGATTATCGTGCAGCGAAAGAATCGGGAACAGGGGAAGTTGTTTCGGAGACCTGGTCTTTTTATAACGCTACTAATTTTCTTCGGAGCTACATTTCTAGAGAAAAGGGTTGGACGCTGGAAGGCGTAGATAAAGCCTGGAACTGGAACTACGTCTTTGCCGGACTGTATCGCGACGACGAAGAAAATGTTTCGAGTCAAAATTTAAGTATTTCGGCTGAAGAGAATCAAGTTATCCTTGAACGCAATGAGCATGTTGAAGAGTGGTATAAAAATACCTATAAAGGGGTGGAGCAGGGTTTTACTATAAAAAGCAAGCTAATCGGAGAAGGGGAATTGGTTCTCAGGGGAACATTGGAGACAAATAATTTATATTTGGCAAAAAACGAGGAGGATGACATTACGGGCTTTTTACTGTCTAATGGTCTCACCGCAATCAAATACGGACATCTCCTAGCCGAGGATGCCCGAGGAAAGAATTTACCTGTGAAATTAGACTTAGTTAAAGCGGACGATCATTCCTATGAACTGAATATTTCTGTGGACGACAAAGGCGCGGAATATCCGATCATCGTCGATCCGATCTCTACGACCCCGGATTGGACGGGAAGCGGCGGTGTAAGCAGTGCACAATACGGCAAAGTGGCAACATTGGCAGGCGATGTTAACGGGGATGGAAAATCTGATTTTCTAGTAACTGCCAGGGCTTATACAGGCTCGTACAACACTGAAGGTGCGGCTTTCTTGTATTACGGTACGGCTTCCGGTGTATCAACTACGCCAGCTTGGTCCTATATATCAGGGGTGGCGTATTCTCATCTTGGTCACTCTGCTTCGGCTGCAGGGGATGTAAATGATGATGGGTACGATGATATAATTGTAGCTGCAGACGGATGGGGTAACTACAGTGGAAGGCTATATCTTTTTTTTGGATCGATCAATGGCCTCTCTGCCCAGCCGGATTGGACTTACGAAGGAACACAAGCAAACCAAAATCTGGGGCAGTCTGTTTCTAATGCCGGAGATATCAATGGTGATGGTTTTGATGATATCGTTGCCGGGGCTCATTATTATACGGAAACGGGATTAAGCCACCAGGGCAAAGCTTTTGTTTTTTATGGCAATGTTTACGGGTTTTCGAATACCCCCGATTGGACGGTAACGGGAGGAGAGGCAGGTGCTTTGCTGGGATTTTCTGTTTCCGATGCGGGAGACGTTAATAAAGATGGCTATAGCGATATACTGATAGGAGCGCCAGCAGTCGGAAGTGTTAATGAAGGCAAAGCTTATTTATATCTGGGAAGCGAGACGGGACTTCCTTCGTCGCCGTCGCGCGTATTTGCTGATGGCACGGCGAATTCTTATTTTGGCAATCCTGTGTCGTTGGGTGGCGATATAAATAATGATGGATATCCTGATGTTTTGATTGGGGCCAGTCGTTATGATAATATCAAGAAGGATGCGGGGGCGGTATTTGCTTATTATGGCGGTGCTTCCGGGTTGGCTGCCTCTCCCAGCTGGTCATCTTATGGTTCACAGGCAGACGCGTATTATGGGTGCGGTTATTATACTGCCGGAGACGTTAATGGTGACGGTTTTAGTGATATTATCGTAGGATCCTGTATGTATGATGGCGATCTTGTAAATGAGGGGCAGGCTTCAGTGTTCCTCGGATCGGCCGCAGGCTTGGCATCCTCTCCGATCTGGACCAAAGAAGGAGATTATACAAATGCCAGTTTTGGGTGGTATGCTTCCACTGCCGGTAATGTCGATGGCGATGCCACTGGTGACTTTTTGGTCTCATCTTATAAATATCAGGATTCTACTGTCGGCGGTCAAGCATATCTGTTTCTAGGTTCAGATGAGGGTGGTGGATGGTTGGCGGAAGTTTGCACCGGAGGGATAGATGAAGATAATGATGGATATGTGGATGAATTAGATACTGATTGTGATACTGGAGTTGATAAGATGAATGTTACCGTGAATGTCAGTACGGTCGATCAAGATAATTGGTTCGATGACAGGTGTCGGGATGGTGTGGACAATGATGGTGATGGAATTTTTGATAAAGATGATGCCGATTGTGACGGTGGAGCGGCGAATGATGCCGATCTCACAACATATGTTGTCTGCGATTCCGACCTTTCCTCTTATGACAGCAAAGAGTCCAAGAACAGTTACATTCATCCTTATATCAAGGATTACGAGTATGCTCCTTGCGATCGTGATAATGTTCATGATGATTTTTATTCTACCGACGTTACCAGTCCCGTTTTTATACAGTCATCTGATAGAAATTTTACTATAAATGCTACCGCTTCTGACGCGAATGGCATACAGAGTATCCAGATCGAATGGATGAGCGGGGCCAGTGCGAATTGGTCTGTCAGCGAATCCAAAATTTGCGATGATGCCGGGTCCTGTACTGTGTGTGTGGAGGGAGGGGATTGCGGCGAGGGTAATGACCTGATTGATTTCGACGACCTGGGTATTCCAGAGGGTAAAAACAATCAGCGCTTTTTCTTCAGAGTGATTGTGACGGATAATCTTGATCATAGTGTGACTACAGGCTATGATGATAATGTGGCGGTATCCCCGGTGCTGGATAAATATTATCGGTTGGCCATCTGTAGTAAATATTGTCATCTGTGTAATAATCCGGCTCCTCTCGTTACACTAGCAAGTGTCGAAGACCCCACTAGTTTCTGCAGTGGATTGGATTACACTTTGCACTGGACTTTTAATGATAACTCTCCCAACCAGACTTATTATGAATTACAGGTGCGGGAAAAAGATGATCCGACGGCGCCGCTCCTCTCGACAGTGCGGACATCCAGTGAAACGTACGCGCGGTTGTTTGACGGATTTCTGAATGGAAATTTGGAGTACAGTACTCCCACCGATACTAAAGTCTACGAATGGCGGGTTAGGGCATATGATGACAGTACTTATAGCGGTGCGTTAGAAGAAGGTTGCCTCGCCGTTTCGGATTGGACACCATGGAGTCCGGTAGGCCTTACTTTTACTACTCCAATCAGATATCCGACTCCGTCTTTTACCGCCGACACGGTGAATTCGGAAACTTGTGCCGTTTGTGCCTATTCAAGGACTGTTACCTTTACGAGCGATTCTGTGGTTTATGACGGCAGCATGCCACAGACCGATTGGTATATAGATTATAACACCGCGGCAGTGGTCAATACCCAGTCAAATCCGACTTCGATAATTTATACTGACGAGACGCAGTCGAATCATGACGTTAAACTGGTTGTCACCGATAGTGCAGGACGAGCTTGTGAAACAATAAAGACGATCAGTCTGGCAAAAGGAAATCCGGTTTGGAATGAAGTAGCTCCGAAACAAGATCCGTGATTTTTAAACTTAAATATCAAATAGCTTAGGCGTTAAATTTAATCAGCGTTTATCGAATCAATATGAAATTCAAATATCGAGCTGTTGCAAAAAATGGAGAAGAACAAACTGGAAATATCGAAGCGGAAAGCCAAGAGAAGGCTGTGGAAGTTCTGCAGAAGTATGACTTCACTTTGGTGTCCGTGGATAAGGTGCATGAGCTTCTTTCTCTGTCTGGAATTTTCGGCAAATTCCACAAAGGGATTTCTCCTAAAAAACTGGTGATTTTTTCCAAGGAACTGTCGATTCTTATCTCCTCCGGAGTTTCGCTGGTAGAGGCGCTACACATTCAGTGCGAGCAGGAAGAAAGTAAGCGCTTCAAAGAACAGATCGCCGTGATGGCTGACATGGTGGAAGATGGGTATTCTTTGTCCAACACTTTAGCCAGATTTCCTGATACATTCTCGGATTTCTATATCAATATAGTTAGGTCCGGAGAAGTCTCGGGTAAGATGCAGGAATCTCTCTTGCATTTGGCTGAATATGTGGAGAAGCGATATCTGCTTTCCGCAAAGGTCAGGAACGCCATGTTGTATCCGGCGGTAGTCATGTTGGGATTTCTTGGTGTGGGAATTGCAATGATGGTCTTGGTAGTGCCGCAATTGGTGGGGATTTTCCGTGAAAACGAGATGGAGCTGCCATGGCCGACCAAAGTTTTGATTTTTGTCAGTGATTTTCTGGTAAATAATTTTACCCTGTTCGTACTGTTAGTTGTTTTCTTCTTAGTCGTGGGTAGACGGTATCTCAAAACACCGGCAGGAAAAGCGAAGGTAGATTTGTTCTGCCTGTCGATGCCACCTTTCAATGATCTTTTTAAGAAATATTATCTGGCGCGTTTTGCCGACAATCTGTCTATGCTGATCGGCAGTGGGGTGAATATCGTAAACGCTTTAGAAATCTCAGCTAGCGTGGCAGGTAATAGTGTCTACAGGAAAATAATCCTCGAGAGTGTGGAGGATGTGAAAGTCGGAGGGTCGATTGCTTACGCTTTTGAGAATAATAAATATGTTTCGCCCATGATTTCTAAAATGCTGAACATCGGAGAGAGGACAGGAAAAATCGATACAGTCTTGAAGGATGTAGCGGATTTTTATACGAAAGAAGTTGATATCGCGGTTGATGGTGTAACGGCAATCATTGAGCCTATTCTCATTTTGGTTCTGGGATGTGGAGTAGGAGTTTTGGTGGCGGCAATTATTATGCCGATTTATCAAATGACAGAAACTATTTAAAATTTATGAGCAATAATAACAAAAAAGGTTTCTCCTTGATCGAGCTGTTGGTCGTGCTGGCCATTATGACGATTATGGGCGCTATAGTCGTACCGAAGTATGCGAGCAATAAGAATGCGCAAGCGATGAAATACGCAAAGACGCAGATAGTGAACGATATCAGGTACGTGCAGACCTATACATTGAATACCAAGAAGTTTCCGGACGGGTCACCTTCTCCTATCGGAGGATACGGAATTCATTTTCAGAAAGACAAGGATTATTACACCGTATTCGGAGATAAGAGACATGCCGTGGATCCAAACTATCTTTATGATGACTCTTATCCCGCCGGAAGTGCCGATTATGAATTTTATGAACAAATCGATTTGGTGGATGGGGTACATATTTCCAAATTGACTGTGAATGGTACCGAAGTGGATAGCGTGGATTATGTAAGCACGCCTCCATACGGCAAGATATTCATAGCTGAATTGAATACTAATGTTGAATTGGAAATTACCTATATGAACAGTGCCGATGACACGGGAGTAGTCAAAGCAAATTCCTCCGGACTTATTATCAACTAATTGCGACTATATATGTATTTCAAAAAATATGATAATAAGGACAAAGGCTTCACTTTGATGGAGGTTATTGTCTCTGTCGGAATCGTTGCCTTTGCGTTCGTAGGGGTGATGGCCGTATTTGCCAGCAATATCAGGGTAGAGATTGCCAGTCGCGATAAGACCACCGCCTCATACCTAGCGCAAGAGGCAATGGAAATTATCAAAAATGAGAGGGATACCAATTGGTTCGCGGGTGGGGCCGCCAATTGGGATAATGGAATCGGTGCCGGCTCCCATCAGGTTTTGAATGTGATTGATCCTTCCGACCTGGCGAAGGGGTGGAGTTTGGAAAATACAGGCCTTGGGGAGGAGGAAT
The DNA here is from genome assembly GCA_028690055.1 of Minisyncoccota bacterium. Classification (GTDB taxonomy): domain Bacteria; phylum Patescibacteriota; class Minisyncoccia; order JAHIHE01; family JAGLIN01; genus STD2-77. Next base: position 8,636 of record JAQVBZ010000018.1, on the reverse strand, counting down.
ATTATAAACAGCGGATATTTCTTCTGGATGGTGTCTATGTCCAAACTACCGACTTATCCTATAATGATGCGAATCGTCCATCAAGCTGGCAAGACACTCATTTTAGAAGGTTGATTGATATCGAAAGGCCAGATATCGACAAGATCAAGGTAACTGTGGCTGTATATTATGGAAGCAATGATAGCAAAGTGCAGATAGTCTCATATCTTTACAATAATTGGTATACTAATTAGCGCTTATGAATAATAAAGGATTTACCCTAATAGAGATGCTGGTGGCAATGGGAATATTTTGTATTCTGCTCGTGACGGTTATGAACACATTCACGAAAGGTTTTTATTATCAAAAGAAGATAATAGAAATGCAAAACGTTCAGCGGGAGGAGGCCTATCTGCTTGAAATAGTTTCACGTGAAATCAGGATGGCGACCAATATCGATGATACCCAGAAAAATTTTCATGATGCTTACCGGCTGGATTTTACGGATCACACCGGAGTTCCCATCCATTATTGCCTTGCCGATGCAAGCGGCGCGTGTAGTTCTACGGGGAAGTATTTTTCGGTGGGTGATTCGACGGGCGAGAGAGTCGTCAGCTCTGCTGACATCGAGGTTATGGCGCTGAAGTTTTCTACCTCGCAGACTTTTACAGATACCCAGCCATTGGTTACTGTGTCTATGCAGATACGGTCCAAGAAAGACAAGGATGTAAGCGCGGTCTTGCAGACCAGTGTGTCGACGAGATTATACAAATAAAATTCGCATATGACAATCGAAACCAAACTTTTAAAGAAAGATTCCGGGCAGGTAATTATGTTTATTATTTTCGTGGTATTGTTTCTGGTTCTGTTTGTGAGTCTTTATATCTCCAGAAGCCTTCTTAAACAAACAAAGGCTTCCGTCGGTGCGGTAAGCTCAGTGCAATCCTATTATATTGCGGATTCAGGAACGGAGAATGTTCTCTATTATTTGTCAGGCCTAGATCCGGCAGAACCTCAGCCGACGGCGGGAACATCAATTGTTCTCGATAATCTTTTTGTTGCAGAAAATGGTATTGCCACAGCTGTCGTTTCTGATGCCAGCCCGACTACTCTGAAGATAGATATTATTGGTACATATAAGAATACTTCAAGGGCCATACAGCTTTTCTGGTAAGAAATTGAACCTTGCTTTTATTATTACAAAAAACGAACCTCGCCTTAAGGTTTGTTTTTTTAATCAGGTGTTTTGGTTTTTTTTAAAACGAGCTACCGCAATGGGGGGGGGCTTAAATAATTTTTTATGTGTCATTTGAACGGAAGCGAAGAATTGCTCTGCTATGCGGGAGTAACGGGATTCTTCGGGGTACCTCAGAATGACATAAATCTTGGGATTTTTCGATTTTGTTCCGCTTAGAATGCGGTTGCCCTTCTTTATTTGCAATTACAGAATTTTGTTCAGCTGAAAGATCTGGAGTTTCGTTTTATAACATCCGGGTATTACGATATTGTTTCTGCGAGAGACGCCAATGTTTTCTTATCCATAATAAAGACGCGATATAAATCGCGTCTTTCCAAAATTCAAATATATTTATTCTTCGCGGCTATGTCTCAGACTTCTGTGCGGCCTCCCGGTATTTCTTTATCCCATCTTTTATCTTCGGGCGGAAAATCAGGTATATGGCGAAAACAGTGGCGAGGACGATCGTGAATTGAGAAACTCCCAATGGGTAGTCTGTCGAAGAGGGGGCAGAGGTGCTTGCCGCTTTGACCATACCAATTGAGAATCTGAAGTCTTTGTCTATGGAATATTTTTCCCCTTCGGCTATGGTGAAGACGGCATCATATTTACCGTTCTGCAGTTGGGAGGTTGGGATTTCCAATGCGGGAATCTCAAAGAGGGAATATGGTCCTGCTTTCGGTTGATTATCCGGGTAGGGGAATATGGCGCTGTAGACGGTATTATCTCCTTGTTTGATTTTTAAACTGATCTGAGGTGTTATTTCTACGTTTCCTTGATTGTCATAGATAACCCTGATTTTCAAAGATTGCCCCTGATTGAGATCATAAGTCTCAGGGATTATTGAGGCGTCGAAAGCTACGTTTTCTATGTCATTTACCTCTACTGTAACCTCGCGGTCGATTTTTTGTGACACCGAACTGCCGGAGTTTTCCGTGTCGTTCGCAAAATCTCCGGCTTTTTTGGATACACTGACGAATCCCTGATAACTGCCGTTCGGAATTCCTGCGGGAACGATGAATCTGGCTATCACATTGATCTTGGATCCTGCCGGCACTTCAATGCTGGTAATATTGTCCGTATCCTGGGCATTTTTATAGAATCTGGTCCAGCCGGCGATATCGCCTTCGGCGGAGAGCTGTATGGTAGAATTAGAGCTTTCCGTGTTGGTTATAGCTATTGTTTCGTTGTAGGGTTTTTCCCGAAGAGCATTTTTTATGTCTATAGGTTCGGTGACTTGTCCGATAGCGTGTGTCTGGAAGGGGAATAGCGAGAGAGCCGCGAGTGCAAAAGATGTGAGAATCTTTCCGTATGACTTTTTCATATTTTTCCGTTTAAAGTGATTTTGCAAAAGTCTGAATCCGAAGTTTAACCTTGAGGTGCAGGCTTTTGGGGAGACCGAAGTCTCCCCCATTTCCTACCTTACGAATGGAGTGTTCTCCATTAGACAGCTGGAGGTGTTTAGTCGCAGGTAAGGTGTGCTGCTGATGCGGCACTCAAAGTCATGTTACCAGTGTAGGAAGAACTTCCGTGCTCTGGTGGGAACTTGTAGATGTCGATTGAGAAGTCCATCTCATTCAGTTCCGAGAGATCCAATGACTCATTCAAGGCCTTGGTGACTTCTGGGTCGTACTTGACGAAAGTTGCGTCGCTGCCGACTCTGCCGTCGTACTTGACATTCCAGTTGCCATCGGTCTTGCCCAATCCCATATCATTTTGTTGGACCTTCATGGTCAGTCTGGTGTTACCTACGTTTCGAACCGAGGCCTTGCCTTGATCCATTACGTTCCAAGTCAAATCACCATTGATGATTTTGTGTGTGTTTAACTTGACGTTACCATAACTGATCATAGAGAAGTCGGTTTCAAAAGCGGTCATCGGACGGTAAGTGAAGTAGTTGTCCAATGTTCCATCTTTACCGGATTTGTCTTGTGCCAAGATCAGGGTCCTGTAACTACCTGATGGGTCTTCGTAAGACAAATCTTTTTCGGCACAATATACCGCAGCCGTTTCTTTCATAAGCTCTCCGTCCGCAGCACAGATTTCGTCGTAGTCATAACCGTCTTCAAAAGTTGGAAGATTGTTGTTATGATTTTTTACGCTGTCGCAGAAGAGGTTATAGCCTTCGCTTTTGGTAAGTCTTGCCAAACTGTCTTCTTGCATAAGAAGTCCGCAGCCTGCCCCCTCTGATCCGTCTTGATCGTCCAACTTAACGTGGTGTTCTCCTACGGCTATTCCTACTGGGTAGAAAACGTCGGCATACACTTTGTTAATGTCACTCAGACCGTCAGGGTCTGCTACTATGGCACAGATGGCAATAGTTTTATTGCTCTGGTAGACTCCGGTTGGATCGAATTGAGCCCCAGCTGTCGTTGCAGCATCCGTGTATCTGTCTACATTTGCTTCCCACTTAGCTTTGACAATCGGATTAGCTCCACTGCCTTCGTCTCTGGTTAAGCTGGTTCCGATTTCCGTTGCCCCAACCTGTGCGATGGGAGCGAAGACAGTTAAACATAGTGAGAAGATGAGACTTGATGCACAAAACACTTTCATTTTTTTAATGTTCATAGTTTTTTCTCCTTTTTTGCCTTTTGGGGGCAAAAATTAATTTTTTTAAAAGAGCTTTTTTTAGTTACTGATCCCAGTTTTTCACCCTTCGCCGCTTTTTTGCAGCTCAGAACTAAGATCAACAACTTCGACCTTTAATGAAGTACAAAAAACAACCGTAATCGAAATTAATTTGGAAAAACTAAAGTCTGGTGGTTGTATCGGCGTATGTGGTCGGTCTGTCAAAAGATCTTTTAAAAAATTATGCTCTTAGATTTTTCCTGGCGGCTTTGTATCACTCGCTGTAGTAGAAAAGGTGAAGGTCATAACTTTAGTTTCGTTAAATTCAGTTTATACCATGTGTGCTATATGTCAAACAAGAGTTATCCCCAGTTTAGTGCCTATCTTTTGGCTTAATAGGCTATAGGTTGACAATATATAGCTAAAAATGGTCTTATTATTTTTTACTTATCCACAGACATAAGTTTCTTTTTTGGATTCCGTGAGATTATTATGTTAAGCCCGTGATATGAGATTTAACTATATCGGGTCATACACAATATATGGTTTTAACTGATATCTTTAATTGAAATTTTGTATAATTCTAATAAACATTTCAAACATACAAAACTTCTTTTATTGCGATAGAACCCACCTTTTGTCATCCCGCAGGAATCTCTTAAATTATCTATTACTAAAAGAGTAAATATTATGATAATGATAAAGGGACAAGGGATTCTTACCAGAATGACAAAAATTATGGCTTTATAGCAGGAAATACTATTCGGCTGGTTTGATAGGGCAGTTCCGAGATTTGCCTATCTGAGAGTTTACACCCTGCTCTTGAAGAGAATATCTTATTCAAAAACGATATCTTAATAATGTGAAGTACCTTGGAGAGTCAGTTAAAACCATATATTGCGTATGACCCCCTTTTGCCTCTTTCAATATTTGGAGAATAAATTTATGGTAGTAACGACGGGTGTTTTTAAGATTAAATTATCTTGTAATCCGAAAGTGTTTTATTAGACAAAAACGTCTAGAGAATATATCATAAATTGATATGGAATATTTAGCTTATAATATAAAGATATGGATTTGGATAAATTGAAAGAGGTGCTGGCGGGGGAGCCGAAGTTCCGCTTGAAGCAGGCTTATCAGGCGATTTTTACGGACCTGATTGCGGACTGGCGGGACAATACGACACTACCTCCCAAGTTGCGGGAAAAGCTGGATGTGGAATGTCCGCTGGAGCTGAAGGCGACACTCTTCGGATCGAAAAATAGCGAGAGCTTGAAAATTCTGCTGGAGCTGGCGGATGGGGGGAAGGTGGAGTCGGTACTTTTGAAACATGCAGATGGAAGACGGACAGTGTGCGTATCCGCGCAAGTCGGGTGTCCGCTGGGGTGCAAATTTTGCGCGACCGGGATGCTGGGATTCAAGCGTAATTTGAGCACGGACGAAATAGTGGCGCAGGTTTTGTTTTTCTCGCGCTATCTTAAGCGGAACGAAACCGAACATGATCGCGTTACAAATGTGGTTTTTATGGGAATGGGGGAACCGTTGCTCAATTACGATTCGATGATGGAAGCGGTCAGGATTTTGAATAGCAAAGACGCTTTCAATATCGGAGCGCGCCGGATCTCGATTTCGACAGCGGGCATTATCCCGGGAGTAGAGAAACTGATGCGGGAAGATTTGCAAATCAATCTGGCCATTTCGCTGCATGCCGCGACGGATGAATTGCGCAGCGAGCTGATGCCTATCAATAATAAATATCCGCTGGAGGATCTGATGAAGGTAGTGGCGCGATTTGCACGCGCGAAGAATCGCGAAGTGATGTTCGAGTATCTGCTGATCAAAGGAATCAATGATCGACGAGAGGATGCATTGGCACTGGTCGACCTGATGCGTATCGAGCTTTTTATGGTGAATCTGATCCGCTACAATCCCACGGGGGTTTACGGGCCGTCAAACTCCGCCGAAATCGCGCGTTTCAAAAATATCTTGAGCGAAAACGGCATCAACGTCACACAGAGATATAGCTTTGGCCAGGATATTAACGCCGCATGCGGGCAATTGGCGAATAAGAATCAATAAAAATATGATAACCGGCGAAATACGGGCAAAACTGATCGCAAAGACGGAGAATCTTTTGGGTATGAACATTGTGGATATTACACAGCCCAGACAGGGAATGGGCAGCGCGGTCTTGACTGTTCGAGATGAGAGCGGCTGGGAAGCGGTAATCAAATTCGGTGCGGACGTAGCCGGAGATATGCGGGTACTTAAATTAATCAGGGAAAATAGGGTTGATATCCCTATTCCTACCGTCTTGGGTTCTTTTGTCGTGGAGGGCAAGACGGCAATGGTGATGGAGAAGGTGGACCTTCCTCTTTTGGAGGATATTCCCGATGAGGAAAAATGCAGATATATAGGTCCGATGATTACGGAGCTGCGCAAGATACATCTTATCAAGTCTGATATTGCGGAGGTTTTGCGCGCGCAGGATAATACCAGATCGTGGAAGGAAACTCTGCTCTTCAAATATAGCGGAAACCATCCGTGGTTCGATTGGCAGAGAGCTAAGGCTCAAGAAGGCGTGGATGGCGAACTGGTACAAAAAACCATAGAGCGAGTGAAAATCAGAATTAAGTAGGCGGATTTGCCGAAAAGAGACTACTCTCTGCTGCACACGGATTTCAATCAGCGCAATCTTTTTGTTGATCCGAATAAACATAGGATTGCGGGTATCATCGATTGGAGCGAAGCGGCATTCGGTGATCCTCTCTACGATTTCGCGCGTGTGCGGATGTTTATTTTTCATTTTAATATAAGCGAAGAGACGGAGAGAGAATATTTCCGGTCACTTGATTTGACGGAAGAGGAGAGGATGCGCGAGGACATGTACCTGGAAAGTCAGATTCTGGATTACATCACTTGGTATTGTGAAAAGAAAAACGATTTCAATGCCGGCCGGCTTAGATCGCATCAGGATTTTTTGCGTCGACGCTTGCCGTGATACTTTTGTGGAAGGTGATAGGTTAATACATTTTGTGATTTTTTCTATCTTAAGGAATGTCGAAAATCGTGGAGTAACAGGATTTATCCCGCGCGGCTATCCCAAGCCACTAACCTTCGCAATCGCACGTTCTATTTATATGGGATAGCAGCGCAGACTAAAGTCTGCTACTCCGTGCATAAAATCACATCATGATTATGTCCGTGACGGACGATCTTGTTGAAGAGCTTTACAAACGGTGGATAAAGTACTATAAGTGAAGTAGAAGAAACTATAAGGAGGGTGATCTGTTGAGCTCTGTATTTACGAAACTTAATAAATTATTTGATTGTTCCGCATTTTGGATTCTATTGGGAGCGCTGGCAATCAGTTTGTTTGCTATTTGTCTACATCATTCAGGAGAAGATTTTGAATGGGAAACGTTTAAAGCTCCCGCCGAGACTATCGCTGTTCTTGGCACACTCGTACTGGCTTATTGTGTACTCTACGGTAGAAAACTGTAGAAAACATATTGCCGGTATTTTTTTGTTATGAAATTATCTACATGCTTTCAATTTAAGCTGTGCGATCAATGTTACTGTAAAGATTGCTAAGACGGATTAAGATTAATTTCCGCTATTTGTCCACAAAATAAAAAAGACGGAAATAAATCCGTTTTTTTTGTTGATTCCATCCGCTTATTGTGCCGTCCATCCGCCGTCAACGTAAAGCACTGAGCCGGTGACAAATTTTGATTCATTTGAAGCTAGGTAAACTGCGGCATAGGCAATGTCATTCGGTTCCCCCAATTTTCCCAAGGGAGTAGAACCGAGGATATAAGCGCGCGCGTCGGGATTTTCCAGAGAGTCTTTTGTCATAGCAGTCTCGATGACTCCGGGAGCGATGGAATTGACGCGGATGCCATCGGGTGCCAGCTCCAGAGAAGACACTTTTGTAAGCTGGTTGACAGCGCCCTTTGCGGCGCAGTACGCACTGGCCATACGAAATCCCACCAGACCCATAATCGAAGCCATGTTGATTATAGAGCCGTTGATTCGGTTATCTTTCATATATTTGGCAGCAGAACGTAGACAATAAAATGTCCCGTTAAGGTCCACTGCAAGTACTTTATTCCACATTTCGTCGCTAGTAGCGGTTAACTCAGCGGTTGGTCCGATACCGGCATTGTTCACCAGAATATCCAATTTACCGAATTTTTCCACCGCAAAGGCGATGAGTGCGTCAGCTTCTGTGGAGTCAGACACATCGGTTCTACAAAAAGCGGCGTTTTCACTTTCCACAAAACCAGGTATTTCTGAGATATCGGAATAAACTACTTTAGCACCCTCCGTTATGAACATTTCAGCGATGGCTTTCCCTATGCCGGAGGCCGAACCTGTTACGACTGCAACTTTGTTTTCTAGGCGCATATATATTTTTGTTAATGTTTATGATTTATTTTAGCACAAATATGCCAATATTTAAAGACGCGCATAAGATGAATTTTGAAGTCTGCAATGGGCATATTATTGCAAACCAGAAATATTTTATGGATGAATGAGTAGGGAAGGAATCAATATTTGCTTGACTTTACTTTTTTATAATTTTGATATATACTTCCTCTTGTTATCGGTAGTTTGCCGTAAATTACCGTTATATCATATTCGGGGATCGTCTAACGGTAGGACGACAGGTTCTGGTCCTGTTAATCGGGGTTCGAGTCCCTGTCCCCGAGCAGTTAATTATTGTGAAAGCGACCCGTATGCGTCGCTTAAACAAGGCAAAAATCATCGGTGTAAAATCCGGTGATTTTTTGGCGAAAAAGGGGTTTGAACTGACGCGACTAATCGGTAGATCTGTATGTTTATTATT
>JAQVBZ010000038.1 GCA_028690055.1 Minisyncoccota bacterium | reverse complement strand
TCATGCAAAAGAACATTGTTTTGCTGGCTGGTGGCGCAGTAATTCTCGTCGCGGCAGCAGGGTATTTATTCTTGGGCGGAGGTGGAGGCAACAGCGATCAGCCGGTTGTTTTGTCAGAGTGCGTGTCATTATGCGCGGATGCTGAAAACTTTTGTCCTTCCCGATTTGATGAAGCAAGATGTTTGAATGAGTGCGAAGGTTTCAGCGAGGAGACCAGGGAACATCTGGCCGGGGCGGAATCTTGCGAGGAGCTCGTGGCGAGACCGGAATTGATTTCGGATTTGATGGTTTCGGAAACGAGCGAGTCCGAATCAAGCGGAGCGGAATCTACTACCGGGGCGCAGGAAGCCTCCGAAGATTGCGAAGCGGCGTGCAATCATTATGTTATGGCTTGCCTCACTTTGGTACCGAATGCCACCGAGGCGCTTTTTGATGAAGGATATGATTCTTGCCTGGGCGAATGCGGCGGATGGGATGCGGCGAAAACAGAATGCATGATCGGCGCCTTCAGTTGCGAAGCGATGACCGAACAGTGCGGTCTATAAATCCTAACCTGAATTTTTTATGAAAAAAGAACTCATAATCGGCGGTTTGGCCATCGCAACGGTGGGGGTTGTCGGGTATATGGCGTTATCTCCCAAGATTGCCACGGAACCGATTCCTTCCGGGGAGGAGTCAGGAGTGGAGTCTTCTTCGGAAGACAGGCAGAAGATAGAAGACCTTCTGTGGGAAGAATGGCAGGATACCGAGAGATATTCTTTCTGTCGGGGCGAGGCTGTCATCAATAATAGTTATGAAGATCCGGTACTGCGCGATTATGGCACGCTCGAGCATAATTCCAAAGAGCTTCTGCTTTTCGATAAGGAGGCGAACAAATTTTTTGTTGTCACGCGCGAAATTGAGTACAACTATGATGGCAGACTTAATACACAGATGGGTGACTTGGCGATAGACGTGCCCGTGTCGGAGCATGGATTTCTGAGCGAGGCCTATGCCAAGAACGAGATGCCGGTCAGGATAGACTATGCCGGAAATTTCATTACGACCGATCCTGGCACCAAGGCGAATATGTGGGTTTATCATACGATCGGTGATGAGAGCGAGATGGTCGGGCCTCGCACGGGGTGCGCGGGAATATATTTTTTGGATAATTCTCCGGGCAGGGATACCCTTGCGATCAGCGAGATCGTTACGATCAATCGCAAGTGTGAGGAAACGGATATCAATGGCAGCTATGACGGAAATTTCTCTTTTACCTGCGCCGCCGTCGAGTATACCTTGGCACGCGATATTTTCGAAGAGGTGAAGGCGAAAGAAGCTTTGCAGAATGATAAGGCGGAATTTCCTGCCGCCGAGGAAGCAGAAGAGGACAGTCTGGAGGATGCTGTGAGCGGGGGCGATGGTACCGGGGCAGACAGCGACGCTCAAGCCAGCGAAATAAACGAAGCAATCGAAGCCGCCAAATCGGCAGGCGCCGCATCTTCTTCGCTGGACTCCGAGGAGATACAGAGGGCATTGGAGCAGATTAATCCGGCTAGATGAGAAAAAATATCTAATACCAACCAAGATGAAAAAGATTCTTATGATTTCGTTGTCTGTATTTTTGCTTATTATTATCGGAGCGGCATATTATAAATCGACAGAGGAGCTTGCCAAGGATCTGCCGGTGCAGACAACAACGGAAAGGCAAGAAGACGAAAAGGGGACTCATAATATATCAGTAGAAATTATCTCAGCGGATGTTGAGAAAAGCGATATTGCCGAGATATCGTATGCTTATCCGATATTCTCCGGGATCAATGACCAATCAGTCCAGGAAAAAATCAATGATGATATTAAGAATAGGATCGTATCGGCGGCTGATGGAAGCAGGGGGGATGTAGAAGAATTTTGTCCTTCCGGCCAGGAGGCGGATGAAAGCCTTGCCGGATGGGTGTGCCGTTTCGGTTATGATAGCGAATATGAATCCTTTACGCAGTATTCCGGCAAGATATTGTCCGTGCGCCTTGAGACTTATATGTATACGGGTGGCGCGCACGGGGATACTGTCGTCGAGTTTATAAATTACGATCTTCAGAGCGGCGAAAAATTCGATTGGAGGGATACTTTTGTGAGCGATTCTGATTACTTGGTGAGAATCGCGGAGTATGCGAAAACCGAGCTCAGGCAAAAGCTGCTTGAGGGCGAATACGCAATGACCGAGGAGGAATGGATTGAAACCGGAAGCATGCCTAGTCCGGAAAATTATAATACCAATGTTGGATTTTCCGAAGACGCATTGCTTGTAGTCTATCAGTCTTATCAGGTGGCGCCTTATGCACTCGGGCAGATAACGGTTTTGATTCCATATGATAAACTGCGGGGCATTGTCGATTCAGAAGGGTTGTTGGGAATTAATATTTAACGGAGCATCTTTAAGGGGGCGGGCTTTTGACCTGTTTCTTTTTATTGTTGTAAAAAACCTCCTCGGATTTTTCATTGTGATATAATGGAATAGGCGTATAATCTACTAAAAATATTGTCATGCAAAAAAATAATCGACTTCTTAAAATATTTGCTTTCGTTCTTATGGCGACATTTCTGCGCTATTTTGTAATAGGTGAAATCTTGGAAAAGAGCCATGACATATGGATGGAAATTTTGGCTATTCTTGTTGTCTTTTTAGTGGGCATCGGCTATATTTTTCGTCGCACCGCCAAGGTAATCGAGGAGACAACCGACATACTCAAAGACCGGACGGGGCTGGCAGGCGGATTTTTACAGGCTTTTGGTACGGCATTTCCGGATATGATTATCGGAGTGATGGCGGCAATCGCATCGCTCCAAGTGCGGGACGCAGACTATGCCCGCGCTATCAATCTGGCGATTATTGCTGCCGCCTCGACCTTCGGTTCCAATATTTACAATATTCTTCATGCGGTCTGGTGCGTGTGGCGGCAGAATCTCGCCAATTCGAAAGATAAAGCCGTAATGATGTTTCCGGGATTGAAATTCGGAGGCAATCTCAAGCCGCTCAGCAAACACACCACAAAGCCTTCTCCGATAGAGATTGACAATGCCGTTAGAATTTTGATGGCGCTTACTCTGCTTACGGCATTTGTGGCAGTGAGCATGGTTCTCTTCGGGCAGGTGCCGGAGGGAGAGGCATCGGGACAGGAAGGCGATCTTTATCAGCTCATCCGGCCGGTCGGAGTCGTACTCTTTTTTCTCTGTGCATATGTCCTTTATTATTTCCGTAAGAGCGAGCGGCCCGAATCGTTGGACAGAGAAGTGGTCAAAGCGGAGCGCTACTATGAATCGCGCAGTACCAAAAGAATTTGGTTTGATCTTTTACTTTCCGGTATCGCAATCCTGCTTACGGCCGAGAGCATGGTGCGGGCCATTGAAGTTTTTTCTGAACTCACTAGCACGCCTTATGTCATTACTGGTATATTAGCCGGATTGGTAGGCTGTTTTGGTGAGATGATGGTGGTACATAATTTCTCTGTCCATCCTACCGGGCGCATCAGCGATGCCATTGGCGGTGTGGCGATGGATAACATCGTTACCACGATGGGCGCAGCTATCGTTGCTATCATGGGCGGTATTTTTTTGGGGGGCAGTTCCCTTATCCTTATTTTTATTATCATTCTGGCATCCAATACCGTGCTTATCAGTGAGATTACCCGACTGAGGAATAGATTGTAAAGATGTGAAATCTTATTATGATTGATTCTTGCCATGGGATAAAATAATAAAGAGAAGCAGATACTTCTCTTTTTAAATTATATCCGTGGATTGTCTCGGTGCTTTTTTAATGCTAAGCTTGTTTTAAGGTATTAATCTATCTTTATGTCACTCGAAGCCACACATATCCGTTTCGCGTTAGCAATCAAGGAAGACTTGAGGGTTTTGGATTTGGAAAAATATGTCGCAGGTGCAATCTATCCCGACACGAGATATTTGACTGGCGTTAATCGCGCGCTCACTCATGATTTTGGATATTTTACCGGCGGCAAAAAATTGACGGATTTTGAAAAAGGATGGCTTGTGCATATCGTAGGCGATAAGGTATTTTATGAAGTGATAGATGATAAGTTTTCCGAGTTAGTGCTCTCAGAGGGATATCAAGAAAGATGGCCTATCATAAGCGCCATCAAGATTATTCAGGACATCGCGGATTTTTTATCATTCGATTTCCAAAGTGTATCGGACTATCTAGATTATTATGAGATACATTTCCATGAGGATGAGCGGAGAGTGGTAGAATATAATGGAATCATACGCAAAATGTATGAAGGCAAGGAAAAGGTGATTGTCGAGGACGCGCTTTGGATGTGGAAAAAATTGGGAATGACTTCTGCTGAACTTGCGCTTTTAAAGAAAAAGCTGATAGAGCTATATGAGGATGAAAAACTCATCGCCGATATAGGCAGGAATTTTGAGGATGGTCTCAAGATATACGAACGCAAATATCGCGAGTTGATGGAGGGGTATAAATAATTTTTTAATAAGATAATAATAAGAAAAAATATGCCGAAAAATAAATATATGACAACTGATGTATTCGGTGTATCGAATGAGCTGATAGCTTCTTATGTGGAAAGGGTAGAGGTTGATGATGAATTTAAGAGAGCTCTCCTGCTAAAAAAACATATTATTGTTTTTGGGCCTTCAAAATAGAGCAAGACTTCGTTAATTAAGAAGCATCTTTCACCAGACAGATATATTAAAATTGAATGTGTTCCAGACTAACAAAAAGAAGATATCTATAAATCGATACTTAGGCAATCAGGTATTGAAATAAAGGAGTCAACTGAACATACATTAGGCGATTCTTCAGGAGGGGGGGGTAAATTCTAAATTAAAATTATCGTTTATTGCTAGTAGTATTGGAGTAAAAGTTACTGCATCCTCTCAAAATGAAAATAAAAAGACTTTCAGAACCGTAGAATATAATATTGGTATCGCTCAGGATATTAGCGAAATACTTACGCAATTAAGTTTTTCTAAATATATAGTGCTTGAGAATTTTCATTATCTAACAGAAGATGCACAGGAAAAAATATCATATGATTTGAGAAATTTTCAGGATGTTGGTATAAATTTTATTATTCTTGGAATCTGGCGAGAAAAAAATAGGTTAGCACAATATAATGGCGATCTTTAAGATCGGATTATCGAAATGCCAGTAGAACCATGGTCTGACAGTGCATTAAAAGCAGTTACAGAAAAAGGGGCAGCAATGTTAAATGTAGACATGGGGGAGGTGGAAAAACAGATTATTGAGTCTTCGTTCGATAGTATTGGTGTATTACAGGAATTATGTAAGGGGGCATGTCTGGCCGCCGGTATTACAGAAACTGTATCTGAAAAAAATAGTATTGATCAAATAGCATTTAATAAGGCAGTGAATAAAAAATTAGAAGACTATTCTGGCAGACATATAAGATCTCTCGAATCGTTTTCTACTCCGTTTAAAGTAAAAAATAAAGATGGAGAGGTTGTTGCTTTATTTATTCCCTATTATTTTGTTAAGATGTTGCTTACTCTAGAATTTGATAATATAGTAAAAGGCATAAAGAGAGATAGACTGCATGAGAGGATTAATGAGTTACATCATCGGAAAGAAGGTGTAAGGTCGTCGGATATAAGTTATTTTTTGCATAATATAATCACTCATCAGCTTAGAAATAAGATAAAGCCTCCTCTACTAGATTATGATAGAAGTATAAAGACATTAAAAATTATAGATTCAACTTTCTATTTCTTTTTAAGGCATGCAGATAAACAGGGGATTCTTGATGACATTGACAATCCGTTTGAGTCATATAATGACAAACCACAAGGGGTATTATTCGAAAAGTAGTTTTGTAAATCGGTTACTAGCGTAAATTTTTTTATTAAGCCTTAACCAAAAACTTATGAACAAGAATCTTATTATTGGTTTGGTGGTGGTTGGTGCTGTCGTGATTGTGGGAGTTGCTCTTATATGAAATAAAGCTAATGACAATCAAAATGGTGGAGGCGATGATGTTGCTGTGAATGGAGAACAATAGGGCGTGGCCTCCGAGAAACAGGTTTCAACTGAGGGCAATAATTTGAAAGATGCCGTGAACGGGGATTTGGGCGACAATGTGGAATGTGAAGTTTCTTATGTGGTCGGGGATAATAATCGTTTCGACAGGGTGATCTATATTTCTGGAAGAGGAATAAAAGTAGGGTCTGAATTATTTTAGAACCGGAGCATTGCCTCGGTTCTCTTTTTACATTATGATGAGAGTGTTAATTTAATACGCATATATTGCAAAGCTTGTATAACTATGAGTACTTTTTACGATAAAATTGATAGACCCATTCTGGCATTGGCGCCGATGGCAGGTTACACCAACCAGCCCTTTCGGCGTATTTGCAAATTCTATGGCGCGGACATCTTGTATTCGGAGATGGCGAGTGCAACGGCACTTTCTTACGGCGGAAAAAAGACACTGGA
>JAQVBZ010000037.1 GCA_028690055.1 Minisyncoccota bacterium | reverse complement strand
TGGCGCCGATGGCAGGTTACACCAACCAGCCCTTTCGGCGTATTTGCAAATTCTATGGCGCGGACATCTTGTATTCGGAGATGGCGAGTGCAACGGCACTTTCTTACGGCGGAAAAAAGACACTGGAACTTTTGAAATTTTCCAAGGATGAACGGCCTTATGTCGTACAACTTTTTGGTAATGATCCGAAATATTTTCAGAATGCTGCGCGAGTTGTGACGGAAAAAATAAAACCAGACGGCATCGATATCAATATGGGCTGCCCGGCTCCGAAAGTATATAAGACAGGGGCGGGGGCGGCGCTTTTCCGCGATCAGGACAGGGCGATTGCGATTGTTGAGGAAACTCTTAAAGGGACTGATCTGCCAGTATCGATAAAAATCAGATCGCGCGTGGGGAAATACACGGCGTATAAATTTATGAAAAAAATAAAGGACTATCCACTCGCAGCAGTGATGGTCCACGGCCGGAGTTATGAAAAAGCTTTCAGCGGATCTATCGATTATGTAACTATAAAACGCATCAAGGAAATAGTCCGTTATCCCGTGATTGCCAACGGCGGCATAAACACACCGGAAGATGCCAAGAGGATGCTTGAAAAAACGGGCGCAGACGGGCTCGGCATTGCGCGTGGAGCTCTCAAGAATCCGTGGCTATTTTCGCAAATCAGAGAATATCTGGAGACGGGAGAATATTACGAGTTCACGATAGAAGAAATCAAAAAAGCGGCTCTCAAGCATAGCAAGATGGCTGAGGAGAATATGGGTGCCCACGGTATTTTGGAAATGCGTAAATATCTACTCTGGTATTTCCGCGGTTTTGAGAACGCAAAAGAATTCCGCCGGAAGTTGGTAGAGGTGGAAAGTTTGGACGATGTGAAGAAGACACTGGAAATGCTGGAAATATGACATTTATAAACCCTCCTTATTTTTTATAGAATGGGGATTTATTTGATTTTCAATAATAGCTTTGATCTTTTTGGTCGGAGTTATATCTGTTCTAGATGTATAAAAAAAATGCTATAATGGCGGCATGAGTCGTTATATTATTTTGGTAGTTTTGTTATGAAAAAAATCTCTTCGGTCAAGAAATTAAAGCGCATTTTGGTTTTTAATGTGAAAATATTGATATTGTCATCTTTTTTGCTTTCCCAACTTTCTTTATCTGATATATTTTTGTTCAGAAATTATCCGGAGAGTCTGGCGATAAACTTTGTTTCGGCGGATATTTCTGATCCTTGGTATGATGGCGATTGGCTTTATAGGAAAGCGGTGACCTTGACCGGGAGCACGAGTGAGCTCGCTGACTATCCGATGAAATTGCGGGTTGGATATATCCAAGATAAGATGAATTCTGATTTTTCTGATCTTCGTTTTACGAATAGTGACGGGACCGTTCTCTATGATTATTATATAGAATTTAAGGTTGATGATGACTATGCTATCATATGGGTCGAGGTTCCCTCACTTCCCACTTCCGGAGCAAGTTTATTCATGTATTACGGGAATAGTTCGGCAACCAGCGCTAGCGATGGTGACGGGGTATTCACAATCTTTGATCATTTTGTTGATAGCAGCATAGGTGAGGAATGGACGGTCGTAAATCCAGACGGCAATCAGACGATTTCTGAAAGCGGTACTGCATTGACTCTGGGGACGGATGGCGCTGAAGCTTCAGATTTGAATGTGTCCACGGGAAATCAAGATGCTCCGCGAATCATTCAGAGTATCTCGGGAGATTTTATCGTTGAGACTAAGATTACGACCACCAATGCCTATTATGATCTGACCGGCATCCTCTTGTGGAAAGACGCTCAGAATTTCTATGTATTCGGAAAAGGTCTGATAAACGGAAGCGAGAGGATATGGCGCAGAAAGAATATAGAGGACGCCATTACAGACACTTCCATCGGCAGTACGGCCTATACCGCTGACACTGTCTATCTCAGGATTGTAAGGAGTGGGACCACTGTAACTTGTTATTATTCGAGCGACTTCATTTCTTGGGGCAGGGCATTTTCCGAGACATTTGCAAGCGAGGATCCTCTTTATGTGGGGTTTGCCAGATTTGATAATACGACCAGAACTTATTCCGGATCGGTTGATTGGTTTATGGCGGGGGAGTATACCGAATCAGAGCCGGAATCTTCTTGGGGCACCGAAGAAACATTCTCTCCTATCGACTTATCTTTCTGGCAATATAGGAAAGCTATTACCATAGATCATACCAAAGTGAATTCTGATCTTGCCAACTTTCCTATACTTCTTAATCTGTCATCAGACATAGATTTGTCATCACATGCTCAGTCGGATGGAGATGATATACTTTTCACCTTATCTTCTATAGACTGGACAACGGGAAGTCAGGATAATAGACTTGCTCATGAGATAGAAAATTATGATACCGCCACGGGAGGGCTGCAAGCATGGATAAATATGCCTAACCTATCATCCACGACAGACACAACCTATATATGTATTATGGCAACGCCTCCGTAACGGCCCAACAAAACAAAACTGCGGTGTGGGACGAGAATACCAAGATGGTGCAGCATCTGTCGGAATCTCCAGCGAATGGTGTGAGGGGTCATTATGATTCTACGCAATACGAAAATGACGGTAATCCCTATAACTTTACCGGCAGTGAAACTTCAACTACTGATGCAGAGGGGTACATTGCCGGTGCAGATATCTTTAACGGCGGCGATGGATATGATTATGTAGGCTGTGGAAACGACGAGAGTCTTGATATCACTGAAAAGCTTACTCTTGAAGCATGGATAAGAGTCGATGCGAATGCATCATATCAAAGTATTGTGGGGAAAGGCGACTTTTCTAGTGCGTATTGGTTTGCCGTGAATCCGACTGTAGGGCATATGACTTTCTATCTTGACGGTGTATCAGATTATAATTCTTATGGAGCATCGGTTTTGTGGAACATAGGCGAATGGAGTCATGTCGTTGCTACTTATGACTCAACGGCGGCATCGGGCAATATGCGTATATATGTAGATGGAATTTTGAAAGGAAGCCAGACTGTGTTAGGGGCTATAACATCAACTACCGGAGACATAAATATCGGAAACAATAGCTTCTATGCTTTTAACGGTGCTATCGACGAAGTCCGCATCTCCAACACCGCCCGCAGTGTGGATTGGATAGTAACTGAATATAATAACCAATCATCACCATCAACCTTTCTTTCCCTCGCCTCTGAACAGAGTTATATGAATCACTTTTCCCTATCCGGCACCTCTACTCATACGGCGGGGAATGCTCAGACCATAACCTTAACTGCCATTAATACATACGATTCAACCAACACCACCTATACGGGAGACAAGACCATAACCATGACAGGGGCAAACACCGTAGACTCAAACCCTCCGACTTTTACAGACAAAGATGGAGTCGATGTGCCTTTTGGTTCACCAGGAATCATAACTTTCACTAACGGTACAGCGACTACTGCTATAAAATTATACAAAGCAGAAACAGCAGGTATACACATCACAGACGGAACCTATTTATCATCAGCTGATTTTGATATAACCGTATCTCCAGGCATCATCAATAGTTTCTCTTTAACTGCCCCCTCTTTTATAACATCAGAAGAACAATTCCAACTTACTTTCACTGCTAAAGATATATACACCAACACCACTACGGATATATCAAATGATACTGTGCTGTCTATAAACGACGGAACCATATCCCTTGCTTCTATAGGGTTATCAGAATTTACGGATGACGGGATATATATAGCGAACATTACCATATCAGACATAGCGCAAGATAAGACAATAATTCTTGCCATAAATAACGGTTCCATATCCCAGACCCAGGGTCTTTCTATCAGAGGTGTATCTTATGGTTCGTCCTTTATCTCTCCTCAAAAGCCCGACATATCCGACATCACCATCACCGACGAAGGGGGATACATCAACCTCAAAAACCTATCCTCCAACATCACCCACATCGCCATCTCATCCACCCCAGATTTCAATAACTCTTCTTGGGAACCGATAGAGAGCAAAGACAACCTATTGAAACAATATACCGATACTAATCTATACATCAGACTGAGAACCAAACAAGGAGCAACCTCTGATACCATAACCCATTCACCTCTAACCCTAAACGAAGGAGACATGGTAAAAACACCAAACAACTTTGATGTATACATAATCAAATACAAAGGAGGTAATCAATATAAAAGACTTATCCTTTCTCCCAGCGTATTCAATTCTTACCAACATCTCAGATGGGAGAACATCAAAACCATCTCTCAAGAACAACTAGACCTATACACCACATCTAACCTGGTACAAGTAGCAACAGACGATACTATCTACGAACTTACCCCTATGGGAGATACGGGAACCAAAAAGATGATAGCCACCTACAATAATGGAACTCTCCATCTTAACCAAGATGAAGCAATCATCGATATGGACAGCATCTATGAGATAAATGCTACAGACAAAGACAGCTATATTTTGGAGTAGCAGACTTCAGTCTGCGCTGCTGTCCCATGCAAACAAAACTCTTTCTTAATAAAAACTTTCCATCCCACCAAGACAACCACGCAGGTTGAAACCTGCTACTCCGCGCATGTGTAACTCTCTGCGGCAACTGTGTCTCCAGACCGGTTCCTTTTGGTTCGATTTCAGGATGGAAAAGTTTCTATAGCGAAAAAACATTGTGACGAGAGCTTTTGTTTCGTGAGGCTTAAAACTGTCAGGACCGAGTCCGGAGACTCGCTCCTGCCCCCCCCAGCTCAAACCTTACTTCTTGCAATTCTTTGTGTGATAATTGGGGCATTTAAAAAACAAGACTTTTATCGCCTTGTTTTTTAGAAACTTATTTTTAGTACCCGCTCATCATTTCCACATAGCGGTCATAGTTTCCCAAGATGCGGTTCAGTTTTTGATGTTTGATTTCCCAGGTCTGATTACACGCTTCGTTGAGGACATAGCGGTCGTGGGAGATCATCATTATCGGACCGTCGAAGGCCTGGAGAAATTCTACCATCGCCTGGCGACTTTCAATGTCAAGATGATTAGTCGGTTCGTCGAGGATGAGAAAATTAGATTGACCCAGGATGAGTTTTGCAATCGATACCTTCGCTTTTTCCCCTCCGCTCAAATCGGCGATTTTTTTATAAACATCATCTCCGGTAAAAAGGAGACATCCTAATGCGCTGCGGATTTTTTCATCGGCAAGGTCGCATACCTCGCGGATGTTCTCCAAAATATTTTTTTCGTAATCGAGATTTTCGTGCGATTGGGCATAATATCCGATCTTAATCTTGTTCGCAAACTCCACACCATTTTTCTTCTCGGATTCTTCCATGATAGTCTTGATGAAGCTGGTTTTGCCAGCGCCGTTGCTGCCGATGATGCCGATTTTGTGGTCGTTATAGATTTCAATCTTGCCAGCGATTTCTACCAGAAGTTTGTCGCCGCGCGAGACGATAATGTTCTCCATCTCCATCACTTTGGCAGGCAGACGATTTTTGATATTATAATTTATCTTTATCTGCTTCGTGTCGTCTTCCGGCTTCTCAACTTTTTCAATCTTGTCGAGCATCTTGATGCGACTCTGTACCGCACTTGCCTTAGTCGGTTTGTGGCGGAATCTTTCTATGAATCTTTCCTGTTTCTCAAAATATTTCTGTTGGCGATTGAATTCATTTTCTTCCGCCTCCATCACTTTTTCGCGTTCCTCCAGATAGCCGCTGTAATTCGTGTGGAATTTTCGGATACGGCCGTTATAGATTTCAAAAGTTTTGTCGCATACCTTGTCCAGAAAATAGCGGTCATGAGACACGAGGATAATCGCCTTGTCCCAATCAAATAGATAATTCTCCAGCCAGATAATAGTCTCCAAATCCAGATGATTAGTCGGTTCGTCCAGGATCAGTAAATCAGGGCTTTGCAGCGCCAGCTTGGCGAATCCTAGCCGAGTTTTTTCGCCGCCGCTCAAATCTTTCACTCGTCTCGAAAAATCCCAATCGTTGAAGCGAAAGTCCCGCAAGGCTTTTTCGGTTCCCGCTTCGTAATTATATCCATCCGCGCTTTCATATTTTTCCATGACATCTTCGTAGTCCTTGAGCGCTTGTTCCAGCTCTTCTCCCTGAATCGTTTCCAAAAGATTTTCAATCTCCGTTTTTATTTTGATAATCTCATAAATTTCGCTGTCCGCCGTCCTTATCTCTTCCTCAATCGTATGTTCGGGGGAGGCGAAGTCACTGTTTTGTGAAAGATATCCGATTTTTAGATTCTTTCCTTTTTCAACCTCTCCATCGTCGAATTCTTCCGATCCGATGATGATTTTCAGGAGGGTGGTTTTTCCCTTGCCGTTCTGTCCCACGATGGCAATTTTATCGCGTTCATGCACATTAAAGCTGACATCCGAAAAGAGTTCTCTCAGCCCGATATGTTTCTTAATGTTTTTTAAATTCAATATACTTTGATTTTCCATAGACGTGTAATTATTATCCAACTAAAAAGAGGCCTCTTAGGCATAATGTTTTTATTTTTTCGCAAATAAAAACAATGCACCTAAAACCCAGCCTCTTTTTCGTAGCTCACAATCTTTCTGATTATTCTTGTTAGGAATATATGATTGTTGGTAATTTCTGTCTGCATAGATATATAGTATTTCACTTAAAGACAATTGTAAAAGCAAAATGCCTTTTTGTCAAAAAA
>JAQVBZ010000036.1 GCA_028690055.1 Minisyncoccota bacterium | reverse complement strand
ACCATACCAGATGGTACTTTAAATCGTAAAAAGAATGTGATAAGGTACGGATAGTACGTTTATGCTGATTCATAGGCGTATGAAGTTATTACTAAAGCCGTCCTGCCGGACGGCTTTATTATACGGCCTTGCCTTCAAACGTACACTCCGGCTAAAGCCGGAGGATTTTAGGGTTAACACGCCCCCTCTCCCATCGGGAGAGGGTCAGGGTGAGGGGGGATAATAGATTCCTTATGCCAGTTTTAAAATCAATCCTCGTCGCTTTTATTTTCCTCTTTAATTTCTTCTATAATTTTATTAATCCGCTTCGCCAGATCGCCTTCTTCATTATACGCGGCATCGAATAATTCTTCCAAGTCCTGTACCTCGTATTCTTTATTCAATCCGGCCTTATGACAGATGACAGCCAATCGAAAGGCCCACTCGAGATTGGCGAGGCTGGTATCGGCAAGATCAGCTTCCGATTCTCCTTGGTCGAGAAACCGCTGAAATTTTTCCGAGGCAATGCCTTCGGGTTCCGTCCGCAAAATTTCCACTGCCTCTTCGTCCGTGATATATTCCTCCTCTTCGGGGCTAGGTATATTTTCAAAAGACATATATTTATAACGTTATTTTTAAATTTGCGATTCTCCCCACGCATTCGATATCGCCTCAGCGAAACCTCTCCGACGATTAATCATATCCTCCACCGCCTCTTTTTCTGCATCGTTTAATCCTTCCCAGTCACGATATTCCCGAATAATACCGCTCAAATATTCTCCTGCCATAACACGCTCGCTCGCCGCTTTCGGCAGGGGCGTCAGTCCGCTTATCCCCACCGAGCAGATGTCGTCCGACCGCAGGATTGCTGCCACGCAGACAAAATGATAAAGTCCGTCCACCAATTCAAGCCCAGCCTCCAGACCGAATGAAAAATCATAAGCGCCGTCACAAGCTTTTGTCGCGCGCATCGCACGATTGATGGCGCCTTGTCGCGTAATAGCCGCCGACAAAGGCTGTTCCGCAATCCCCGAATCCACAGGACACGGAATTATTTCAAAATTCTCCGTAAGTAGATTTTCCAGAGAACCGCGCAAAATCTCCATTTTTTGTCCACTCTCGCTTCCCAGCAAAACAATCATAAATTTTAATATATTCTATATTATCTCAATTTTCACATATCCGCCCCCATTAGTCAAAAATAAAAAAGACTGCTTTTTAATAAAACAGTCACTTTTTTTCAATCAGGCTTGTTGATTCATCGGATACCACACGATACGGCCCCTCCGTCATATATGCCCGGTCCTTGCCATATCGGACGATAAAAACGAACGTTCCCATAGAAGGAATCTTCACCTCGTCCGCAATCGCATATCCTGGAGCCCTAGCTAAATTATTGACTTCGCTCCGAGCTATTATAGGAAAGCCCAAACATTTTCCTTTGCCACATATCTCGACTGTTCGAATATGTTCATATCCGTCTTCCCCGGCATCCGTTATTTCAACAAACACACTGCCCTTACTCTGTATGATTATCGTTCAAGATACCTCCGAAATTCCCTTTTTCGTTTAATTATATATCGAACACGGTAAAGAGCAATGGCATACGATGCTCAGTCACCTCTCTCATAAAATGCTTATCAAAGAACTTGCATTTTACAAGTTCCCGATAAGCAATTATTGAAACCTAGCAGACTGCATTTTTACTGTCCCATTCCAAATATCCTTAGCTGCCCCTCCATAAGGATCATCAAGCGGATTCACTTTTCCGTAATTATTAAGAACGATCAAATAAATCCCGCCTTGGTCAACCTTTTCCAACCGAAAACGATCCGTCGGAAAAGAAATTATCCGATGTGTCTCAGGATTAAAAAATTGGTAATAACCATTTTGAGCACCCACAAGAGAATATCCGCCTACATTAATTTCTACTCTCATCTCCGCAAGCCCGGAATCGGCGGGATGAATACCATCCGCACCCCAAAAAAGATTGTACAACGCTGGCCCGAGATTCACAGCTACCGCGACGATAAAGATTAATAGCATACACACAAAATCAATTCTCATACAACCTTCTGGATGCATAGGCCTATTTTCTATCTTATTTTTCTGCTCTTGTTGAGTTTTCTCCAATTTAAATCCTCCTAATCGTATTTTGTTTGTATTAAATAAACTTCAAAATCATATCCCCGGGCTAACCCCTTGTCAATGATCATAAAAGTGAACCCCTTAACCATCTTGCTTTGATTTTATCCGATGCGGTTAAGACCGAGAAAAATCAGAGCTGTTTTTTGTATCGCACCTGATTTTCTGCTATTATATATTTAGTTAAACAGTTAATATAAAAAAATGGGTGAAATGAAGACTGAAGATAAAAAACAATCCGATAAGAAAGGATTACTGTTGGGTGCTGGTGTAATTACTGTTCTTTGTGTCGGCATTTTATTGGGATCTGTTTTTCAAAAAACGGCTACCCCCGAATACTGCCTTACAGATAACGCAACCGAAGAAACGGCAGAACCCCGAGAGACCGAAGAAATCGCTGATAAAGACATGGTGTATTCGACTTTTTCCATACCCGACGCCTATTTCACTTTTGAATATCCCAGCACTTGGACTTATGAAAAAGAAGATACTGCTCCCGGAGAAGAATATAACGAGACTTTATATGTCTTCTATACGGACGCCGATAAGAAACAAACAATATTCTCACTCAATTATCCCATGAATGAAACCGCCATGGATACTTGTTTGAAATTCGAGGAGGTTACCGACTATACGCATGAACATATTGCCACTAACGACTCTGGCACTTTCGTAAATTATATGACCTGCGGTGCAACAGAATATGATTCAGCCGAAAGCTACTGGGCCGGACATAGTATGGGAGATATCTTCTGGCAAAGGGGTGTATGGGATGGAGACAAAACCATCGATTATGATGAAAAAACTCAAGCCCGTATCCATTGGGAAGATAATTTCATTTCTGGGGAGATAGCTGGCCATATCGCCCATAGCATAAAGATTAACCGGTAGGATTTAAACTCATCTAAAAAAACCGCCGATACGAATCGGTCGGTTTTTTATTACACCATTTCTTATTCCCCTTCTCAAAAAATAAAAAGTTCATCAATATTACTGCCGAGCGCGAGCGCGACATCGTGCGCCAATTTGAGTGACGGATTGTATTTTCCTTGTTCCAGGAAGACGATAGTCTCACGTCTCACGCCGGCGCGATTGGCCAGCTCGTCCTGTGTCATCTTGAGTCGGATACGAAATTCTTTTATGCGATTTTTCATAAGTTTTGATTATTTGCATTCCACCTCGGGTGCGGGAAAATCCGGATGGCCGTGCTCTACCCACCGACCATTCTGACAGATCCAGTCGTCCTCACCGGAAAAAAGACGGGCAGCGAAGATAAACATCCCCGCAAAAAATACCAGAATCAGAACGGAATAAACAAATTTTTTATCAGTAAATTTCACACGATTATAATATCTGAACATGACGGCGTAAGTGAGCATCAGAATGCAGGTAGAAAAAGCCAGTGTCAAACCGATAGGCTCATAAGCGGGGTTAAGATCGCGAAAACTGTAAAACATAAACATAGCGATTACCGCCGTCCACGAATAAATCTGAATAGCCCAAAGAGCCGCCTTGCCTCCTATAGCATAATCCCGTTCATCCGCCAAAATTTCTTTGACTTGTCGGCGCAAGTATAAATGGATGAGCGAAGCGATGAGAAGAACGGCGATAAGAAAGAGATAGTTCTTGTAATAAATCGTCTGGCTAAAAATGATTGCAGTCGTCACCACGAAGACCCATCTGATTTTCCGGTACTCCTTTAATGTCATAACTTTATGTTAGAATTAGTTAACATGTCTCTATGTTACATTATTCTAACATTTGTGTCAAGAATTTCTATCCTAAAATACAACATGTTATCTGTCATTGCGCCGGGTACTCCGACGTGGCAATCCCGATCCTATATAAAATAGAAATATATAACGTCGGAAGTATCGTAATTACGGGATTGCCGCGTCGTCGCAGTTCCTCTTTCTCGCAATAACAGCTAAAAATTATTTTTTATAATGCGAATCCGGTTGCCCCGCTTTTTTTCGTGTCATTACAAGTCTGACCCGGAATCTGCCGAATATTACCACCTTATTTTTTTATTGCACCACGCTTAGCCTTTCGCTTTCAAAATGCCGTGAAATCATTTCATCTATTTCAGGACATAAAATATCAGCGTGGTACACCGCAGATTCCGGCTCGGAGGCCGGAATGACAGATAAAAACTGATAAACAAAATTAAGAAACCTCTGATCCGCACCTCGCCTCACGCCCTTAATATATCAGATTGAACTATTCCTTCTATATAACAGAGAATATCATACTACAAAATATTTGTATTCTCCTTTGAATTTTCCCGGAAGGTTACTAACAAGTTTAAAAATCCTCTTCACTCTTAAAACTAAGCATAATCCCCCACCCGATTGCCACAAAAATTATTAAGACTCCCAGCATCCGCGTTGCGACGGAAAGCGTTTCCGTATACGGCAAAAGGCCTAACGTCGTAAACATATTATGCCAATCGTGAGTCTCGTTTCCTCCTCCACCGATAAGTGGCAAGGCCATATCGACCGCATCCGTCATATAGACAGAAACATTGATGAAACTTTCCCCCAGCCAGAAGAACGTAAGCGCGGCTGAAAATCTCTGGTTGGTATGATAAAAATATCCGATAAAGACCGCAGGCATCAAAAGCTGCATGATCGTCCCGCCCGCAATAACCAAAAATTCATTTCCGGTAATCGTAAAAAAGAAATGTCCCGCCTCATGGATCCAGATATTCATCCCGTCCACGAAGCACCAATTGTTTTCGTAGCGGAACGCGATGTCTAGAAAATAGATTGAAAAAAGAGCCAGAACGGACAGCTTGAAAAAATTTAAACGTATTTTCGAAGTCGGACGATCCGTTTGCATGTTATTATTTTTACCGCTAAAAAGATTACACCTCATCTGATAATATAATAACTTCTCCACCGCGAAATAGCAAAAACAGTCCGGATAGGACTGCTTTTATTTACGAACAATAGTCGACTGCGAGAAAATCTATTCGGTAGTCATACCGTCAAATTCTTCATCATCAGCTTCCGCCTCCTCTTTGGTCACCCGCACGATACCATCTTTGTGGTGCGCCGGCGAATAGATAGTGTAAAGCTTGAGATCATCCGTCGCGGAGACATTGATGATGTTATGCTGCGCCCCGGATGGAACGATGATAGCCGAACCGTCTGCCACGGCATATTCGTTGCCGTCGATGATGACCTTGCCTTCCCCCTTCTCGAAACGGAAGAATTGGTCATTGCCTTCGTGCACTTCCATCCCGATTTCCTCTTTAGGATGAAGGTTCATCAGTACCAATTGACTGTGCTTTCCGGTGTAGAGCACCTTGCGAAAATTATCGTTTTCGAGGGTAGCCGCCTCGATGTTTGCGTTGAATCCTTTCATATGTTTAATATTAACGATTAGCATATATCTCTATTATACTACGCACAAACCCCAAAGCCAACCTTTTGTCTTCTCATCAACTTAATTATCCTTTCTGCTTTAAAAACCGGATATATTTTGTCACTCCGAATTGTAGGGGCACAATATCTTGTGCCCCCTACGACTTCGAAATCTAAGGAGGATGCCACACTTGATAATGAAGCTATTCTTATAAATAACATTCACAATTGTTTATATATTTCACAAATCCCTCAGGAAAGTACGCCTTTCGGGATGACAAATTACGAGTGTATTTGTTTCAATTAAAATTCTGTCAGTTAATCATTAAACTTGTACAATTCAGGTATAAGTTTGATGGCTCGCCGAAAAAATACCATATAAATCTCACCAATACAGATATTTCCTATGTGTCATTCCGGGCCTGACCTGGAATCTTCGTTATATATCGTTAATTCCGTACGATATACAGCTTATAAGTAATATAACGAAGATATCGAAACAAGTTCGGTATGACACGTGCTCGGGGTTATGTTGATGCAAGAAAATGATGATCAAGCGATCATAGTATTATTCTTATCCAAGAGCTATCGCTCTAAACGCACACACCGGCAAAACCGGTGTTTTTCGCTTCTAACAAAAAACAGACCCTGGCAAAGCCAGAATCCGTTTAGTTAAAGTTTAATATATAAACTTGAAACTTACTTCGTTTTTTCTAAATCAGCAAAACATTTGTGAACTTGGAAAAATTTTGAAGGATTTATTTTTCATCCTTCTTTGTTAGGTCAGAAATAATCGGAAAACTTATTTCCAGATACCCTCCCTTTTTTGGGATGAGTTTGTATGCACCTCTCCATCCTAACGGCATTTCACCGACCATCACGTACTTCTTCAGGACCGTCTTCATCAATTCAAAGTTGGACCTGAGCCATATTTTATCTGAAAATATGGCATACCATGGATAGTCTGCACCCTCAAGTCTTGAAAGTGCAAATTCTCTAGTCATCCTGATGCAGATTTTTTCATCGTCTCTTTCGACAGTGAGCCTTCCTTCATAGGGAGAAAGCCCATTTATAGTCTTTCCGAATTCATCTAATTCTTTAACAATTCCTTTTGCCATCAATTCCATCTCCTGTATATTGTTTTGCTATAAGAATTCAACCACAAATCTTTTATGTCCGATTTCCTATAGCAAACTTTTTCCCTTTTCAAAGAATCCCTCACCTTCATTCAAGTAGAGAGAAACATAAAGACGATTTTCTTTTTAGCATATTACGGGCTCTTCATATAACTTTATCCCGACTGACTAAATTCTCTCCTTTATGATTCTTCCTGCTTTATCTACTAAGTATCGCTTTCTTTACCTCTTGATTCTACATACTAGCATAGTTTTCTATTATTGTCAAGGATAAATCCTTAAATTCTATTCTGAAGTGCAATTCCCTTTTAAACAAAAGACATCTCGTTTGAGGTATAATAGTTACGTAGAATAACTAATCATTAACCCTAACGAAATGTCTTACCAACATCTTACCTTAAAA
>JAQVBZ010000035.1 GCA_028690055.1 Minisyncoccota bacterium | reverse complement strand
GCTTAAAATGCGATGTTTTGGTGGTAGGCGGCGGGCCGGCGGGAATGATGGCGGCGATTGCAGCAAGCGGCGCGGGTGCCAAAACGATACTTCTGGAAAAGAACGCGGAGTTGGGGATCAAATTGATGATGACCGGAAAAGGCAGATGCAATCTTACTAATGCCGAGAAAGACAAGCGGAAATTCTTGGAGGCTTTCGGGCGCAATGGTAAATTCCTGTACTCGGCTTTCAATGGATTCGGTCCGGAAGAGACTGTCAGATTTTTTGAGGAGCGAGGTCTTGAGACGAAGGTCGAGAGAGGCAATCGCGTCTTTCCTGTGAGCGACCAAGCCGGTGATGTGCGCCGGGTGCTCTTTGAAGAGATGAAAAAGAACAAAGTCGGGGTATGCAAAAACGCCGTAGTGTCAGATATGACAGTCAGAGAAAATAAGATCGTGACAATAAAAATAAAAAGCGCTGACGTGGAGGAGATAGCTTTTGGAAATATCATCATTGCGACCGGTGGGCTGTCTTATCCCTATTCCGGTTCTTCGGGAGACGGATTCATATGGGCAGAAAAATCGGGCCACAAAGTGATTGCATCACAGCCGGCGCTTACTCCGATTATTCTTAAAGAAAGATGGGTGCAGGATCTGGAAGGATTGAGTCTTAAGAATGTGAAGATAAGCATTTATCAAGACAACAAAAAACAGGATGAAAGATTAGGCGAGGCGCTCTTTACGGACCGAGGCATGACCGGGCCAGTAATATTGGATATGAGCAAGAAGATCGGCGAGCTTTTGAAAAAAGGCGAAGTGAAAATAGCAATCGATTTCAAACCTGCACTGGAATTTGCCGAGCTCGATAAGAGGGTTCAACGGGATTTCATGGAGAATCAGAATCGCATGTTTAAGAATTCTCTCGGTGAGCTTTTGCCGCAAAAGTTGATTCCGGTAATGATACGATTATCCGGGATAGATCCCGAGAAGAAAATCAACCTGGTGACTAAAGAAGAAAGAAAGCAATTATTACATCTTCTCAAAGAGATGGAACTCGGCGTGGTCGGTCTTTTGGGATTCGATAAGGCTGTCATAACTTCCGGCGGAGTGAATCTTCGCGAGGTCGACCCCAAGACGATGAAATCTAAAGTCATCGATAATCTGTACTTTGCGGGCGAAGTGTTAGATCTGGATGCACCGACAGGCGGATATAATCTGCAGGAGGCGTGGAGTACGGGATACCTGGCCGGAAAAAGCGCGGCAGAAAGTGTGATAGGACGATAGGGCGGAAACTTTTATTGCTTTTTACTCTATAATCCTGTCATTGCGAGGAGGTACTCCGACGTGGCAATCTCATGTGCACTAAACAGTTGCTAACTCGCAGGATTTACAATTTAGCGATAATGAGATTGCCACGTCGTCGCCTTGCTCCTCCTCGCAATGACAAGTCTCTAACATAAATTTTAAAGAAATATATGCAAGAAGAGAGTCCTAAAAATAAAGAATCTCAAGCGGAAAAAAATCGACGCACCAATCGCGAGGTTTTTTATGCGCTAGGGCTGGTATCGAAATTAGGTGTCTCGGTGGCAATCATTGCTGCCGGCTTCGTCTGGGCGGGGATAAAGTTGGATCAGATGTTCGTCAACAAATACCACATATTTATGATTATGGGGTTCGTACTCTCAATCGTTGTCTCTGTCTATGATATCTATTATCTCCTGGAACCGATCATCGGCAGTGAGAAGAGAAAGACTTTTCTTAAGAGAAAGAAGAAATAAATATCCGGATAAAAGAATGCCATCTTTCACATAGACGCATCTGGTTGCGTCTTTTTTTGTTATAAGCAAAAACCACCGGCGTCAGCCGGTGTGTATGTTTAAAGTGATAGCTCTCGGATGACGATGATATCGTAATTGCCGTGTTGTCTTCGTTTGTCATTCTGAACCAGACAAAACCGGACTACGATCCGGTATTATTTCAGAATCCTCGTTATGTTACATAAAAATATTATCGTAATATTCAGATGTTATATAACGCAGATTCCGGATCAAGCCCGGAACGACAAACGAAGAAGAATATATATCGCGAAAAGGAATGTGCAGGTACCTGTATAGAAATATAGACTTACATAGAGTAGATTTTAAACAACAGAACTTGTTAAAGTAGTAGATCTGGCCTGCCAAACAGATACCTCCGGTGTTTGAGCCGGGGGTATGATCATTGACGATTCTAGCGGCTATCTCTAAAATATATATATCCAGCAAAAACAAAAAAACGGAGGAAAATCTTGGAAAAAAAGAATCGGCATCCCATGCGCATCGCCTTTCCCATTGAGGCTAAAGAACTCGAAAATAAGTTGATCATATTTTTGATTTGCGATGAAATCAGACGGCCCTCACAGGAAATAATAAATCGATATCGGAAGCAGAAGCCTGGTTCCAGAATAAAAGTCCTGGCGATAAGAGGCGCGCCTTTCTTGTTGCTTCGAATCATAAAAAATAGTAAACTAAGGTTCCTTATGAGATGTCTGGGCAGATATTTTCCGAGAGAGCCTTTTTCTCTGGTAATCATAAACCACGAGAGATGTTCCGGGGTTAGCCATTCGGAAGAGAAAATATCTTCGGAAGACTTCTTTCTTATCATAGATATGAGGGAAAAACTCCCCGATCTCCTGTATGAGCTGAAAAACCTTTCTCATCTTTCTCTTTATATCATAGAGACAGACGGTAAAATCCTTCATTTAGGGGATTATATCTGAAAAATTAAAATTTACCTACCCTTGACTTTTGTTCTATTTGGGCTATAATTGATTTGCTAAAAAAGCACAAAAATAAAAATAAAAAAAGAAAAAGAAATAAAAAACGATAGGAGGAATTAAAATATCCGAAGAGAAAAGGCGCATAGGTTCTGAAGTTATTATTGCTGGATGTGGTGATAATAATTGTATCCCGATTGCAGAGTTGATTGTTGAACAAGAATATGGTATTTCAATCAGGCGAGGAGATAGAGTCTCTGTTCCTGGTGGGATGAGGGCATTCAGTTATTATGATCTGACTGATCCTAAAAAAATCGATCTGGCTTACTTGTTTAGAACATCAGCTCTCGCGCAGATTGATATATATCTTTCTCATGGAGCAAAATTCTTATTTGGAGTGAATCATAACGGTTGTGGTTTTTCTCCTAAATTTGAGAATTCTGTCCAGGAAGAAGCGTGGCATATTCAATGCCTTATCAAAGGAGATAAAGTTCTAGAAGAACATTTGTCTAAACCTATAAATGGGGTAGATTATTCTTCCGTAAAAAGAGTCCTGATGTATATCATTGTGAATCAGGAAACCGACCTTTTCGAGAAGGCGAAAATTATCGGCAGTGACGGGAGGGTTATAGCTGAATTTACACTACCGGAAGAGAAGTGCTAATTAAAAGCTTCCAGATCTGAAAACCGTGGATTGAAAAATTTCAATCCTAACTTTCAGAGAATATACAAAAAGTTCAAAATTAAAATACGGGCAATTCGATTTTCGAGGGCCCTTTTATTTAATCTTAGAAATAAATTTTACCGAAGATTGCTGAAGAGAAGGGCGATAGAGCCTGTATTTTTTTGTCTTCGTTCTGATAGGCGGGTTTGACATTATCACTTGGTTCTGCTAGTTTTTATGCAGAAATAAAAAAACGGTATGAACTATTCAAAATAGAAAAGAACATTGAAAACTGAGGTGAAATAGAGAGCAGATAAAAAAGCAAGACTTGTAAAAACAAAGCAGATATGGGCAGGATAAAATCTATAAGTTTGTGATTGTATTGTCTAGATCAGAAAATGAGGAAAAATCAGGATGGTGAAATTTTGACAGAGAATGCATCTTGTAATGGAAGAAATTTTTTCGATTTGGTGAGACAAACTTCAGAAAACAGTCTTCTGTGTGTAGGCTTGGATAGCGCTTTTAAGAAGCTCCCGGCGTCGATATTGGTTAGAGCTAGGGAGTATATAGAAAGACATACCGAAGTATGCTCCGCTCACGAGAAGGAGCAAGGAATAGTCGAACAAGCGATATTCTTATTCAACTGTGAAATTATCAGGGCCGTTGCGCCATTTGCCGGAGCATTCAAGCTCAATCTCGGGTTTTACGGGAGATACGGAGACGCTGGCAATTCTGCGTTGAAGAAGACTATAGCGTTCATAAAAGAATATTATCCCCATATGCCCATCATCTTGGATGGCAAGAGGGCGGATATCGATAATTCCAACGAGGAGTATGCCGCTGAGCAATTCGAGGAATTTGATGGTGACGCCGCTACTACGAATCCTTACTTCGGCGGACTGACTATGGATCCATTCTTCAAGAATGCGAACAAGGGAATCATCGTCCTTGATAGGACTTCCAACAAAGGATCGGAAGAATTTCAGGATCTCTTGGTCTTACCTCCGGGGGAGACGGATATCACGAAGTGCATGCCGCTCTATCTATACGTTGCAATCAGATTCTGCAACGAGTGGAATACGAGAGGGAATTGTGCCTTAGTGGTTGGAGCGACATATCTTGAACAGTTAAAAGCTGTCAGAGAGGCGGTTGGAAATATGCTGCTTCTTATTCCTGGAGTCGGGAAACAAGGCGGCGATCTGGAGAAGACAGTCAGATATGGATTGAACACAGAGAATGCGGGGATGCTTATCAATGCCTCCAGAAGTATAATCTTTGCAAGCACAGGCGATGACTTTGCGCAATCTGCAGCCGCAGAAGCGGAAAGGATGAACAACGAAATCAATGCTTATAGAATTCAATTCAGCCAGAAAGCTGTTGTAGACTCTATATGACTATGTGAAGTATGCAAGGGTCTGGAAATCGTGCCCTAAACAGGAGTGAATATTCAATGAAAGATATAAACAACTTAACCGAATTCCAGAGAAGGAGATTAAGGCTTGTTGCAAAAAAGATGAACATGAGGATTAGGGAATTGGCGCCTCATCTAAAAAACCTTCCGGATGTCTTTCAGGCATGTGTCAAACCTGGAGATGGTGACGAAAACACATATGCTATTCTGCCTGATTACGATATATCTCTTGATCAGGATGAGATAAATATTGTGCTTCGGGAATTCGATGCTGAAATACAGGGGGCTCTAAAGTTCGTTAACCCCTTGAGAAAGCGTGCTTCGAAACTGGTCTCCGCAATGATGTGGCAAGTGCCGGGACTGTTCAAGGTGGAGAGCAGATATCCATATTTCACTTTGAAAAACAAGAGTCTTTCTCCGATATACTTTGATTTGGGAGTGTTGATTTCCTGGCCGGGTTTTATGAATCTGGTCAGCTCGCTATCTCAGATTGAAATCGATATGACTCTCGGGAGGGTTGATATCATAATCGGAGGAGAATCTCGAGGTATTCCTTTTTCCACTTGGCTGTCTGAGATGATGAACCAAAGCACAGGTTTTGCAAGGAAGGAGATAAAGGCATACGGGACCAAACAAGGGGTTGAAGGATGTATAATTCCGGATGACTTTGCGGTTATCATGGAAGATATGATAACCGATGGAGGTTCGAAAGAGATATTTATCGAAAATGTAAAAAATGCTGGCGGAGTGGTTATTGCTGTAATCGTAATTTTTGACCGTAAGCAAGGCGGAGAGGAATTTTTGGAAGAGAAATATGGAATTCCTTTAATTTCTCTGACAGATATTTATACTTTTCTGGAGGTGGGATTGGAAGACGGAGAATTGTCGAAAGAAGAATATGGGATTATTATGGACTACCTTGATAATCCAGTGGAATGGAATAAGAAGGTAATAGCCGCGGTGTGTTAGAAAATATAATGCAGCAGAGCTATAAGATTAGAAATTCAAATATGAGTGAGTTGTCGTCGGTCAATCCGATTGCAAATCGCTCTTTTATTTTGTTCAAAATCCATAGTTTTACTAAAAGTTTTTTAATGGTTATAATGGAATATGTATCATAAATAACATAGATATGACTGAATTCAAGATAAAATCAAAATTCAAACCGGCAGGAGATCAGCCACAGGCGATCGAGAAGCTTTATGCGGGCATAAAAAAAGGTGATAGGCATCAGGCGCTTTTGGGTGTGACCGGGTCCGGTAAGACTTTCACTATGGCGGGGGGGATAGAGAAGGCGCAGAGGCCGGCATTGGTAATCGCGCACAATAAGACTTTGGCGGCGCAGCTGGTGAGCGAATTTCGTGAATTCTTTCCGGACAATGCAGTAGAATATTTCGTTTCGTATTACGACTATTATCAGCCGGAAGCATATCTGGCGACTACGGATACCTATATCGAAAAGGAGACTCAGGTCAATGCGGAGATCGAGAAATTGCGTCATCGCGCTACGGCGGAACTTATGTCGCGGCGGGATGTGATCATCGTTTCTTCAGTCTCGTGTATCTACGGTTTGGGTTCGCCCGATGCGTATCGCAAGGAAGTGGCTGTTTTGAAAGTGGGAAACGAGGCTGATCGCGATGACATCATCAAACATTTCGTTGAGATGTATTACGGTCGCAGTGAGATACTATCGCAGGGAAAATTCCGTGCGGTGGGGGATGTTCTGGAAATAATTCCGCCGGGAACGGATTCTATTTATCGCATCGAGATCGAGAACGGCAAAATCCATAAGATCATCGAGTTCGAAGAAGTGAGCCGCAAAAGAGTGGCGGAGCACAAGGAACTGATGATTTTCCCTGCCAAGCATTTTGTGGTGGACACGGGACTTTTGGAGAATTCGCTGATCCAGATAGAGAGAGAATTAAAATCCCGGCTCAAGGTTTTCGAAAAGCAGGGAAAACTTTTGGAGGCGGAAAGATTGGCGCAGAGGACGAAATATGATCTCGAGATGATCCGTGAAATCGGTTATTGCAACGGCATTGAGAATTACTCTCGCTATCTGACCGGGCGCAAGGCGGGCGAGGCGCCATACACACTCATTGATTATTTTCCGAAAGATTTCTTGATGTTCATTGATGAGTCTCATGTGACTGTGCCCCAGATCCGCGCGATGTATGCGGGAGATCGCGCAAGAAAAACCAATCTAGTGGATTACGGCTTCCGTCTTCCCTCGGCGATGGACAATCGCCCGCTCAAGTTCGATGAATTTTCGGAAAAGATAAATCAAGTGATATATACTTCGGCGACCCCGGCTGATTATGAAAAAAATATTTCTTCTCAGATAGTGGAGCAGATCGTAAGACCTACCGGGCTGCTTGATCCGGAGATCGAAGTCAGGCCGTTGGAGAATCAGGTGGAGGATCTGGCTGGCGAGATAAAAATTCGCGAACAGAAAAAAGAAAGGACATTGGTAACTACGCTCACCAAGAAGATGGCGGAGGATCTCGATGATTATCTGCGCGATATGGGAATAAAATCAAAATATCTTCACAG
>JAQVBZ010000034.1 GCA_028690055.1 Minisyncoccota bacterium | reverse complement strand
CATAATTGAAGAGGAGAGACAGGTTACCTAATCCATCGACGGCTTTTTAAAAAGAACTTTATTTTTTATTATTCTGAGGTGCTTCAAAAAATCCCATTACTTACACAATGTCATTGCGAGGAGCGCAGGAAAGCGGCACAATCCCGTTGCTAAGCCAATAAAACCGTACGCTTGGCAAACGCATTAGTGGACCAAATAACAGGATTGCCGCGTCGGAGTACCTCCTCGCAATGACAATTTAAATGTCTCAGGATTAAAAATGCGCATTTTTATTCCGCAGCGATTACTTCCTCTTTTTTGATTGCTTCCTTTACCTCTTTTGCCATTTCCTCGGCGATTTTTGGATTGTCTTTTAGAAATTTTTTACTTGCCTCGAACCCCTGTCCGAGTTTTGTCTCCTTGTAATTGTACCAAGCCCCGCCTTTCTTTGCCACACCATGTTCAACCGCGACATTAAGCAAATCTCCCATATAAGAAATTCCTTCATTATACATAATATCGAACTCGGCGACTTTAAAAGGTGCAGCGACTTTGTTTTTTACCACTTTGGCCTTAACGCGATTTCCGATGATATTTTCCCCCTGCTTGATCTGTGCAGCTTTACGCACCTCGATACGCACCGAGGAATAAAACTTGAGTGCGTTGCCACCGGTAGTTGTCTCCGGATTGCCGAACACCACGCCGATCTTCATACGAATCTGATTGATAAAAATGACAGTGCAGTTAGACTTGCTGACGATGCCGGTCAGCTTTCTAAGTGCCTGACTCATCAATCTCGCCTGAAGTCCCATATGAGAATCCCCCATCTCCCCCTCGATTTCTGCCCTTGGAGTAAGTGCCGCCACGGAATCTATAACGATCACATCGACAGCATTGGAACGCACCAGCGCTTCCACAATTTCCAAAGCCTGCTCGCCACTATCCGGTTGAGATACGATCAGATCTTTAATATTAACACCTATTTTTTTAGCGTATTCAGGATCCAAAGCGTGCTCCGCATCCACAAAAGCTGAGGTATCCCCCCTCTTCTGGGCTTCAGCGATAACATGAAGAGTAAGCGTTGTCTTGCCACTCGACTCCAAACCATAGATTTCAACGATTCTTCCTTTTGGAACCCCTCCGCCCAAAGCGATATCCAATGAAATCGAGCCGGTAGGAATAAAATCAACATCCATAGATTTCGCTTCACCAAGCTTCATAATTGAACCCTCACCGAAACGGCTTTTGATATCATCCATGGCCTCCTGAACGGCCTTTGCTTTCTTATTATTTTTATTTTCTTCGATTTTTTTGCCTTCTTCTTTCTTAGTCATAATTTTAAAAATTAGTAAATTATTTTTTATATTTTATTGCGTTATTTCAGAGACAGTTTCCTCGTCAGATGAAATATTTTTTGCGATGTCAGTGTCTGCGACGCTGCTTGATACGATCTCCTCTTCTATAATTACAATCGGACTAGGATCATCATCCGAAATTTCAATCTCTTTCGTCTCTTCTATCATCGGGGTATTTTCCTCTATCTTCTCATAAATAGCATTTATTTCTTTAGTCTCAGTCTTACCGAATCTATTCTTTGCCTCCACAACAAGCAGATTTCTTCCGCTACTCAAAACGAGGTCCTGTCTGAAATATCCGTCCGCACCCACAGAAACCTCCTGCCCGTTAATTTCCAAAATAACATCTTTCTCAGTCTTGCCAACCACCGTTATATTCTTCTCGCTGACAACCGTATCACCTGTCGGACTTTCAATAAAAAGATAAGGCTTAGAATTAAAAGAGTTGATCTGATGAAAGGCGTAATATCCAAACGCCAACATTACGACAAACCCCATGGCGAATGTCAATATTTTCGGAGTAACGACAAAAAATCTACCTAAATTCATCTTTCTGGCAATATCAACATCCTTGCCTTTTTTATTTTTTCCGATACCGCTTTCACGGAAAGAAATCTCCCTGTTATAGATTTTTATAACCTGATCCGCATCAAGCCCCAAAAAATTGGAATAGCTCCTTATGAAACCGCGAACATAAACCTGCGGAGGCAGATTTTTATAGTCCCCGCCTTCCAATCCATCTAAATAATCAACCCTAATCCCCAGCTTCTCGCCAATCTCTTTAGTAGAGAGCCCAGACTCTATCCTCCTGCGCTTGAGACAATCTCCTGCTGTCAGGGTTTCTGTTATGGTTCTGTTTTTAAACTTGCTTTTGAACATATTTTTAAATTTCTGAATCTTCTTGTTCTTCTTCTGTGTCGACACTTCCTTCCATAACCCCATCAAGATAAACCTCTCTCGGCTTGGCTCCTTGAGCAGGCCCCACAGCCCCCTGGTCCTCCATCAGATCCAGCAGTCGCGCCGCCCTTGCATATCCGACACGAAGCCTTCTTTGTAGAAGCGATGCAGAAGCTTTGCCGGCACTGCGAACAACCTCCA
This sequence comes from Minisyncoccota bacterium, assembly GCA_028690055.1. GTDB lineage: Bacteria > Patescibacteriota > Minisyncoccia > JAHIHE01 > JAGLIN01 > STD2-77. Next base: position 5,518 of record JAQVBZ010000034.1, on the reverse strand, counting down.
AGGCTTCATTGTAGAGATTATCGTCAACTTCATTATTTTCTCCCATCGGATCCGATGCAAATTTTTTACTTTCGACGATTTCAGAATTATAATCATTCTCTTCCTCTTTTTGAGATTTGATAAATTCTACTACATCATGTACTTCTTCTTCGGAAATGAATACCCCCTGAATTCGTTTCGGTTTATTGGCATCGCTGGCGATATAAAGCATATCTCCATTACCCAAAAGTTTTTCTGCGCCGGAGGAATCGAGAATCGTGCGAGAGTCAATCTGACTGGCAACGCAAAAAGCGATACGCGTCGTGACATTCGCCTTAATAAGTCCGGTTATGACCTCTACTGAAGGACGCTGCGTGGAGAGTACCAGATGAATCCCGATAGCGCGCGCCATCTGCGCCAAACGCACGACAACCGCCTCCATCTCCCGACCATGAGTCGCCATAAGATCCGCCATTTCATCTATGACTATAATGATATAATGCAAAGGTTCACGGTCTTTATATTTCGCCCGCACAGCGTCGTTATACGATTCGATGTTCCTGCAACCGAATGCACTAAGCATATCGTAGCGATTCTCCATTTCTTTGACCGCCCACTTTAGCGAGTTGATCGCCTTTTCAGGATCGGTAATGACAGGAGTAAGGAGATGCGGAATATCGTTATAGGGAGTGAGCTCGACCCGCTTAGGATCAATCATGATAAATTTAAGATCACTCGGAGAATTCTGAAAAAGCAGCCCGGTTATCAAAGTGTTGATACAGACTGTTTTCCCACTTCCGGTAGATCCGGCAATCATAAGATGAGGCATCTTCGCGATATTGGCGATAACCGAATTTCCCGCAACATCCCGTCCGAGAATCATACTCAGATTTGATTTTCTGCCTTTAAATTCCAGGGATTCTAGTACATTTTTAAGAGTAACCATGGCAACCGTTTCGTTGGGAAGCTCGATTCCGACCCAGCTTTTTCCAGGAATCGGAGCCTCGATTCGAAGAGTCCTCGCGGCAAGGGCAAGCGCCAAATCGTTTTGAAGCGCCGTAATTCTGCTAAGTTTGACACCGACCAGGGGCTTCAAGGTATATTGCGTAACGGTGGGACCAACATTAACTTCTCCCATTTCTACTTGAATCCCAAAATTCGCGAGTGTCCGCTGGATGATATTGGAATTCGCCTGAATATCGCCGCTGGTAGGCTCACTATCTGATCCGTTCAACAAATCTATCGGAGGCAATTTCCAATTACCACTGTTAGTCATAATCTTATTGACCTTATGTCCATCCGAATCTTTGATAGGAGCATAGACATCTTCTTCACTAGAAAAATTTTCGTCTGTCCTGTCTTCTCCTTTTGGATTGTCTCCGCCGATTGCAATATCGCTGGAATCATCGCCTATAGGTTTAACGGAAAATACCGGCGCAACGGTTCCTTCGTCCGAAACCTTAGGCTCCTTACTTTTTAATTTTCCCCCCAAAGAATATAACAGTCCTTTTCTCTCTTTATGCTCTATTTGACCATCTGCTAAATCACCCTCTTTATCATTTTTCTGTACGCCCTTAGCTTTCGGCTTTTCTATTTTCGGAGGCTTCAAAAAAGCGACGATTTCCGAAAGGGATATCTCAAAAGTAAAAACAGTCGCAGCCAGCAAAAGGGAAAGAGCCAGAACGAAAGCACCCCACTTGCCGACCAAGGTCACCAACACCCATGCCAAAGACGCTCCCAAAAGACCGCCACCGCGACCTGATTTCGCCGTTTCGAACATCAAATCTGGATTATAAAAAATGTGAAAGATTGACAGGACCGACATCACAAAAAGCAGCAATCCGAAAAAATAAGATTGACTCTTAAAAATATCTTCTGATTTCACGATTTTTGCCCCCCAAAAGAAAAGAAGTAACGGAAAAAAAACAAAACCGTAGCCAAAAAGAATCCTTATCCCCTTATTGATATCATAACCCAAAGTTCCGGCGAGAGAGAGAAAGCTAAGTATGCTGATTGCGCCCAAGGCAAACAGAAAAATACCTAAAATATCCCTTCTGGCACTATCGCTCATCTCAATATTAGGCAGCCTTAAACGAAAATCCCCCTCTTTCTTTTTCCTTCTTTTTCTGATCATATCAAAAAATCTCTTATTGATTACCTTCGTATTATAGCTCAAAAAAAACCCAGAGGCAAAAATCTGAGAGATGAAACTGACCTTCTATTTGAGAGAGGATAAACAAAGTATGCCATACAAAAACCTACTTTCCCTTCTCCAAAAGCATTCCTAAAAGATTCTTAACCTCGGCCTGCGCCTCAATTTCGTTATCGGCATTAACGAATCGATTCCATTGACCCAAAATCTCTGCATCTTCGAGATTTCGTACTTTGTTTTCCAAGTCCAACCGAGTGTCAAAGTCAACTTCTCCTTCAGCCTTTAAAACTTTTTCTATAAATAAGAAGGTAAACTCCAATATCGGTTCTTTGGACCGAGAATCTTCCATCGCGGCCTTGTTCTCGGAAAGTTCTTCTTGTGCTTTAAGAAGACTGTAGACAAAAAACGCATTACTTGATAACAGAAGCAGAATGATTACAGCGGCGAACAGTTTTTGTTTGTTCATTTTTTTAGTTAGGAGGTTAAAGATAATATTTAGCTTTGCGTTTTGTGGTTATTGTAATTTGCGGGAGTTAGTCTCCGGACTCGGTCCTTTGTGGCTTTAAGTTTCGGTGAGAAGAATTCTTGTCACGATGCTTATTCGCTATGGGAAGTTTTTATCTTGAAATCGAACTGTGGAGGAACTGGTCTGGAGACCGGTTCCCGCAACACAAACCCATTCTCGCCTTCAAAAGTTTACAGGATTCCGCGAGATTTATTCTTCCGCACTTCCCTTTCTCAGTTTTCTTCGTAATCTTCTATCTCTGGAAAAATTATAGAAAAGGGCAATGCCAAAGACGACGAGCAATATGTTCTGCCAGGTCAGATTATCTTTCCAATCACTCTGGGGTATAAGTTCCAAATTCATATGTACGCCACTGCCAGCAGTAATATCAAAAGGTTCACTTTGATAATCTTCGTAACCATCCGCTAAGACGACAAGATAATACTTGCCATAAGGAACCAAGAAGGAATAGGTGCCTCTTTCATCGGTGATTTGCGGATTCTGCTGCTGGAATTCGCCAGCCTTCCAAAGTTCGTATTCCTGGGTTTCAGGGTTGAGATGGTAAAGGGAGACGGTGGCCCCTTTTATATGGAGCTCTTGCCCTTTTATACTTTCATACACATATCCCTCCGGATCGATAACAGTGATCATTCTGATGGTCTTGGAACCGAGGTTCAGATCTTCGTATTCTATCAGGGTTATGAGTTCATATTCTCCGGTAACTTGGGGGGTTTGGAGGTTGGCGGTCCAGATACCATCTTGATCAGTGTCTTGGAAGTTGAATTCGGAGAGAACGAGTTTTTCTTCTATCTCTTCAGCGTCAGCTTCATTTGAAAATAGTCTGGATATCTTGTTTAAGATTCCGTTTGAGGTTTGAGCGGTTTTCTGTGATTTGAAAGTGAGATAGCCTTTGATATTTTTGGCAGGGTTATCAGGTCTTAGAATAAGTTCGAAAGATTTGCCAGGAAGAAGGGCAGTCTTCTGTCCAGAAGTGTCTCCACTAAAGCTGAGGCTGGAGCTGATATCCAAATTACCGTTTATGGATTTGATGAAGACAATATTGGAAGGGACCTCTTTCTTGAGTTCAGCAGAAAGTTGGGTTAGAGGAATGCTTTGGATGTTATCATAACTTGAATTGATAGCTGTTGAACCGAGTCCGATGGCTTCGTTAAATCCGGGAAGGGAAAATGAGGCGTTCTGAAAGTTCTCTGGATTGGAGAAATCAGTGATGCCGAGATTTTGGAAAGTTTCTTTGAGCTCAGGGAATTTCTCGACAATCATGGCGATGTCTTGAGGAGTGAATTCTGTGGAGAAAGGTTTAATGGTAACAAGATTCCAGTTTCCCTGCATGACTGCGGGAGTTTCAGGGATTTCTTCGGTTATCTCTGGAGGAATATTTTCTATGGGAGTTTCTTCCTGCTCGGAAGGGGTTTCTTCTTCCGGAATGGTTTCTATCTGTTCAGGAGTTTCATCCTCTATTGTTTCTTCTTCGGAAATATCCCCCGTCGGGATTTCTGTTTCGATAGGTTCTTTTTCTGGAATGATAATTTTTTGTTTAACCTCAAAGAAAACAAGGCTGGTTTCAGAAGAATTACCGATGTGGTCTTGAGCAATGAGACGGATGGTATGTTTTCCTTCGGTCAGTCTGCCAAGCTCGAGATTCCAACTTCCATTCTTTTCTATGTAGACGATTCCGAAAAGCTTGCTATCCAAATTGAAGATGATTTTGGCATTAGGTTCGGTGATGCCGCTGATGGTTATGTCTTCATCTGTGTAATAGGTGTCCTGAGTTTCATTTATGGATAGTTCAGGAGGGGTGTTGTCTAGTTTGATGGAATCGGAAACGGTTTGTGAAGCTACTCCATACTTGGTGTAGAACTTGGCATAGACGGTACGCATCCCGTCATCTTGAGCCTTGACGAAAGATCCCGATATATCCTGCGGAGAAACGGGATTCTTCGTTTCACTCAGAATGACATAATCTCCAAGATCCCATCTTACTTCTTCTTCATAATCTATGATAGAAGCGTCTTTGAAATCCTCGCTGTTGGAGATAGCCATACGGGTGGTATCCTTGCCGGCGTAAAGTTTTAGATTTACGATCGATCTGTTGGTGTATACATTATCATCGTTGATGGAGATTTTGAAAGTTCCCTCGGGGTTGTCCTCTGTTTTTTCAGGGGTCTTGGGAGGATTGGAAGATGAGATGGGAAGACCGAGGCTACAGCTGTCAGTAGTGATTGATCGAATGGGAGAATATGCCGTTTCGAGATTTGATGCATTTCTTGATTTGACTCTGAATGAATATTCGATGCCGCAGATGAGACTGTTTGAAACCCAGGCAGTGTCAGTGATCCACCCAGAGTTAGCTCCGGTGTTCATATTCTCTATGTAATATTCGGTACCATTAGGATTGGAATTATTACTCCAGGCAGTAGTTATCTGTTCCTGTCCATTGACGGTAGTAGCTAGGTCGGAAGGCGTGTTGGCAAGAGTGTAGACTTCATCTGAAGTTTCAGAAGCATCGGATTCCCCGGTGTCGGTTCGATAGGAATGGACATGAGTGGAATATGCGGTGTTGGGAATGAGGTTGGTGGTCTGATAGCTGGTTTCATCGGCTGCTATATCATCGATATCAGTGCCCGATCCGGTTACGAAATCCAGATGGAAAGCTTCTTCGAAAGCGGAAGAGTCTAACCAATTCCAGGTGATGGCAGTGGATGAGTTTACGATCGGAGCTTGGATAGTCGGCGCCGACGAAGTGGTGTAGACGGTAGTGGACTCACCGGAGTAAGCTGAAAAGAATTCAGAGTTGTTAGGGGTGGCTCCGATATGTGATCTTATCTTGAATTTGTAATTGTGATCAGGAGAGGAAGCGTAAG
>JAQVBZ010000001.1 GCA_028690055.1 Minisyncoccota bacterium | reverse complement strand
GACACAAATGGACGTTGATAAAGCCGTTCTGCTTATCAACAATCGTCCCAGAAAAAGACTTGGCTATTTAACCCCTTACGAGGTTTTTGTTGAAGGGAAAAATTGCAGTTCAAGGTAGAATCTACGATCAAAGAGCAAAAAACAACCCGCCCCGAGAGCGGATTGTTTTCAATCCCAATGCCGATTTATTTGCATCTGGCTTTCGGTCGCTTCTTTGCCAACTCTTCAAGCATGACTTTCTTTGCTTCCAAGCGCTTTACGGTTTTCTTTGAGTGGGACTTCACTGGTTTCCCTACTCCGGTTCGTCTTTTTGCCATATAAATAATTTGTAATAAATATACCCTATCTTAGCGTGTTATCAGGAAAAAAGCAAGGGGACAGGCACAAATGGGAGAAGTATCAGCCGTTTAAGCATTGTGACATTGCGCCGAAAAGAGAATAAGACGGCTCAGACACAAGCCTTTACCGTCTTCGTTTTTTGCGTTTTTGCGTTTTTTATCCCACCTTTGTATTTAAAAGAAACGACTCATTCCGAACAAGCATATGGGACTGCCCTCTTTCTCGAACAATTCAACTTAGGGCGGCCTCAGACACAAAAAGGGTTTGAGCAAATTTTATCATAGTAATTTTCAACTTTTTTGTTCCAATCCTCCAAATGTTTTAGATCGGTTGATAAAAAATGATTTCGTCACTTTTATCCAGAACCTCCATCCATCCATTTGCCCGATTTAGAACGAAGGTCTGTCCTCCTTCACAGGTACGCGATGGATCATGACGGAAACAGCCGTTAGACCATTTCGATTCTATCCTCCATGCATCACCTATATAAACAAAGGAGTGTAATGCAAGGATCGTCTCGATGCTGAAATTCGTAACTTTCTGTACGCCCAGAAGAGAAAAGAACGAATCGTCTACCTCAGAAGACACATATTCTTTCGAAGAAAGGACTATCCCCTCATATTCCTTACCGTTACCGATAGGCTCAAGCTTCATGCTTTCTGTCAAAAACATTTTTTTAACAATAGGCCTGTTGTCCTCGGACGAGAATTTCACACAATAATAATTTTTGCCAGCTTGTATATATGCCATTTAGATCATCCCTATGAGCTTAAACTACACCAAGTATCTCTAGGGGGCCATAAGACTGTCCACCACGTTCTTTAAATACTACGTTATTTCCTTTAAGGCAGACATCTTCAAATTCCATCATCCCCTTATTATGCATACTCTCCACAGAGAAGTTCGAAGATGTCAGAAAATCCTCGGTCGGACTACTTCTTACTGTCCTACTTACAGTTTTTCTCGTCATAGTCCAACCGAATTTGATTGGTTCAAGCAAGAATCTACCGAATCCCAACATTACCTCAAAGGAAGAAAATTCCCTCGCACGATGAAGTGTCCAAAGATCGCCAGCTTCGTCAGTATATTCAACTTTCCCCTTGCCCGAAAGACATATCTCGGTCGCATAATGATAATCGCCCCCTTCAGTCGATATTGAGGAATTTTGGACAAAACTTTTTTCTGTTATTAACCAACAAATATTCTCAAGACTCCTAAGTCCTCCTATAAAGAGGATTTCGTAATATCTGTCTTCGAATCTGTTTCCAGACTGAGCGCTCGCAATAAAGGGAATAGTCCTTTTTTGCTTTTCTGTGAATGTTTGCATTTTTATATTCTCCTTCACCACCTTCATTAGGTGGCTAGAATCGCGCATAATAAAATAGCTTACAAACGATTCCAACTACCCAAATTTTCTTCACAGAAAGTTATTCGACTATGATACAAACAACTAGACATCATACATCAATATCTCAGAAAGTCAATGCCATAAATTCCTTAACCCACCGCACTTCTGCAGCTTGTCTTTAGCTTAAATTTATTACACTTTCATTCTCTCTCAAGCTGCCATCCCGGAATTTGCAAAGCAAATATCCGGGATCCCGTTGCTAAGACAGTAACGCGCAATTATACGATTGAAGTATAGTATTTTGTCTTGCATAGTTTCGGGATTCCGGATATTTCGCAGTAACGAAATTCCGTAATGACAAATAAAAGAATGAACAGAATATTTTAAATATTTATCCTCTTAATCCTATACGCCTTAAACAAATAACTATATAGAGGTAGAGACAGAAGAAGAATCGCACCGGCAGCTATGATTCCTATTTTTATAGAGATCAAACTTGCTATCAAACCCAGAATCGGACCGAAAGTCACCTGCCCGAGAGAATTCATCTGGCTGGAAAAAGAAAAAATCGTAGCACGGACATCTTTCTTCACCCCTTTATTTATAAGCATTTCAGTGAGCGGTCCAAAACTTTCCTTCAACATAAAGACGAAACAATAGGCAGCAGCCGCAGAGAAAAAACCGACTGAAACGCCAAAGATAAAAACCATCAGCGCCAGAGACAGATTCACCGCACAAAGGGTTTGTGTTATGGAATTCTGACTATCAGTATTAATCCTCCTACCTATGATTTCAATCATAAAGGCTGCCATAAGCGTAGCTATCAAACTGATAATACCGAACCAAACAACCGGTTGCAAACCTCCTATCTCGGGAAAAGAGAAGTCGCTAATCAAAAAAGGTGTCCAGAGTCTATCAAGACCTTCACTGAACATACCGAAAATCATCACTATCGTAACGATAGACAGGAGTTTTTTATCTTTTTTAACATTGTAAAATCCATTCAGAAAAGTCCTCTTCATGGCCGCAAAAGTGTCCCTTTTCTTCGGAGGTACAGGCTTAAAATTATCTTCCGGCATAAAAATCAGCAGATATACCGACTGCAAGGCATATAGTATTCCGCCAAGTACGATTGGCAACCTGATATCTATGTTCGCCAAAAGCATACTGAGGATGATCCCCAAAAACATCCCGACTTGATTAAATTTCTGTCCTCTCATAAAAGCTTTACCCGCCGCAGCCTCTCCCACTTCATCAGCAATCCAAGCTTCTCGAGCGCCACTCACGAATGTAGCCCCGATACCCCATATCACTTGAGCAATAAGTACTCCCTCAAAAGTCGGAAAAGTTCCCTCAAAAACAAAACCTATCCCGGTCAGAAAAAGACCGATCACCACAGATATTTTCCTACTATACAAGTCAGCCACTATTCCCGTAGGAACCTCAAAAAAGAAACAGACCGACTCAAGTAACGTTCCTACCAAGACCAGCTGCAGAGGATTAAGTCCGACCACAACGGCCTGATATACCAGATTAACGGTAACGATGGTGCCAAAAAATAGAGCCGAAAAAAAACGTAATCCCAAATAAAGATTAAGGGCGCCTTTTTTATCCATAGAAAATTTCAATAATTTATATATTATTCCTTTTCCTTCTTAAACTCCGCATAAGAATAAACTGTCAGATAGATAGACACGCCGATGACCGGCACAAGTATCAGATAGATTGCATAGACGGGAAAGAAAAATCCCAACGCGGTAAGGACAGCGACGGCTTTGAAAAGTTTGCCGCCGAGTCGGTGGGTCTTTTTCCAAACGGTATCGCTCGAAAGCGTCCAGGGGGTACGGATGCCGATGAAGAAATTGCGCTCGGCTTGTCCGATCAATACACCCATATAATAGAAAAGAATCGCCAATGCCGGCATCATCGCCGCAGTCATATCGAAGCGCGAACCCAAATTCCAGGAAATTATAAGGAGATAGATGTAAAAGAAGAAAATCTCAAAGACCAGAATGAAGCCATTAAAATATTTTTGGAATTTGGCGACGTTGGCTTTGAGAGGATCAATCTTGGGAATGATAAGGAAAAAGACGAACAAAATCAAAGACATAATCGGCAGCAGAAAAAGTCCCCAGAATTTGGACATGTAACCGTCCACTTCACCGTCATAATTCCAATGCGACGCCATCTGCTCCGGCATCTGCGGATAAACGTAAAAGGCGACAACAAAAAAGAGCGAGATAAGAAAAAGCGCGAGATTTCTGGTTCTAGACATAAATTTTATTTTAAAAATTATATGTATTATGGAGTAGCGAGATTTATCTCGCGCAGCTATCAGATGCAGATTCAAACGCGACCAAGTCAACACGGGCCAGAATCATTATTCCTCCTCAAAATGTCATTAAATTAATGATAGCACTTTAAAAGGCATAGTCCAAAGAATCCGAAAAAAACACAGAATCTTGCGCCTCAAAGAGATACGAAAGACATAGAGCACCGAGACACTTTTCCGTAATATGCATAATCCTAATATTCCACCTTAATTCCGAAAATAGCTAAAAGGGCTAAAACCTCGGGAGAGGAAAAACGTGCGCCTTTCAATTTGTTTTGGATGGGGTCTATATAGTAATTACTCGCACCGACAAAATTAGTTTTCTCCAGATTAGCCTCTTGGAATTTGCTCCCCGCAAGATCAGAACCGGAGAAATCAGATTCTGCCAGATTAACATTCGCAAAATCGGTCTCCCTGATTTCGCACTCGGTAAATACGCTGCGCTTCATTTCCAGGCGGCTAAAATCACATAGCGTGATATTGCACTTATCAAAAGCCCAGTCCACCAAAAGAGTATTCACTTCCGACATAATCACGCCGAGCAACTTGCAGCTTTCGAAACGAACGCCCTGAAAGCTGGAATTATAGACTTTTATATTCGAAAGATTGCAGTCCTCAAAAACGCAATCCAAGAAGGATGAATGGGAAAAGTCGCATCCGCTAAGATCGCATTTCGTAAATGTACACTCGGAGAATTCCTTATGCGAAAGATCCTGCCCGACACAAGCAAGATTGCGGATATTCCGCTTTTCGAAAATTATTGATGTGAAATCCATATTAAGATTTTTATTATATTTTATACGCGTCTGTCATTCCGGCCTCCGAGCCGGAATCTTCTTTATGAAATATCTCAACTGTATATCCCGAAACAGATAAAATGATTCCACGGCATTTTAAAAAGTATGTGATTGTGCGACGCAATGTACAAAGCACAAGGAAATATACTGCGGATTCCGGGTCAAGCCCGGAATGACAAATCTGAAATTACTGGGATAGTTGTAGAGAGAGGACAGAGGGAGATAATCAACCTATCGTAATTTATTTAATCCGGAGTTATTCCTCAATCCTAATATTAACCCCGTCAACATTCTCATATTTACGCTTTTCATTCTTCGCAACTTTCTTAGCAATTTCTTCCTCCAAATCCAAGCCCAACATTTCAGAAAGCCCCAATAGGCATATCGCCACATCAGCAAGCTCTTCCCCCAGATCATCCTTCTTTTTTCGATAAGCATCGTAAGCCTCACTCAACTCGCCATAAGCAAAACAGAATTCTCTATTAACATCTGTCGTATTGAAACCTTTCTCTGTCTTGTTCTGAAACACATCTTTTTGAATCTTTTTTAAATCTATCATTTTATCGATTATTTATAAATCAAAACTTTCCCCATAATCAAAGAGTCGCCATCTTTTTCAATTGTACAAAACCCGAGACGCTTATAAAAACTAACAGCCGGATTATCGACAAATACCCGCAAAATTATCTTTACCACCTTCAACCCTTGCGCCACTTCGAAAACTTTATTCATCATATATTTCCCGATTCCCTGTCCTTGCAGACCCTGCGCTACCTGGATATTGCGGAGTCGCATCGCATCGCCTTCTGCTACCACATCAAAAAAACCGACGGGTTTTTCACCATTTTCAATTATCGTAATACTGTCCTTATTTATGTCCTTCCAGAAAAGTTCCTCTTTCCATCCTCCCCAACATCTGTCCACATATTCTTTCATATTAGAAAAAGAAAGATCGTGCACGAAAACAAGATCCGTATCGGTGCATTTTCTTGCAATCAACTTGCGTGCTGATTCCATTTTTATAATATTAATAAATTGACCCTGTGTTATATTGCTTGCGCTTCATTTAACCTAATCATACGATACCTGCTCCATTAGTCAATCAAGAAAAACCGGAAATCAAGCACAGAAGGTATTGATCAATCCTTTATAAACCCCCACCGCCCCGGAAAGAGAATCCCCGCTTGTATATTCATCGGCCCTATGAGCGACCTTTATCGATCCGGGACCGAGTATGACAAAGTTTTTTGAGCCCGGCAGAAAAGATGCTTCGGTTGCGTAGCTGACACCGATGGCTTTCTTTTTCGCGACCTCTTCCACAGTGAGAATAAACTCTTTATTTCTACACATAGAGACCGGCAACAAAAAGTCCGCCTTAACTTTCGCCTCGTATCCATTCTTCTCGATTAAGGCCGTGATATCTTCCTTGAATTTATCGCCCTGCTTGTTGTCGATGATACGGGATTCAAATTCCAGCGAGCAAGCAGATGGAACTTTATTGATGACGTCCCCGCCATTTATTTTCGCAATATTCAAAGTCGCAGATGGAACATCGAAAATAGGATTACGATTTTTTTCTACCATCTTGAAATATTCCTTCAGCTCGATGATAAAATCCGTTGCCATTTCTATCGCGTTTACGCCTACCTCCGGATGAATGCCGTGAGCATCTTTGCCGACAAAATCTATCCTGAAAACCATCACCCCTTTTGTAGCTACGACCGGCTCCAAACTCGTGGGCTCACCGATCAAGATGCAATCTGCAGACAAATCGTGCTTTTCAACCACACTTTTTATGCCATCAAAATTCTTTTCCTCATCATAAGTGAATACAAGTTCCAACCCTTTGCTCAACTCGCTTGAATCCAGCCCGCCCACAGCCGCAAGCATAGCTGCTATTCCTCCTTTCATATCGGCAGCGCCTAATCCGAAAAAATCATTTTCCTTTTGCGTAAGCTCGAAAGGGTTCGTATTCCATTTGCCCCCGACCGCCACCGTGTCAGTGTGCCCTATGAATATTAGCCCGTTCTTGCCCGACTTCCCGGCGCGGGCTATCAGACACACTCTGCCGTCTTTCTTGTTCCCGATCTTCTCCGTCTCGAAACCCGCCTCCACGCAGAACTCACCGATCCAATCCATTATTTTACCGTTTTCCTTATCTCCCACGGTATCGAACGAAACCAACTTTTTCAAAATCTCTTCAGCTTTCATCATAATTGTTTTTATCAGCTTAATATTTCAGTAAAGAAATCAGTTAGGATGACTTCTTTCTATTTTTAATGATTCTTACTATGTCCATTATCGCATCAACATCATAGGACGACAATGACAATCGGGAAATTCTTTATACTCCGAACACAACGGACACGTTTCCCAGATCTTATCGTCAGTAAGAATGTTTTTATCGACAGCGACAAAACCGTTTTTTTCTCCCAAGTGGAAAGAAATCTTATTCGAGAATAATATTATATCCCTGTCCGGATATTTTTCCCTTGCCAGGTTTATCGCTTTCTCCACCAGAGACATTCCTATTCCCTTTCCCCTGTGCTCAGTAGCCACTATCAATGAGCAGACTTCCGCAAAATTTTGATAAATAACCAAAGAGACAAAACCGACAATCTCTTCACCAATCAGAAACAGAACCGCATTACCGTCATCAATGGCTTCCTTAAGGTCCGCCTCACTCCAAGCAAACATCTTGCCCTCCTCCGCTTCGACACGGATCATTTTCTCTATTTCTTCAGCATAGTGACCGAACGAAGCATTGGCTATAAAAAATTTTAATTCTGTTTTCATTTTTCAATTCTTATTGTATTATTTTCTTTCCACAAAAAAAGAACGACTCTATATGAGCCGTTCATTTTTTTATCCCAATATTCAAAAAAAATCAAATCTTTTCAGGTAAAAAGAAAAACGCCCCATACAAAAGTCGGTTTCTTCTATCTCTGAGATTGTTCTGGATAAGGCTATTTTTCATACAAATCATATTTTATCTATATATACTTTATAACGCCGATCGTAATCAGAGTCAAATAAGTATAAAAACATAATCTTTCCTATCAATACGACCCGTAGAGAATGTCAAAATAATAAACATTTCCATCACCCGGACAATAAAAAAAGAAGAGCGTATGTTTTTCAGTCTTCTTTTCCGATTTCGACTTCTATCGCGTTTCCTCCAATTTTATTTTTTTCAGACAAAAACGATGAAGCCAGAAAAACATCAAGGGCCGTTGCCTTTACCTCTCTTTCTTCCTCGCTGTCTTTTGTTAAAACTTTTATCAGCCCGCGAGATTTCTTTTTTATGCAAGATATACCCTGATTCTCAAGGGCCTCAATAATTGCTTTTTTCTCCTCTTTACTCCTGACGTAAATTAAAGTGAAACGATTCTCCGGTTCTTTGATGTACGCGATAGACATGTCCGAGCCTTCCCGCAATATCGCAAGCGGAATGTCTCGATTCGCTTCTATGGTCCGCACAAACTTATTATCATACCGGTTTTCCTTTGTCATTCCTATTATCCTTGCTTTAAAAAATTTCGTAGAAGTTCTTTTTTCCACGGAACCTCCGTTCTGCTGGATAAATTTTGTCGTAGTCGTTTTGAAAAATAACGGTTTCCTATCGGGAGTTTCATATAGAAACGTTCCAGATTCTTTAATGTTGCGTCCGGTTACCCTATCGGGGATTATCCATTTCAGCCCATCATGCTGACCTACAAACTGGAAACAGTCCCTTTCTCTGTCAAACCATGCGCAAAACATCTCAGTTTTATACACACGTTTCTTCCGCTTCTCACATGTCTTAGGAACAAGTTGTCCCATTATCTCTCATCTCCTTTTAGTTCTCTTTCTTTTTTATGTTCGTTTTTTAACAATCAATGCCAAAATTGTATGGCATTGTTAATATTTTGTCAAAAAATAGTTGGTAAAGAATATGAGATTTTAACTGGAGGCAGTACTTTCTGTACTCAGCAAAAATATTTTGTAATCAGCCATCCCACGCGGCAAAACTATCATTTGGTTCTAAACTTGAAAGGACTGCTCTTAAGATGTTTGTGTGGGAAGAAACAATTGTTACCACAAATTAATAACCGCAAAAGCCAACCCTCTCTTTGTCATCCCGAAAGGCGTACTCGCCTGAGGGATCTGGGAGATATATCGGAGTCGAAAAATGTGATATTTATAGTAAACTGAATTACAGAGGTCTTACCTCTCAAAATACTGACGAGTTACCGCCGCAAGAGTAATTGTTATTTTTTGGCTAAGTTTAATTTATTATTATGCTTCTATTAATCTGACCAAAATAAAACTGCCTATTTCTGAAAAATAAACAAATGCTCGTGCATAATCAAAAGGAAATTATAGTCTTTAGATTTATTAACCCAAAATCCTGTCGCTTTACAATTATGCTGTTTCTTGATGATGTCTTCCTTCAGCTCAAACCCTTGATTTAAAAATCTTTCCATAACTTTATATGCCAAAGGCTGATACATTTTTTTCCTCCTCGTGTCGCCCATTAATATCGCGCAGTATTTACCCTTTTTTAAAACCCGATATAGCTCTTTTGCGACTTTTTCTATCTCATCACAAAACTCATTGATATCATGGATGCCGGACAAATCCTTATCATCTTTGCCATCGCTATATTTTATAATATCAACATAGGGTGGATGAGTAAGCACAAAATCTATTTCTTCATCTCTGATAAAAGCCATATCACGAGCATCGCATTTCAAGATTCTCTGCTTGGCATTATTGTCGACGACAAATTCCAAAGACTTTTTCGTCCTTTCCAAAGCCTCTTCATTCACGTCGACGCAGGTGATATGGCGATTTAATATTTTTGCTTCGATTGCCTGTTTTTAGCAGTTCAAAACCTCAAGGATAGAACCTCTTATTGACATACGAATATCCTTTGCCAACCAACTATCACCTTCTACACACGCTAAAACTTCAAGAATTTGCTTTTTATTTAATTTTAAATTAACCTCTAACACACTTTCCTCAATCATTTCATTAACTGTTTCGGTAATCTCCTCTTTGCTTATACAGAAAATTGTGGGTTTAATTTTGCGCATAAAATTAGCTTAAATGATTATAGCGAACAATAATAGAACTGGCAGATTGGATTATACCGAGCTACTCCAATTCAAAATCATCAATTTTCTTATTACAATTTACACAGAAGAACTCTTCTGACCCAACGTCTTCACTTCCAAAATAATCCTCCCATTGCTTCGTATCTAAATCCACACGATAATAACGCACCTCCTTTCGAGCGATACCAACACTGTCACTTGCCTCTTTACAAAATTTACAGATATATACTTTGGGCTGTTTAGTGTTATTTTTCATAATTTATGAATATTGAATTCTTATCGTCAGAAACACCGCGGTATTTTCTAATCAAATATAAACAATCCTCATACGCGTCTACCTTTCCGCCGATGAATTCATTCAATCCGTATTCTTCGATTCTATCACTTTTCCATAGTTCCTCTTGCCATTCCTTACGATAATTTTTTGCAAGAGCATAAATGTGCCTTTCAAGAGAATGCCCAACAATCTCTTCAATAAAACCTCTTGCAAGAAATTCATCTGTCCCTTCTCTTAAATCCTGCAGATTTTCCCACAGTTCAAAAGTCTGATATATAGCATCATCCTCAATCATCCCCCATTCGTTTGGTTCCACTTCTACAAAATCTTCGTCTTCGTCAGAATACTCTTTGCTCATAACCAAAAACGGAAAATAAAAATCTTTATGCTGATCTCGATATTTCAGAATCCGAATAGCTAAATCTCTATTTATTTTCATAAATTTATCAAGGATTAATTTGTTACCTTGATCAATTCTTGATCGATTTAAAACTATTGTCAACTAATTTCCTAGATAAAAAACACCGGACTAAATCATTCCTAAAAACACCCAGTCCTGCAATAATACGCACAATTTGTCATCCTCGTAAGGACCCCTTTAACAATATAATTAGAATAATAATTCCTATTTAAAGTTTAGTTGTAATGAAGGGATTCCTCCGCTTCGCTGCGGAATGACAAAAAGGTCGGCTCTGTAACGGAAAATAAATATGCAATGTTTTATAAAGTAATTTCTAAGACTACGTAACTAATTTGTATTTTCCCCTTCCTGAAAATTCCAGGTACCCCCTGTCCCTCAAGATTTGCAATTGCTGACGAATTTTATCCTTGATAAAGTTATTCCGAGGATACTTTCTAGCTAGAGTATCTTCAAACGCATATATTTCGGAAAGTGTAAATTCTTGCGCGCCCAATTTATCGATGCATTGCATTATATCCAATATCCATCCTTTCGAATCGTTCTCTCCAATCTCACGCAGAAAAAGTGTTTTTTGCCACTGGTCCAAAACTTTATTTTGAGATACCGCCTTCCCATCTTTAATATAAAAGATTTTACCCCTCTCAGGTATACCTCCCATAAGAATATTACAACCGATCCAACCGGATCTTCTCGCAGGCGGAAGAAGAGGTTTCCTCTTCTCAATAATACTTGGCACAAAAAAATGTTTTGGGATGACGATTAGATTCTTAACTTCCCAATCGCTAGAACTATAATTTAAGAAAAAGAAATTAGGATTATTTTTGGCATTCAACCTTTCTATCATGGTCGAATAAGTTCCATCATTAATTTTCTTTCCAGAGTTTCCATTCTTTGATTTAAGTTCATAATCTTCTTTGCATTTTGCGCAATAAAAATCAGCGACAGGTCTATTATTTTCATATTCCCAAATCTTCTCCCCGCATTGAGGACAATAAGCTTCTCTTTTTGCCCAATCCTCAGTCAGAACTCTAGCAATTTGAGACGGACTATGATATTTTTCTGCAAGCTTAGTGTTGAATTTAATATTCATAGATACTTAATAATTGCACCATTAATTATTTCTCTCAAAATCTCTCAGTATCTCTATATATTTACCCTGTATTTCATCACTTATCTGAGGATGTCTTAACGGGGAAATATCACCGTTGTTTTTTATTATTTCACTAATCTCATCGAAATAAAAACCATCCAAAGTGGCGACAAACAGATAGGAAGGATTCCAGGATTGGCTCATCTTTTTTGCATGTCCCAAAACGAACTTAGGACTTATGGTTCGCTCATATTTTACCTCGATTAGCCTAACTGTTTTTGTTTTTCGATTTATTACCGCAAAGTCCGGAGCAGTTCTCAAGATATTAATAGTATCTCTATTCTCGATATACCCTTGTTGCACAAGTTCGGGAATAATCTTTTCATAACCAAACTCCAAGACTGTGAACTCTTTCGTTCCCCTGAGCATCTGAGCAAATATTGTTTCCGCAATTCTACCCTTAATCAAGCTTTTAGCAAAATCTACGTTATCCATTTTTTTAATTGATGATTTATTAAAATAATCATAGCATAAAAACAAAAACAACCCCAATTAAAGGTTGTTTTTGGCGAGCTAGAGGACAAAAACCATAGTATTTTGGAGTAGCGAGTTTTAACCCGCGCCGCTGTCCGATGCAGAAGCCTCCCCTAATCCCTATCAACAAGCCCTGACTTGAGATTGAACTCGATAGCCTCCATAAAATCCGCATCCGTCGTCTTTACGAAGATTTCCTTCTGTCCCAGAATAACAGCCCCGTTTTTTTCTTCCCGGAAAGGAACAAGACAGTAAAGGCCTCCTGCGATTTGCGCTTGCGAGAGTACTCGCTCCACGTCGTTATCGAGGATTATCAGGTCATACAAGACTTTGCCCTCGTCGTCGACTGTTAGCCTTGCGACTTCTCGATGCTCCTGATGGAGTCCGGGAGATTTTCTGATGATATATGATTGCATAAATATGATGGTAATGTTTTATTGGAATAATCATACCACAAAAACAAAAACAACCCCAATTCAGAGGGTTATTTTTTCTTCTAAACCTACAAGATGATTTATAAACTTAGAAAATTTAAGAGGAAGATGATGATTAACCTTCCTCATTCGTCGTTTTTAATTCTAGCAGATCCAAAAAAGCTGTTATAGCCTTTTTGTTTAGACAAGAGGGGCTTCCCTTTAGCTCCTTTGTCTCTTCAAGGGGAACCTTGCGGCTTATATCACTACCCTCAATCTGAAGATCTACCAGTCTATTCCTCTCTGGAAACAGCCTGAAGCCATCGGTATGCTCGACTAGAATCAAGGCTCTTTCACCTCTTCTATACTCTTCTACCGCTTCCTCTATTCTGCGTTGATCTATTGTTATGATATTCCCTCCTACCTTAATATCGCTACTTTTATCAAAAAGAATTCTACCAAATATCGCTATTTATGCAATTGATAAAAATAACCTTTAATTGTAGACCTTTTTACAGCTTTTGTAAAGGGCAATAGTTTTCTGATAAAGAAAAAACAAGAGGAATAATGGTTTGTCACTCTCTTCTCTGGGAACGAGCATAAACTCTGGCGGAAATCTATTATTTCAACACCAAATGACTCAATCGTTTGAATTTATTTTTTTATATTGTACTATATCTTCAATGCTTCTTTTATGCGACCTATCCTGGATTCCCGTCTGCACGGGAATGACAAAGAGAAATTATTATTCCTCTTCATCTTCCCCATCCCCCAGCTCCAAAGTCTTGATTTCCTGCAGTGGTGCAAGTCCGCTCAGGTCTCCGTATAAGCCGACGGTGTTATTGATCACTTTCTGGATTTGCTTGTCCCTTTCCGCCCAGATTTTTTGGTAGGCCATTTTTTCTTTTTCCAGTCCGTTTTTCATATTGGAAAAAGCTTCGACGATCGCTTCCACTCTTTGCCGGAATTCCACACCGGTCAGATAAGTGTAGATGACGTCCATCTTTTCGTTCTTGCCGACTGCCATCATCTTTTCACGATTCACTGCTTCCAAAGTGGCCCGGAGTGCCGTGGCCAGAGAGACGGTAAGTTTGATGTCGCACACCCAGACACCGTCGCGATATTTAAAGCTCTTGATATCGTCCGGCAAAACGGCGGACACGATCACTGCCAGCTCGGCCTTGATGGCGCGCTGGTCGTCTTTCAGTTTCGGGATCCAGCCCTCGGTCCAATTTTTGGTCTTCTTCGATTCCCACACGATCTGCCCGCACAGACACCCGGACCTGTCGCGTACTTTTTGGATGATGTCGGCTCCGTTCACGCCTTTCGGTACGGGCACGATTTCGTCCATAGGAAATTCCGCTTTCAATATTTCTTCCAGCGCCAATTCCATCACTTCACCTTGAGTCTGTTGGGAACCTTGCTCCAGCTTTCTCTTCAGAGTTTCGTTGGCGATATTGGCATCATTGATTTGCTTTTTCAGTTGTGCGATCTGCCATCGCTGCTCTTCGGCCGCTTTCTTGCTCGCCTCTTCGACTATCTTCACCCTCTCTTCGTCCAGCTGTCTTTGTTTCTCCAGCTCGAAATTCTTCTTGTCTTCTTCCAGAAGATTCTTCTCTTTTCGAATCGATAATTCTTTCTCGTTGGCGAGTCGCAATTTTTCGTCCTTGTCTTTGAGCTGTCCTTCCAACATCTGCATCTCGGCGGACTTGTTCTTTTCCGCTTCGGCCAAAGCCTTCTTCCACAGGAGAACTTTTTCTTCGGCAAGTCTATCGGCCACTTTTTTATTAACCTCGATATCCGCCGCTTTGATTTTTTCCGACAATTGGAGTTCCTTGGTCCGCAATTCTTCTTTCTGCTTCTCCAGTTTTTCCGCCTGAGCCTTCTGCTCGACCGCCATCTCTTTGCGGATTTTCTCTTCGACCTGACCGGTAATGACAGAATCGATAGAAATCAACTCCCCGCACCCCGGACATTTTATCTTCTGTTCATCGCTAGGCATATTGTTCATAGTTTAAGTTCGCTAAAAAATATCAGATGATACAAAATCTTTTCACCCCCCCCTTTTTTTTAAGTTTGTATCAGTTTCTCCGTTTTTATATCTTATACCACCGCCCCGTCCAATTACCCCAATCATACCACAAAAACAAAAACAACCCCAACAAGAGGGTTGTTTTTCGTGTATTTCGATTCTCCTCTCGAGGGGGGTGATGCCAACATAAGAGTAGCGTTGTTTTCGCGCGGGGTG
The DNA here is from genome assembly GCA_028690055.1 of Minisyncoccota bacterium. Taxonomy (GTDB): domain Bacteria; phylum Patescibacteriota; class Minisyncoccia; order JAHIHE01; family JAGLIN01; genus STD2-77. The sequence goes on along the minus strand of JAQVBZ010000001.1, from coordinate 121,579 downwards.
TGTGGGGACGGTCTGTGACTCATAACTTCTACATCCCATAGGAGATTGCGTTTATAAGACGTGAATCATTAGTAATTTGCCGATTCAACACACCCCTCGCAACGTTATAGCTATCGCTATAACGGCTCTTCCCCTCTCGAGAGGGGAATCTTAAAACCAAACCCATGGGGATTAAATATGCTACGGTAAGCGCAGATGGGTCAGACAAGGACCCATAATAGGATAGAGGCTAAAACAAGCCACGTCATGGCTTTAATGCAAAGTGCCAGCCTATTCAGTAGCTTCCTCCAACAAAGAAGAGTTGTTAACCCCTAGGATAAAATACGGATTTTGACTGTCTGTTCTTTTCATCACAACCCAAAAGGGTTTGTCCAAGACGATAAACTTTCTTTCTACGGGCTCTACGGGCATTGATGTGGTTCCTATGATTCCCGCCTCATTTTCAACCCTGGCGCCTTTGTTGTCTATGTCGAACTTGATGTTTTCAAACATTGCGCCGATGGAATACCCCGCAACATCTCCATTCTGGAAAGAGAGGCCGACAAGTTCATCGTAAGTTCTTGAATAGTCTAAATGAACCTCCGGCATACTGAAAACGTCATCTCTGCCTAAAGATGTCAAGCCTTCTTTATTATCTTCGTTAATCTGGCCCACGGCATATGCGGGGTTGTCCATATCCATGCCTTTCGCCAGAAATATCTCATCGCTGTTATCCTTCAACTTGATTTTCACTAAAAAATGGTCTCGGTCTGTATAGTTTAATATTTGGATGTTATCTTTTTGTGCCGTTGTTTCTGCGAAAAATCCCTTCACTTGTTCGCCATTGAATATTATATCATCCGTTGTGAACGGTTCGAGATATTCCACTTCCTTCAGAAAATAGGCATAGGAGATAAAATCTTCCGGAGCAAGCGCAAAGTCGAGATCCGGGAAACTTTTGGTTGGAAATTTCTGTTTGCTTTCCTGGTTGATAGTTGTTATAGTCTCTTGGCCGAAGCCACTTTTTATATAATAGCTTTCCTCGTCGAGATCCTTTTTGGTAAAGGGAGCAAAATTGAATTTTGATATGAAATCCAACGCAGCGGGGTCTTGCGTATAAAATTTGGGCGTTTCGTGCACGATATTCTCTGCCATCTCATTCCAGGCAAGATTCATAGCAGCTCCATAAATATAGTTGCCTTGGTCATAACTCCCGGTATAAACATCGGCAACGCTATTTTCTTTAGCACCCCGAACACCCTTTTCTTCATAGTTTCCAAAATCAACCGAATTGATTGTATAGACGGAGTTCAAATCGTAACCGACAGTGGACGTGATCTGATATTTTCCTCCAACATCCCCCTCCGAGACCAATTGATAGATATCGGCATAACCATCGACTCTCACTAAATCCGAGTTCACGAAAGAGTCCAGTTCAGATTGGGAAACTGTTAAAAGATTTTCCCATTTCAAATGTCCGTAGCTTTGAAAAACCTGAGGATTCAGGACCAACCTTTTATACTGATTGCCGGCGTTATATTTGATAATATAGACATCCGTATTATCCGCAGTTTTAACGATTGCACCTTCCGCAATCGTGGAAGCGGAAGCAGGGCAGGCGAATAAAAATGCAAGAGCGAGTAACAACTTTTTCATATTTGTTTTTATTAATAAAAAAATAGTTGTCGATATCGGGTGCGACTCATTTGATTACCATCCCAGTAACCGGAGCTAGATACTAAGGAATCATAAGTCCCGACATGAAGGTCCTATTTCTCCGCACCGACTTTCTTCATAAACCTGACCACTACCAAACCCATCAGGATAATCGCCAAAACCAAAGCGCCGGGTACCAGATAAGGAATCCTTTCACTTAGCGGCGCTACAGGCGAAGCTTCTTGCGAGTAATAGGGGTTAGCTTGCTGAGCGGAAAGTGCGGAGCCGTAATATTTGCCGGTATCCAGATAAGAGAAAAACTTTTCCAAATCATATTGCGGAAAATTCGCCTTGGGATTACCGTAGAATAATCTGTACACTTTCTCTGCGGGATTCGAACCGTACTGAAAAACGATGCTGCGCAAAATGGTCTTAGTGGACAGCCCGGTAATCGAAATCGGCTTGTCGTCAAAATTCACGATCTCTATTTTCAAATATCGTTTGCTTGTTTCTCTGTAATTGATGTTCAGATTGGCTCCGACATATTTCGGAGTATCATAATTGTATATATAATCCTGCCCGACGCTTTGCCAAGAGGACTTGTCGCCACTTTCGTAAACTGTAAATTTCCGATTGAAATTTTTGTCCGTGGCAGATAGAGATATGCCGCTGGTCGGCCAGCCATTCTTTGCCAGATCGACGATGACTTCAGTCGTCTTTTTTTCGATATTTTCTTTCACTTCGTAAGACAGATCCAAAACAATTTCCTGTTTCTCCTTGGTAGTGATCGTGGAAACCTGTGTACCACTGATTACGAGAGGCGTTTCCCCACCGGTAAATATCTTTACCCTGACGTAGCGGAAAGAGTTCTATGGATAATCCACGGAGGTGTCCTGAGCCTTGAAGTCACCGGCGCGCTCGGTATAGTCATAAATGTAGCCGTCCGCTTTCAGTACGCTCCACGATGACATATCGTCACTCCCCGAAATCTCCACCGTGCGTTTGAAATTCTCCGATTCGGTAATGACGTTGAGAGAACTGTTCAATGATCCGCCCTGTCCGAAATCGACAATAAAGCTGTTGCAGCCGCCTGCCGCATCATACGTATTATTCACGACACGGACCGAATAAATATTTTCTTTACTGAAGGTGCCGTGATCCACAATCAGTTTATAAGGCACGTCATATCCTTCCCTATCCACCACCCGCAAATCCCGCAAATCTTTTTTGGACGATCCGAACACTTCTTGATCAAGCGTCACTTTTGCCAGCTCCCCCTCTTCGGGACTGCCGACAACGCTGATGTCTTTATAATACTGCCACTGTGACTTTTGATCAACAGCGGGCGCGTCAGCCACAGATATGGACGGCGCGATGATTGCCAAGATAGCGAAAAAACCGACGATTCCCGATATTCTTTTTAGCATTTCATTAAACAAAAAATTAAATTATTTCTTTTATCCTCTCCTTGTATTTATTATATGCGAAAGAGGCCGAGAGCAGGATCACTCCGAGAGAGATAGAAGAAACGATTCTGTAGATGCCGCCCAGGCTCCATAAGTCGGACAAGAAAAATTTCGTAATCGCTACGACTAGCAGTCCGATTCCCATCTGCCGCAGCAAACGATTCTTGTTCCCGATGCCGAAGGCCAGGGTGATGATCGCGTACAATGCCCAAAGTACTGTCAGTGTCGCGCTTTTCCTCTCCTCGGTTTTTTGGGTCAGTTCGCGATTAGTCGTCATTACACGACTGAATTCAGTCGAATCCTGTTTACAGACCTGTTTATCTATGCCGCGCGCATCCTTTTCCCAAGAACAGACAAGCTTGGGCGCTTCCACAAGACGGGCCTCGACTTGATAATCATAGTAGAACGAAACTTCTGTACTCAGATTCCACAAGAGCAGAAAATTCAGCAGGAACAGTGCTACCGGTTTAGCGTTAGACCTCCCGTCTTCCGTCATGCCCTCATACCTGGAGTACATGGAATAAATCGCCCCACAGACAATAACCCCGACGATAAAAGTCAGGAATCCCGTATTGAAGATCGGGACAAAATCTGCCGCTGAGATTTTTCCATAATCATCCATGAAGAACAATCTCCCTATCACTATGGATAGAAGCACCCAAAGCGAAAGACCGCATGGAACGGCTTTTCAGGTAGAACCCCATCCCGACGAGGGCCATCGCTTCCAATGCCCAGGCCATGCTGACCCAGGCGCCATCAAATTGGATCGGCGCAGCGATGGTCAAGAAAAATATCGAAATCCCGGGAAGAAACAACGCCAAATTGGTATCTTTGGGATTGATCCGATAACAAAAATAGGCAAGAAAAAAATATATTGCGGCCATAAACACAGCGAAGAAACCCAGATAATCGCTGTAAGCCGCCGACAAAAGATAGTAGCTGATACCGAAATAAACCATGGCGTTAAAAACGGCAAGAAGCAGATCCGATTCCTCCGCTTCCTTTTTATGCAACACGTTGTGCGAAACCGTTGCCGCCGCATATATTATGAACCAACTAGTCAGGAAAGCTTCGGTTATGAAAAATTGGCTCGCATCGTAATGCCCGGTGCTCCAAACTAAAAAGATAAACAAAGTGGAAATAAAACCGAGCAAGTTGACTTTCCTCCAATCGCGATAATGTGAAATTCCCAAAATACCGAAATTCAAAATAGTAATATAACCGAAAAGCCCGACTTGATTATTAGTAACAGAAGACAGCAATATCGGAGTCAAAAAACCGCCCACGATAGACAGTACCACCAGATTGATCTGATCGTAGTGAATCGCCAAAAAAGCGCCAAGGGCCGTAACGATCGCCATCGCGACAAAAGCGTATGTCTGTCCGATCAATTCGTAATATGCGAAACTGGAATAAATCGACAGATAGAGCACGGCAATACCTCCGCCCGTCAGAGTGGCGGCATATTCATTATATTTTGAACGCAGATAATCACCAAGAAAAATCAAAGCCGCGCCGGATAATATACCAATTGCAACCCGACCCGCCTCACCGATCCAATTATTCTCAAAAGCATATTTCAAAAAGAAAGCCACACCGAGGACTAGGGCCAAGATACCGACCTTGCCCAACCACTTCAGACCGATTTCAGTCTCAAAGCTTCCCCCTTCCGACTTCGCCGATTCCGGCTCATTTTCAACATCAGAATCCGAGGCATCTTGCATAGCGGCATAGACTTCTTCATCCGTAATTTCCTGCTCCAAAGCAGCAGGCGCTTCATTTTCCAATCCGTTACGAAAAGGATAACTGTCGGAAGTAAGGTTTTTTCTTTTTTTGCTTCCGGTTCTTCGTCCATTCGTTCTATCCTATTCATTCGCCCAACTTCATCCGTTCGGTCTACCATATTTATTCGGCCTACCTCATTCATCGGCTCTACCGCACCCATCCGCGTCCGGCCCACCTCGCTCATCCGCCGATCCAAGGAATAAACTTTGTCCGACAACAAAGAAATCGACTTTATTATTACATCAAGTCGATCATTTATCGGATCATTCTCTTATGGCATAGTTTTGAATAACTGATTAAATATTGACAGGATAAGAACTTTTGTTTGTTTAATATATAATAACACAAATTGCGCAGAATTTCGAATTTACTTTTTGGAATATCTGTTTTTTATTCTGGAATCTTGTCTCAACCATATACTGAAAATCTCCGATACATATTTTCTGAATATTAAGACAATGTTCCTACAAAATATAAAGAAATAAACACAATTGCCCCAAAAACGACCTCATATTGCTTTTTTATCCCTTTTGCGATAATATAAGATTTACAACTATCCATATACAAAAACAAAAAGAACAAAAAGAGGGGTAAAAATGACAAGAACAAAAAGAGCTATGGCAAAAACAATAATGACCATTTTCGTCATGCTGTGCTTCCTTACCGCGATGCTAACGGTTTCATCGGCCTGCGAAGAAGAAATAGAAACCGGAGCGGACAATCTCCATCTAGATGGATGCTTCGATAAAGGATCTGCGAACGAGGAAGGTGTCGCCGATACCGAAGAAACCTGCAATAAAGATATTAAGAGCAAGGATGTCTGTGATGAAAAAACGCCAGATAAGAAAAAGTGCGAAGAGTGCAAAAAAGAATTAGATGAATGTGAGGATGTTCCGACAGAAGAGGAAGTCTGTCCAGAAAAAGACGAATCGGATGAATGTGAGGATGTTCCGACAGAAGAGGAGGTCTGTCCGACAGAAGAGCCGGAAGAGCCTGAGGTTACTCCGACAGAAGAGCCGGAAGGTGGAGGAGACGATGTCGGGCCTGGCGACGGCGAAGAAGAAGCGGGAGGAAAAACACCTAAAACAATCGTTTCCCATGGCCGAAGCAAAAGCTACGGCGAAAACGTTACGATTCTTCCCCGGATAGACGAGATTGTATTTATAGAAAGTCCCGAGACAGAGGTCTTTCAGAATACAATAAACCTAACGGCTAAATATGATCTCACATCAGAACAGGAGAAAATTCTAAAGTTGGAAACACTATGGAAGATTTTCTCAGAAAATGGTAAGTACTTTTGGATTGGTAGAGGTAATAATATAACCGTTTATCTACCGAATGGAAATTACACTATTGTTCTCGAAGTAAAGGACAATAGGGGTCGAGAGATAATAATAACAAAAGAAATCCATGTGGATGCGTATGAGGAGAGCATCCGGCCGGAATCGCCCGAGATAGAAGAAGGACAAAATGTTAACGAGAGTGGGAAAGAGAGAGATTGTGGGAAAGGAGATTTTCTGATTTATTACAATAATGTACCTGAATTTTGTGGAGTTTGGTGGGTTTCTGGCACCGTCAGGAAAAGTGATGATGAACGCGACGATGCGTGGTGTTCTAAGTATGGCAATTCCAGTCTTTGTGAAGTTTCGTGGGTTCCCGACGAAGTCGAGGAAAGTGAAGATAAACGCAGCAATGCGCGGTGGTCTAATAAAGGAAGGTCTCTAACAGAACAAAATTATTTTCATGTCGGAAAAGAAGTGTGTGGTAATTGTGGTAATTTTTCTGCGGGTTGATCGAATTTTTTAAAATTTTTCCAAAATAACAAGGATCGAAATAATATTTTCGATCCTTAATTATTTTTTGACGCAAACTATCGAACTGCGTTTTGCCGCATCAAGATCAAAATCCCCTATAGATCTTACGACATTATTTTTCATTGCCATCTTCTGGTTGTCATCCCGAAAGTCGTACTCGCCTGAGGTATCCGGGAAATGCACGACACAACTATAATATTCTCTTTAAAATAAACCCTTCAGCTGCATTGTGGTTTTCCCAGATTCCTCAGTCGCAGTAGCTCATTTCGGAATGACAAATAGAATAAGCCATTCGTGCTCTCCCGAGAGGGAAATAAAACACCTTACTTTAAAATATTTAGTAGATTAAAAGGTCTAAAGCACAGATGGATCAGAAGACCTCGCACCTCCCCCCGGCCTACAATCCGTTTTTATGCCGTCGCCTCTGCCCGTTGCGTCGGTCCGGCAAGAATTTTTTGCTCTACTTCCCAGAAGGGGTCGTCTATCTTGATGCTGCCGGCTTCCACATCACTCAGCCCCACATAAAGCGTCGCCTTGCCGTTGCCGTGCCGCACCATGCCTCCAGAAAAAACAACATCTCCAAGATCAGTAGCTTTCGCCGCACCAGGGGGAAAGTCTTCTCTTGTCGCGAGAATCTTTATCGGCGTAGACGAATGATCCTTAGGGTTATATAGAAACGACATCACATAATAGTGCCTGTTATTCTCTTCATCCTTATAAGCGATGTGCCCGATTACACCGATACGCCCATCGGGCAAGAGGTGCAGCTCATTGGCGCCTCCCCATTCTTCCTGCGCAAATTGATTTTCAATAACTTTCGCTCTTTGAAGATTAGCAGCATTCAACTCTTCCAGACTGTCCAATTCTACATAAGCTATTTTACCCAGACCATATTCTCCTCCCTGAGGCCGCGTAAAAACCGCAACCCGACCGTTCGAAAGAAGCGTCAAACGAATATCCTTCCCCCGTTCCGGCCCAGATGCAAATTGTTCCAGCCCTTTCAAACCGCGTCCGTTATCATGATAAAATAATGTTCTATAATCAACCCGCTTAGGTTCCTCTGGATCAGGACAGGATGTCTCCACCCCACCGATAACCGTTTCCTTTCCAATCTGCGTAAAGAAACCATCTTCCAATGGCAGAGGCAACACCCCTTCAACCGGTATCCAAACGCCATCCTTATTTTGTTCAAAAAAATAAACTTGCGAACCTTTACAGGTTTCGCGCAACTCCACCCGACCGGTAATCACAGTCTTAAGTTCGCCATCGACATCGATTGAGAAAGGCGCTGAGATATTATAGACGTCCCTTTCCCTGCCATTCTCATCCTCAACACCTGCGAATTTCAGCTTCTCTCCGACAAAAAGCTCAGACTTATTATCCATATCCTCCGATTTTGACGTCTCTTCGTCAGAAAGCTCAAACTCATTATTCAAACCCCCCGACTCCGCTTTCTCTTTACCGGAGAGAAGTTCTGCGCGAATTTCTTTGAATTCCCGCAAAAGGTCGACGCAGCTCAAAGGAGGGGTCTCGTCCTCCTTCGTATTTTCTATGACCAAGTCAGGTATTTCAAAACTCATAAATTTTATAGATTATTCGCTTGTTTTTCTCATTCATATATCTAATTTTTGCATACTTGAAATTATAAGTAAAGAAAATACACAAGTCTCGCCAAAAACAACCTACTTGCAATGAAGCCCTTTTTTGCCACAACCGAATAGGTATCCGTAAAAGTTTGTTGAACGAGAGATAAACCTTTCTCTAAGGAAGAGTTAAAATAATAATCTATCAATTTGGACCTACTTGATGTGCATCTTGATCCTTGATGTGATTACCCCTCCATAAACTTGTCATTCGAGAAATTTGTTCAGCCAAAATATCCAGAATCTTCGCTATGCAACATCTAAATATTACAATAATATCCTTACGAAACATAACTAGCATCCCGAAACTAGTTCGGGGTGACACAGATAAAACAAAACGAAGATGTGGCAATAACGAATATTTTGCTTATAACAAGAAAACTCAGTCCAAACTGAGTTTTCTTGCTTTTGATATGAGGTTAGAAGGAATATCTTGATTTGCCACGCTAAGGATGCGTTGTCTAGGTGTAAAATGAAACCGACAATTTTACAAAATATCTTTTATTTAAGCTTTTTTCCCATTAATTCCCTAATGGCATCTTCAACACCGCCCACAGTCAGATCATGCATGGGTATTATACCTTTTACGGAGGCTATAGTCCCGGAGTCATCCCTGTCTTCCCATTCTTTTTCAAATATTGGGTTAATCCAGACAGCAGAATCTGAATTGTCCTTTATATACTTTAAACAATCCCCTCCGTTCATCTCAAATTTTTCGACCCTTCTTTCGTTATCTTCAGGAGGCCAACGGTCATCCTCAAATTCGGAATAGAACATCTCCCCGTCCCCATATATTATCACCTTTTTTCTACCCTTAATGATTTTCTTGATATCAATGAGTGAATCCGGTTTCGCGTAATTAGAAGAAGTGACGTCTTTAGAATCGGGTTTCCAGACATAACCGTAAAGATTATTATGGAACAGATAAACTTCCATTTTTGCCAGACCTTCAGTCATGGAATCCGCCACCTCCTTCATCAATGGGCTCCATTCATCTACCGGTCCGCCCACGTCTATGAATAAGACAATCTCCGGTTGTTCTTCAGCCTCTTTCTCATACACGGGGCGCAATCTTAATTTTGCAAAATTTTTTGCCGACCCTTTTACATTAATCTTTCTGCTCTTTACTTCAGATATCTCCGTAATAATTTTCCTGAGATTTTTTATAATTTCTTTCATGCTCTTTTTATCAGGTCTCCTCTCATAACGGAGATTCTTGTCTTTCTGCTTCATGGCTTCTATTCTCTCTTCTATCATCTTGTCATCAATCGCCTTCCCTTCATATGTGATAGGTGCAGCGGGCCTCTCTGCCGAATACGAGTTCCCTTTTCCTCCGCCCACCAAGATTCCAGACTCCTTAAACTCCGGCTTTTTGGAGTTTTCATTTACGGGATCTAACTCTTTCTTAGAAGCAGTGTCTTCTTCAACCTCACTATTTTTTTCATCTCCCCCGCCTTTTTTCGAATGATCCTCTTGCTTTAAAATATCATTATGCTGGTCTTCCGTCCCCCCATGCGTCTCCTCACCCTCATGCTCAGCATCCTTAGGTAAATCCAAATTTTCATTGACCTCTTCAATGTCTAGCTGCTCTTCCATCTTCGGTTCCGTCTCGCTATCTCTTTCCTCTTTCTGGCCATCTTCTACCTCCTCCTTGTCCCCTATATTCTCCCTATTTTGCTTATCGGGCTTCTCTTCCTCTTTTTTCTCCTTGCTTTCTTTTTGTGACAATTCTTCCTCAAAAACCTTTTTAATCATACCGAAATACTCACCGAATGCTTCGTCAAAAGCAGCTTCATCGTTTTTATATTTTACGAGGATGATCTTGGCAGAAAGCCTCATAGAATTGAAGAACTGATCATTATCCTGTAAACTTTCCGGTTTCGTTTTTTCTTTAACGACTGCGATAAACTGAAGCCATTCCGGAGTAGAAACCCGGACACCCTTTTCTCGGAGCAACTCCAAAAAACCGTCCAGCACACTGGAATCTTCTTTTATTTTCTCATAAGGGTCTGGGTATTTTTCTCTTTGCTCCCTCTATCTTCTCTTGATTTCACCTTCCACAATCCTTCGCGCCCATTCCCCGCCCCCTTTTACAGTAATACCAGGCACCTTCAAAACGTCAGAATTTTTTTCAGGACTCTTTGTCTCATTTTTTTCCTTTTCCGTTCCAAAAGATTCGGGGCTTGGCACCTTCTCCATATATTCAATAAATTATTTATCACTAGGGCTCGTGGAAAAATGCTCCTCCCCTCCGCATTTCTTTTGCACGCCTAAACTTCCTCTCCTTCATAAAAAATCATGCCACTGGTAAATTCCCAATTCCTCGAACCGAACCGTTCAAGCTATACGGATTCAGAAATTACCTTAATCTCACGGCAAAAGATATCCGCACCTTTTTTCTCTGATGGGACTATCCGTTATAAACAAATTATCAATTAAACATTCTGCTTTCGCGAGATTCACCAATTTTACTATAAAACGCCGTTCTCCCATCCGAATTTCTCTTGTAGGCCAGAACATCTTCCCCTTCATAAGAAATCGTACCTGTGGTAAATTCCTGGTTCTTCGATTGAATCCGTTCGAAATCTACAGATTCAGGGATCACCTTAATCTCATGGCTGAAGATATCTTTTTTGTCTATCCCCGCTAATGCCCCCTTCTCTATCGCGAAACATCCGTTACCCAAAGATTGTATTCCGGGTCCTATCAGCACGAAGGGTCTCTCCAAAACAGTCTCGATATCGTCATCATCATTGTATCTGTTTTCATGCACTTCTTCCTTAAAAACGGGTGTATTAAAATTAACACCAGCCCCTTCCAATTCCGCATAAAGCTCTCCGAACTGAGTCGGGTCTTTATTAGGATCATTTATCAGGCCATCCATTTTGAAAACTTGGTGACCCTGAAGAGCTTTATAAAATGCTATCGGCATTTCATGCGGAGTCTCTTTGTTGTTATCCTTGGCACGTTCTATGCCGATATCCAAATCCCTATCTTCCTTATATTTAAGCAAAACTTCTTTATAGGGAATACCTTCCGGTATGTCACCCCCATTCTCGGAAAGGACTCTGATCCATGCTAAAAGTTCCGGAGTAGAAGGACTTTTCTCGATATCTGGGTGGCTTTTGTATCTATAGAAAACATCCAAGGCATAGCCTAGAAGCTCTCCTCGTATTTCAGGAAAATTAAGCTCCACAATCTTTGCCAAATCGGCGCGTTCAGGTGAACTCATAAAATGATAAAGGCTTCTTCTTCGGAAAGATGCTGGAATCTTATCGGAATCTTCAGGATTCGTAGTAATGATGATCCGCAAATTTCTCTTATTCCCCTTGATGACTTCCCCGGTTTCATTGATAGTGAAAACCAGGTTTTCAATTTCATCTAAAATCCCATTCATAAGTTCTTCCCTTCCCTTTTCTATTTCATCGATAAGAAGGTACACTTTTCTGCCCTTCCCCGACTGATAGATTGCCTCTCCCAATTGTCCCAAATCTATATAATTTGAATAATCCAGATCTTTGGCAACCTCGCTCAATTCGACTATAGCCTTCATCCTTCCGTTAAATTTTATATACTCTTCATCGGTAGTCTCGGCCTCTCCTTTTAATATCTTATTTCTCCATTCCAAGGCTTCCTCCTTCATCTCGGCAGGAATCAGGGCTTTTGTCTGAGCATCGCTCAGCCTCCTTATATCATCGACCGAATAAAGCATGTCTTGAGCCGTCATAGTTTCTTTGACCCTGATATGGATAAGAACGGGATCCCCTCCCTCTTGTATTTCCTGTCCAACCTCAGCATAAGCCCATTGAGTTTTCCCGTACCGGGCTCACCTTCCAAAATAATAGAGTTACAATCCCCATGAAGTGCCAAGGTATCCAAAACCTCTTTAACGGCTCCCAATTCTGCTGAAACCACATACGGCCTTTGCATCCTCTCGGTGAGCCCCTGAATACCATGCCTGATTTCATCCAAACGCTCGCGCTTTTTTTCTATTATATCTTTCTTAATATTTTTTCCTTCTATTCCTCCCGCATCACCTTTCGCCATATCCTCTAAATGTCCGTCAATCTTACCTGAAATAGCATCAGCTCTTTTTGTCAAAGCTTCTAATAATTGCCGAATAACCTCCGGATCCTTGATACTCTCAAAGCTCTCCATAATCTGATCGGGGTCTATCTGTTCGGACCTTATTTTCTCAGGATTTATTTGTTCGGGCTCTAATCGTCCAGAATCTGTTTCATCAATACCCTCTTGTTCTGACTCTACTAGTCAGGAATCAGTTTTATCGGTATTCGTTTGTTCTAGCACTGTTTTTTCTGGCTCTACTTGCTCGGAATCTGTTTTATCAGGTACTACCTGTTCGGGCTCTACTTGCTCAGGCTTTGGTCCACCGGCTCCTTCAAAATTAAACATTTCTGACATAAATTTATATTATTAATCATTATTCATAATAGACTGGATATCATCATCTATTTTATCGATATCCTTTTCCGCCTTTTCGATGGCTTCTTTCAGATACTTCTGAATATTGGCATTTTTAGATGCATCTTCGTTAATAACTCTTGAATATGATTTTTTTTCATCAGTTCCTTCCATAATTTAATTTAAATTATTATATTTGATTAAATTGTAGAACAAATGACCCGGAAGGGCAATATAAATTTTCATCTTTTATCCATAAACCGCGTAAATAGCGACATTTTTGCAGGATAAACAGAAGCTCAAACCGCGGTCTCAAATAAAATATTAAACTACCACCGACCTTGTCGGTGGAATTCTGGGCTAACGGACTTTGTCCTTTCCGCCAGTACGCTTATCCGACTATTTATTTATATCTTTGCTGTCTGGTCCTATCTGTAAAAAGATACAAAATGCAACATTATCGCTTGCATCTTGAAATATATCTATCTGTGCCATTATTTTAAAATACAAACTGACTTCGTCCGCAATCGGAAACCGTGGACGACCGACTTCGCCGGTGGTTTTCTTAAAGCAATAAAAAACGCCCTTTCGAGTGCGCTTTTGCCTAGCGATTGCAGGTATGAAATAATATTAGAACCACAGCTAGGGGAGTGCAATCGACCATATTATCATCATAAAAAAACAACGGACCGTAATCCGTTGTTTTCTTTTCTAAGCCTACAAATAGTTTACAAGCTTAGAAGGTCCTGAAACAAGTTCAGGATAACACAGTCTCGGGATTATGTTGATGTAAGGAAATGATGATCAGATAATCATAGTATTATCCTTATGAGAGAGCTATCGCTCTAAATGCACTCACCGGCTGACGCCGGTGGTCGTTTACTTGTAACAAAAATCATCCATAAGGATGACTTTTGTAAAATATCTCTTTGCTTAGTTACGCCAATAACCTTTGCCAAAGGGATAACTATCATCACGGAAAGCCTTCATCTCAACCGACCCGTCCGAAGTATCAATCGAATCTACATAGAAGGCCCCATCACTTACAAACAAATGATTATGATAGGCATACCAATGTTTGAGTGAAGAGATCCGTGAATCCAAATCACTTTTTTGCGCGTAAAGTTTATTCCCCAGAGTCAGCATAGGTGATACTTTCGAAAAATCAAAGGTATCAAGAGTTTCGAATATCGCCTCGATGTGTTTCGGGTCAGCTAAATTTAATTTTTCATTTTCCGAATTTTCTACAATCTGATAATCATACAATCTTTCGTCAAAAACCAATTCATCAGTTGCGGCATATAATTCCCATGGAGCCATACGCTGAAACGACTTGGCTATGAGTAAGAGGTCGTCCTCATCAGAACTCCATTTATCTAAATAGACCTCCAACGTCGTACCATCAAGCCTTAATCCTATAATCGGTTCGTAGTAGCTCTGGCGCCATTCATCATCGATTTTCTGTTTTTCCTCATCGAAAGCCACATCCCAAGCGCGAGCGGCATTATACACGATATCGGCTGATGTTATCTCCTGTCCATTGTGCCACTTTCTGCCGATATAGTCAGAAAGGTCATAAGTCACTTTAGTAACAGCCTTGGCATCTTTAGTCACCTCTTGCCACTGCTTATCTTTAACATTCCAAAAAAAAGTATCATCAGGAATATCTATCGTTGCCTCAGCACCCCTGTTTTCGATAGTGAACGGCCAGCTGAAACTCCTCTCTTCCAGCGTATCCGTATCATTCCATACCAACGGGTCATGGACCGTATTTAACAGATACATAGCGTTTATACCATCAACGACCCAAGGATTCCAGTTGCTGCTAGAATCGTAAAATTTTGGCAAACCAACTATCAATTTATCCTTACCGGGAATATACGATTCTCGAAGATTAGTATAATTCTTGATTCCGATAAATTCATCTTGAATCAGCCCCTCGACCTCTTTACGAGCAGCCGAAACACTATCGGTAGCCAATAACCAAACACCCGTCGAATCCTCAAGATATTTTCCGGACAACTTATTATTTATATCCCGTCTCTCTTCCTCGGTCTTATAATTTTTCTGCTTTTCTTCCAACTCATCTATTTCCTTATCGGAATATTCCCACCAACCGTCACCTACATACGGATCAAGAATAGCCACATTACTGATCGGCGTTTGACCGTAATAAGTCCACCCGCTTATAGCTATATTCCATTTGAGTTCAGCCGCATCCGTATAGTTCTCGGGAGGTCTAGCGTAAGAATCGCTATAATCAGTGGATAACAGAGTAACAGCAAAGCCCTCCTCTTCCAACGAGGCCTTTAGCATATCCGCCATCTCCGTAAACTTAAGTTGTTTGGAATCAGAAAATGAAATAATTATATCAACCTGTTTATTTCCGTACATCCATTTACCAGATTCCAAAGTGGCACCGGCGTCCTCCATACCGGTCTTGATCAAGGACGTAGCCTTTCCTTTGTCATAGCTGATCCCCGATTCATCTACGGAACTTTTGATGTTTTGATAATCAGGGTGCTTGCTCCATGGCACAGTTAAAGTCGGCTGCGCGAAGCCGAAAAATAATTCATTGGCCATCTCTTCCCTGTCTACCAAAAATTGCATGGCGTAACGCACCTGCTTGATAGAAAAAGGATTCAATTTGTCCGCAGAATCCGGATATGGATTGACATAAAAACCAAGCATAGTAGAAGCAGACGGAAAAAGCGTGACTTCGGAATTATCTTTCAACTCCTTGATGTCCTCGCCAAGAAGCGACCCGGCATAAATATCAATCTCTCCGTTCAAAAGAGCCACTTTGGCATCTTCTTCTTTTACCATTTTGAATTCAATATTATCCATCGCCGGACCCCTAGCCTGACTGGCGTCATTGATCGATTTATTCATTTCGGGACCACACATTTGACGCCCCCGATAGATGTTAGCCACCACAAAAACAACAAAAATCAGAACAAAAGTTAAAACAATAAGATACGAATGAATAAATACACTATGGACCTGTCTCAAAAATTCTTTCTTCGAAAGACCCTCCTCATTTTCCCCCTCCGTCTTCTTCATGTGTTGATATTTTATTGTGCTTATATTTTTATTATACCACAATCAGCCGGATGCTGACATTCACAAAATGCGGGTTGAGTGGTGTGCACGTACACGGCCTCAATCGTTGTGATATTTTAGCTACAATTTTCTATCTTTGCGAAAGTGGAAATATGGACAGAAAACTGAAAGAGATAGACATACGAAGCTATGCAAAATATATTTTATTAGAAGGGACGAAGCAGGAAAAAAGAGATTTACTGGAATGCCTGAAAAGCAAAATCTATTTGAAGGACAAGACTATATATTTAATATAAAAACAGACGCTACTTAAACGTCTGTTTATTTTTTTTCGAAGATTTAATAATATTGCCTAATATACTCATACGCCTTATCAAAAAGCGCATTTTCTTTATGTAAAGCATATTTAAACAGTGTCTTCCTCAAAGACTGTTTAATCTCTCTTTCTCCCGCCGCAGTATTTTGCCATCCCGGAAACCTTACTATTTTTACAATCTCATCGATGTCATTTACTATGCGCTCCACGATAGCCGGAGTTTGGTCTGTTTTCATTTCCAAGAATAATTCGGTAAGTGCAGATTTTACATTATCACGATGTTCTTCGGAATCAACTTCTTTTTCAATCTCGACAGTTTCTTTTGCAATCTGAATTAACTCTTTCAAAAATTCGATACTATTAATCAGTCCCCTCTCTGCTTTATCACGTAATTCTTCAAGTTTTGCACCTAGCTCAATAAACCGAGGATCACTCCTGTGTCCGGCCAATCTTTTTCCAATTTCTACTTCGATTAACTTTATTTTTTTCTTGTCAGTTTTTTGCATAAGATCCTCAATAACCTCGGCATCAAGGACTATTTTTTCAAGATTGTCATTCACTTTATCAACCTGAATATACTCATGAATCAATTTCATTGTCTGCACGCCCAGTGCATGCCAGAGTAATCTTCCAGTATCTCCCGACGCAGGTTTTACCGACTCATACACCTGCGAAAGCCATGAGTATTCTTTTTGAAAAGTATCCAATATTGGATCTGGCGAAACAGCTTCCCATATATCAGCAACCAAATCATAATCAGCGGCGAACGCGTCTCTCTTCTCATTGGTATTCAAACATTCCTGTGCCAGGAGCAGTCCTTCGTAGCCAACTATTGTCCTATCAATGCCATAAAAGTGAGTCAAACACTGATCTATCGCAAGCTTCAGCTTACCTTTGAGTTCATTAATATTAGTAATGACATAACGAACACTCGCATCGTCAAATTCAAGAGCTTTAGCGACATCATCAAATACTCCATAATAATCAACGATGAGTCCGTGCATTTTGTCTTTGTAAACACGATTCGTTCTACAAATTGCCTGTAATAAATTATGATCTTTCATCGACTTATCGAGATACATACATTGCAGTATCGGCGCATCAAATCCGGTCAAAAGTTTTGCTGTCACAATTAGAAATTTGAGTGGGTGTTGCGGATCGCGGAAGTTATCAAGCAGCCTCTCCTGTTCTTCTTTCGTTATCTTATATTTTTCCTTGAGCTTGGTATCTTCTTCTCCCTTACCGCCAGTTGAAATTACAACAGCGCTTGCTTCCGAGGGCATAATTTTATCCAGCTCTTGCTTGTACTGGTCACACGCATAGCGATCCGGCGTCACAATCATCGCCTTGAACGCATACGGATCAACTTTATCATTAAAATGCTTCACAATATCTTTCACAATCATTTCCACCCTGGCTGGTGTTTTCAAAAATGCTGACATCTTTGCCGCTTTTTGGATTAAACTCGTTTTATCCTTTTCAGAAAGTTCTTTGGTCATCAAATCAAATTCCGCATCGATAAGCTCTTTTGCCACATGCACATCCAACAGTCTAGGTTCAAAATGAAGCGGAAGCGTTGCCTTATCTCTGATTGAATCTTGAAAAGTATAACGAGTCATATATCCGCCTTCGTCCTCCTCAGCACCAAATGCCCAAAAAGTATTTCGATCAGCTCTGTTAATTGGCGTTCCAGTTAACCCAAACAAAAAAGCATTGGGAAGCGCAGCGCGCATCTTTCTCCCAAGATCACCTTCCTGAGTACGGTGCGCCTCATCAACTAAAGCAATGATATTTTCACGATCATTCAAGACTCCGTCAGCCTCCGCAAATTTGAAAATGGTTGTAATAATAATCTTTCGTGTATCATTGCCAAGTAGCCCTTGCAATTCTGATTGATCATTAGCTGAAACCACATTTGGAATATCAGTCGCATTAAAAGTCCCAGTAATCTGTGTATCCAGATCAACTCGATCCACGACAATAAGCACGGTTGGACTTTTCAGCTCTTGATCGCGGCGTAACTTCTGTGCTGCGAACACCATCAAAAGCGATTTACCGGAACCCTGAAAATGCCAGATAAGACCCTTTTTAATATGTCCTTCTTTCACACGCCGAACAATGAGATTCGCGCCTTCATATTGCTGATAGCGGGCAATAATTTTTATGCGCTGTTTGCTTTTATCAGTCGCAAAAAGCGTATAATTTTGTAGCATATCCAAAATGACTTCAGGTTTCAACATTCCGGAGAGCGCCTGCTTGATTTCCGAAAGCCCATTTGTGCCGCTTCCAGTTTCTCTCCATGGGCCCCAGAGTTCAAGAGGCATCCTGACAGATCCATAACGAAAGGTTTTTCCTTCGGTTGAAAAACTAAATACATTCGGAACAAAAAGCGGCGCAATAGTTTTTTCATAATCATCGTGAATATCTATTGCCCCATCTAGCCAAGAGATAGCCGGCCGCACCGGAGTCTTGAATTCCCCCACCACCAAAGGAATGCCATTTACCAGCATAACCATATCGGGACGTTTTTCTACCGAAGTTCGCAGAGTGTATTGATTAGTGATAATAAGGCTGTTATTTTCCGGATGTTCAAAATCGATCAGCTTCACATCAGTGTGCTGATTGTTTTCGCCAAAGGGCATAGTCTTTTCACCCTTGATCCAAGCGGAAAATTCTTCATTGGCACGAACTAAACCGGAGTGTTGCACAGAAAGTAAAATAGCCCGAAGCTTATATAAAACTTCGTCAGCTTTGCTTGGATCAGCGGCAATTTCTGGATTGAGTCGTACCAGGGCATCCTTGAGAAGCGATTCCACAATCACATCTGTTACCTCGCGCTTAAGCTGCACAGTCGGCACATATTGCCACTTCCCCGACCCGGCCTGCAACGCCGATTCCGGCGCGTGATAATTCTGGTTTTTGAGATCCTCCAAGCTTACACCCGTAAGCTCGTGTAAGACAAGATGTTCGATTGTATTTTGCTCATTGAATGGCATATATTTAAAATATTGAATTGATTATTACATTTCTTAAATTTTCGATACTTTTTATATTATTTTTAATCGCTTCTAATGAATTATCAATTTTATCTATTATTTCAACAATAGCTTTTTGTTCGTTTATTTTTGGCAATGCTACTTTAATTTCTTTTATATTTTCCGTTCTCAGAGATGGATAATCTGGGTTATTTGTTAGGTTTCGAGCATCAATAAAACATACAATATTAAACAAATATTTAGTAATAATTTTTTTATCATCTGCTAAAACTGTAGCCAAATGACTAGAAACATAACTATCTATGCCAAGAACGACTCTATGATTCAAAAAAGTGGATGCACCGCTTTTGGGAATCAAGATAGTTCCTTTTTTAAAAAGATTCAAACCTTTTATTCCTTGCTCATTAAGGTAATCAGCAATATCAGTTAAATTTTCAGAAATATGGACTCTTCCAACATCAGATGTTCTGCAAAATGGATACGCACCATTTTTAAAATAATCTGGACTTTGAGGAGCAGAATTTCCAGTACTAACATCTGCAACTTCAGATAATTTAACAACATTCCACTCCTCTGGAATTATTCCTATTTCAGTATCCTTAAATTTGACATGACCTATTCCACAAGAATATAAATTTTTAATTGAAATTTTCTTATATTTTGTTATCCTTTTCATCGATAATACCAACGACTCTCTTACTTCATCCACTACCCAAAGTAACTCAGCAAGTTTTTTCTGCACATCTCTTGGCGGAAGACGAAATTCATACTCAGCTAAACTTTTAAATTTTGTTCTTGGGGAAAGAGATCCCGCAGAAGTACTTACTGCCCAATTATAAAATCCTTCGCTATGCACCAAAAAAGATAGCAAATTCGGATCAAGTTTATCCTCGATTGCCTCCATAACTATGATATCTCCCGAGCAAATACCATCAAAATTAGCAATTGCAGCTTTTCTCTGATAAGCACGCCTACGACCAAAAAGCACTTGTCCTTTTCTGAATCTACGCGAAAAAGTCGTACTGTTAGCAATATTCCCCCAAGAGCGAATATGTATATCAAGCGGAGAAAGATGTTCAAGTCCAACAACATGATCAATTCCATCCGCGATATGATCTTGTGATGTTTCTCTAACTTCTTTTACAACATCACCAAAACGCACCACTTCCCAAGTGGATCTATCTAATTTTGCTAAATTTTTAGAAGTGAAACTTTGCATTATATTGAAATGTTAAACTATTTTTCTGTCGTGAATTGAATATTACCTCCATTATCTACCTCTATAAATATATGGCCGTTTTGCCTCGTTGTTAGAATATTCGCAATAGCCGAATTCCTTCCCAAAGTAGAATAAGCCATTGGTAAAGACAGTGCTGAATATTGACTAGAAACATCGGTTTCTTCTTTCTCTGCTTCGCTGCCCTTTGATAAAATTATATGTGGCTTGCCCATTGTTTTAAATAACTCGCTAGAAAACCCAGAGTTATGACCATGATGAGAAGCCATAAATATATGAATCCCTCTCGAAATTTCATCCTTAAAATTTTGATGGTTGTTCTGTAGTAGCCACTCCCATCCAGCTGTTTCCATATCTCCACCAAACAAAACTCTTACCCCCTTATAGCTTACCAATCTTAAAATGCTAGAGTTATTCTTTACTTTAGCAAACATTCCCTCATTCTGGAGGACAACTTCCATGGGTATTTCAAAAGTCCTATTCTCATCAAAACCCCAATTCAGCTCTATTCCATGGTTTCTATCCCTGTATTGTTTGCATACACTTTTATATTCATCATCAATTTTATTCTGTACATCTTCAGGAAATTGAGTGTCGTAATCTCTTTTACACATAAACCTAGGTCTCAATACGTCTCTAACTTTTACCACATTTTTTGTATGATCGTCGTCCGGATGTGTAATGTGCAGCAATGCTAATTTACCGCCATTTTCGCAGGGTTTAAGTCCAGACCAATTAAGAAGATCGTATTCATTCCTTTCTATTAAATCTACAGGACATTCCTTTTCTCCATTATTACCACAGTCAATCATCATCGCATTTCCGTTAGCGCAAACCGCCAACATACAGTCTCCGTTAGAAACATCAAAAATAATAATTTTCATATCAAATATCTAAATATTTATTAGCAACAGCAAATACTAAGCCTCGAGCACATCCCCGGACGCGCCACATAAACAGTAAAGCAAAAGCTATACTGCAAAATAACAGCCAGCTGGCGCTGTACTTTAGAAACCAGATAGACAGAAATACAAAGACAACAAACATCACTCTTGTAAATAAATACCTAGCATTCGAATCTTTAATATGCGCCTCATTTCTGCATTGTGTATACATCTTCCAAAAACATTTTTTATTTATGTCGATATAACTGATCTTCTTATTTCTATAAATTCTAAAAGGGATTTCTTTATAGTTTACAAAACTGTTCTCTTGGTCCTTGGTTATATTTAATTTTTCTAACAAATCTCTCCTGACAAGTTCATTGTTAACAATTGGATTATTCGGCAGTAAAAAAATATCCGAAGGCCTATAGCCTTTAAAAAATAGCAAATCGATTATCTTCTCACACATATGAGCTATCGTCTGAAGCATTTCAGCAATAATAAACGAACCAGACAAAAACAAAAATATAGATAAAACATCTAGACTTTCAAACGGTTTGAAAATATTAGGATCACGAAAAATCAAAGTTGCAAGGACAACAGAAAGGATTGTTCCTCCGGGCAAGATAGAAATTAAAAACTCATTCAATGAGACAGACGGTGTTATCATGATTTGTTTTCTAAAATATCAAATAATTCACTTGTGCTTTTCTTCAGCTTTTCACTACTCTCAATCCACTCCGCAACAATAACCGGAAGTTTCTTTGTTTCTTTATTGTCGTCGTTATTTGAGACATAAAGTGAAATATTGAGGTTAGCATTGTTCTTTATAATATCTTCATTGGAAAGCACGCATGCAAAACCTTCTATATCTTTAAATTCTTTATATGCTTCGTAAATTTTTTTAATGTGTTTTTCTTCAAGAACAGAATTGGCATTCTGTCGAGTAACTTCTTTTACTGCGTTTATAAAAATCACTTTTCCTTTGCGCTCTTTTGGTTTATTAAGATTGGTCACCAAAAGACACGCCTCCATCGGAGAATTATAAAAAAGATTCGGTCCGAGCCCTATCACTGCTTCAACCACATCGTCCTGAAGCATTTTTTCTCGAAATATCTTTTCAGCATCTCGAAACAATACTCCGTGTGGCCAAAGCACAATGCTCCTCCCCCGCTTCGGATCAAGGCTTTTTATAATATGCTGTTCAAATGCATAATCAGCACATCCCTGTGACGGCGTGCCATACATATTCCGTCCATACGGATCATTTGTCCAAGCATCTCTATTCCAACGCTTGATTGAATAAGGAGGATTAGCAAGAATCACATCAAAAGTTTTCAATCTGTCATTTTCCAGAAATTTTGGCTGCGCCAAAGTATCGCCCCGGACAATATGAAAATCTTCTATGCCGTGCAAAAACATATTCATACGAGCGATGGAAGAAGTCATCAGATTAAGTTCTTGTCCGTAGAGTTTGAGAGTGCGATATTCTTTGTGCCTCTCTTTGAGATGATTGACGCAATTTAAAAGCAATCCTCCGGAACCGCAAGTCGGGTCATAGATGCTTTCTCCTGGCTGCGGATCCATAATGAGTGTCATCAAATGCACCACGGTGCGATTAGTATAAAATTCTGCGGCAGTGTGGCCACTATCATCGGCAAATTTTTTGATAAGATATTCATAAGCAACGCCCAGTTCATCATTGGGAACGTTGGCGATGCTCAAACTTTGCTCTGAAAAATGCTCGAGAAGATTGGTTAGTATTCCATCCGAAAGACGGTCTTTGTTCGTCCATGAAGCGTCACCGAAAATACCATAAAGCGTATCCTGATTAGCTTTTTCGATTTCACGAAGTGCGTTTTGAAGGGCCTGACCGACATTCACCGTCACCTGGCGCACGTCGTTCCAATGTGCTCCTTCGGGAACCTGAAAACGATGGTTTTCAGCAAAATCGCCACCAACTTCTTTGATAGCTCGCTCGCTTTCTTCATCATATACGTCGCAGATGCGTTTATAGAAAAGAATCGGAAAAATATACTGCTTGTAATCCCCGGCATCAATCACACCGCGAAGTAAAGTGGCAGCGCCCCAAAGATATTTTTCTAGATCTTGTGTTTTAATGGCCATATTTATAATAATGAAAATTCTTTGAGTAATTTTTTGAGCTTTTCTTCGGCCTCCCACGTCTCCGCAAGGGCTTCTTTGAGGCCCCGTGTCGCTTCTTCCACTGACGGCAAATTATCTTCGACCTTCTTCTCTACATATAGCGGAATATTGAGATTAAAATCATTTTTTTCAATATCTTTCAAAGTTGCAACTCTTACATAATTTTCTACGTTCTCAAAATCCGTGTACCATTTGAAAATTCTATCAATATGTTCCGTCTCCAGATAATTTTGAGCTCGTCCTATACGCACCTGATCTGCAGCATCAATAAATAGAACTTTCTTCTGTTTTTCATCTGGTTTATTAGCTCTAAATACAAGAATGCAGGCCGCAAGAGTTGCGCCATAAAAAATATTTGAACCAAGTCCAATGACAGTCTCAAGAATATCCATTTCAAGCAATTTCTTGCGGATTTGCCCCTCACGCCCTTTGCGAAAAAGAGCTCCATGCGGAAGCACAACAGCAATACGCCCATTCGGATATGCCATTGATTTTACCATGTGCTGCACCCAGGCAAGATCACCGTTTCCTGTTGGCGGTACGCCTGCAAAATTTCTTCCGTACGGATCTTTAATCCATAAATCATCTCCCCATTTTTTTAGCGAAAAAGGAGGATTGGCGATCACACAGTCAAAGGTTGCGAGCTCATCGCCCTCATAAAAAGCAGGGTTGCGAAGCGTATCACCCCGGACAATTTGAAAATCTTCTATGCCGTGCAAAAACATATTCATCCGGGCAATAGATGAAGTTGTCAGATTTTTTTCCTGCCCATAAATTTTAAGCGTGCGATAGTCTTTGTCTTCTTTTTGAAGATGCTGCGTACACTCCAAAAGCATTCCCCCTGTTCCGCAAGCCGGATCATAAATTGATTCACCTTCTTTCGGATCGATTATCTTTCCCATCAAATGAACGACTGAGCGTGGAGTATAGAATTCTCCAGCCTTTTTATTTGTAAGGTCGGCAAACTGCTTTATGAGATATTCATATGCCTGTCCCAGCACATCAGATTCCACGCAAGAATCGCAAAGTTCGATATTCGAAAAATGCTCGATAAGATCAATAAGCAGTCTGTCAGAAAGTTTTTCTTTATTCGTCCACTGCGCATCACCGAAGATACCATACAAATATTTCTGATTTGCCTTTTCAATTTCTCTGAATGCATATTGCAAAGCCTGTCCGACATTCGTCGTAGTCGCACGCACATCTCTAAAATGGCACCCTTCTGGAATGATAAATCGATGGAATTCATCTAATTGAGCATAGCTTTCATCACCTTTTGATTCCTCAAACGCTATCTTATACTCCTCGTCATATACATCAGATATGCGTTTAAAGAAAAGAAGTGGGAAAATATACACTTTAAAATCAGCCGCATCTACAGGACCTTTTAAAATCCAAGCGGCTTTAGCTAAATGCTGTTCAAGTTGCGAAATATTTACTTTAGTATCCATAATTAAAACTCACCACTATTTCAATGATTATAGTATATTATACCTCTAATTTAGGCAAAAAAGCAATTTTATTTAATACGTGAATCTATCATATTCACATAGACATACCGCAACTTGTGTACGATTAATGAATAAATGGTTTGAGCCCCTTTCCCATCAAAAAAATACCGAGCTTTCACTCGATATTTTTCAGCTTGTTTAAGCGACGCATACGGGTCGCTTTCACAAGAATTGACTGCTCGGGGACAGGGACTTACCCATCCGCTGCGCTACTGGGCATAAACTTCGAGTCTCAATCTTCAAGCAAACACATAAAAACAGTCTTAAAAAAAGACTGTTTTTATGTGTTTGTTCGGGGACAGGGATTCGAACCCCGATTAACAGGATCAAAACCTGTCGTCCTACCATTAGACGATCCCCGAATAAGTATGGTAGATTTATTTTCTCCTCTTTCTGTGTTTCATCCCGGACTCGTTTGGGAATCTAAGGCGTTATATAATTTTTTAACATTCCTGATAGATTCCTGAACGAGTCTGTGATGATGATCGTATTTGAAATACTGTAAAGGCAAAAAAGATTAGATAACATTATTTTTCATGGAATAGCGGGTTTTAACCCGCGCTGCTATCCTATGCCAATAAATAATTTTTATAAAGTTAGCTATTCCGAATGGGATAGCCGCGCAGACTAAAGTCTGCTACTCCACGTATCATATCGCAACATTACGCTACTACTTCTCCTCCAAACATATCCAGTGCGCTGTTGACTAGGTCTTCTGCTTGCTTTTCTTCGGCGTGGATTTCTTCCATCTCGAAACCTCGTTGCTGGGCTTCTTCTTTGGTGATGAATTTCAAACGCACTTGCGCTTTCACTGTCTCTGAAGCTATCTGTTCTACCGCCATGCGATTTTCCGGTTTCTGTAATTTGGTCTTATAGAAAGAATATTGGCACGCTACCAAGATTTCTCCGCCTTCCACGACGATGGGCTGGCAGGTTTTGAGGCATGCCACCAGTGAACCGTTAGTTTTACGCATATCCATTGCAATCTCAGTCCAGTCGCTTTTCACTTGCTCGAAAGGTACCGCTTCATTCGACGAGTTCGTTGTCTCGGCTTTCTCCTTGTGGGTTTCTTCCACTTCGGCTGTTTCCGCCTCCGGTTCCGCCGCTTTTTCTTCCACTACGTTTGCCTCGGCTTCCCTGATTTCAGCTTTGATTTCTTCCTCGGCTTGCGTATCCAAAGGTTTGGCCGCGGGAGCTTGAAGAATTTCCTTCTTTGCCGGTGTGGCTTTCACCGGTTCTGCACTGACTTTGCCATTATAATCTGCTTTTGCACCCGTTGTCAAATTGCCCTCTTCGGCAATCTCTATTTCCGCGATGGCCAGTTCCAGAGGAAGTTGAGGCAGTACCGCCCCCTTGATGGCGTTCTGGCTTTTCATAAAAGCGCCGATGATTTTGAAAATCCTACCCAGCTGCGCGGTGGCGGCGATTTTTACCAATTCATCCAGCTGCTCCTGCGTCATCTGTGAGGTAAAATTATTCTTGGCGCTCGGACTCATTTTTACTAAGAGTAGCTTACGCAAATATTCCACGATGCTCTTGTTGAGCTCCGCCAAGTCATAACCGTCCTCGGCAATCCTGCCGATTTGCAAAACTGCATCGCCGTATTGCTTGTCCAAAATGGCTTTTACTATATCGACGGAAAGCATCGCGCCCGGGAGAGACAGTATGTCCTGCACTTCCTTCAGCGTAATCATTTTGTCATCTTGAAGCGAAATGATTTGTCCGAAAAGACTCTCACTGTCACGCATTCCTCCGCCGGAAGTGATTGCGACGTATTCCAAAACGCCATCTTCCACTTCCACCTGTTCCTTTTCGGCGATGAGCGCTAAGCGCTTTTTTATCTCCTCGACCCGCAGGTGACGGAAATCGAAGCGCTGGCAACGAGAAATGATGGTGGCTGGAATCTTGTGAATCTCAGTGGTTGCCAAGATGAAAAGCACATGCGCTGGCGGCTCTTCCAAAGTTTTTAAAAGCGCATTAAAAGCGCCCTTACTCAACATATGGACTTCGTCGATGATGTAGACTTTTTTCTTGCCACTGGAAGGTGAGAAATTGACGCGCTCGATGATGTCACGCATCTTGTCCACCTGTGTGTTGGTGGCCGCATCGATTTCCACCAGATCCAAGAATTGTCCGGTGGAGATGCCCTTACAATTCGCACACTCTTCACACGGCTCGCCATTTTTCAAGTTCTCGCAGTTGACCGCCTTGGCCAAGATGCGTGCGATGGAAGTCTTGCCGGTGCCGCGTGGTCCGGAAAAAAGATAAGCATGAGAAACTTTATCGTTTTTGATGGCGTTCTTCAGAGTCTTTACAACATGTTCCTGACCTACGACATCAGCAAATCCCGATGGCCTGTATTTTCGATAAAGAGCTAGACTCATGCTTTTGGTATATAAAACTAGTTAGAAAAATCATCCGAAATGTCCCCTTCGGCTGCCGGAGCCTGCCCCATAGTGCCTTCCTTCTTGATTGCTTCCACATCAGGAGTCCATTCCTCTTCGATAGAGGCATTCCTGCGCTCTTCCTCGAAGGCGACGGGGTTTTCTGCCGGAGCTTCATCGGTGATCGGCTCTTCTCCCTGCTCGAAGATACTTCCTTGTCCCGGAATCTGCTCATCTTCGAATTCTTCCTCTTGAGCAAGCATCTCCCTGCGGTCGTCGTCACTGATGATTGATTCCACTGCGCCCCAAGAACTCACTTTCTCTTTCGGCAGAACCAGAATGACTTCGTCCCCTTCTCTGGCTTTGAAATAAGTAAGAGATGCCAGAAGCACATTATATTTCCTGCCCTCAGCATTAACATAATATTTGTCCTTGCCGTCTTTCATTACAGTTCCGATAATCTTGCGCGTATCCACCGAACTGATCTTCTTGTAGACAAAAGACCCGTCCTCGGTGATTGTGAGTTTCAAGATGTCGCCCTCAACCAGCTTGGATTTGCTGGCATAATTGGCAGGCACCGGGTATACTTTCCCCTCCATACTAACCATTTTCTCTCCATCAAAAGTTCCTTCAACAATTTGACTGGCTTCCGATTCTCTGGGCGCTCGGTGATTATCGCTATTGAGCTCCTTCATGATTTGCTTGGCAGCGACGATATTCCTGTCAGCGTTGTCGATCATCTGCTGCAAAAGTGCCAGTTTGTTTTGTTTCCCTTCTTGCATAGTTTTATTTTTATTTTTTATAAAATCAATACTTTCAATATAGCAAATTAATAACCCTTTGTAAACCGAGTAGTTATATTTTGGCTTATTTTAGGAGTTTTTATGCAATATCCAAAATTTTGGCAGGAAAAGAAACGTTTGCCCCACTGAGCTGGGACAGATGTGTGGTAAAAATACGCGAAAGGGGTTGAAATAGAGGGGCAAAGTAATATTAACATAATAAAACGTTCTGTCCGCCTGGTTCACGCCATTTCTGGCGTGGTCTCAAATCATCTTCTCTGCGACTATTTCAAGATAGCTCCGATACCGAAGTGATCGAAGTCTTCATGAGCGGACTGGAAATGGACGATTTTCATCTTCTGCATTATCGCTTCTTCGATAATCTCATCTGTGATATCGCTCACTTCTTCGCCGATGGCAGAACACAAAGGGCACGCCTCTTCTCCCAATAAAATACGGTGATCATTCGGACAGACAAAACCCGCCGATTGATAATTTTTACCGATTACCAAGGTACGTATCTTATAATTATAAAGAGCGATAAGAACATCTTCCACTCCCGCCACAGATTCCTTTATCTTCTTATCTTTACCGTCAAAGATTTGCAAAATGATTTCTCTTTCTTTCTCAAATTCAAAATCCGCTATCACCTTCAGACTTCTCTTCTTTATCCGTTGTATGTCTTGATCACTGCGTATAAGATACGACCCGACTATTTTTCTCTGTAACCGCTTAGGAAGGAATTCTTTGAAGCGCTCGATCAGCTCCTTGCGCGACCCGATAACAAGATAAGGAATTCGGTTCTCGTCCATATAATCTTCGACAGAACGTGCTACTTTTTGTAAGTGACGATCGATATGGATCTCGATGTGATTCTGGATTTTGCGCTCCTCCAACCCCTTCCAAGTTGCGCGCGCCGCATTCATTCTCTGTGGCACTTCACTTTGGATCTCTTTCTCCTTATGCTCTATCTCCCCCCAGAAAAGATCAAAAATCCGCGCTCGGTCACGCTCCAAAAAAGAGACGCAATAGCGCGGATATTTCCCAAGCATCTTGAAGAAAGGATGCACATAAAAATCCCGTTCCACAATCATCTTGGTCGGGATATAGACCGGCATTTTATAAATTTCTTTCTGTCCACCATCGGCGAAAAATATCACCAGTGTCTGCGTACGATCGGTTAGTCGGTAGTAACGGATAATCTTCTCAATCTCTACAAAGGCCTGCCGAATCTGCTTGCGTTCCGACTCGCTAAAAATTCCCCCTTCCTCGATTTTCTTCTCACCTTCCGAAAGAGCAGAGTTTGCTGTAGCAAGAAAATTCTCATCCCCTTTTATACCCAGATAAAAACTCACCGCCCAATCCTTGGTCTTCTTCTCTTTTGTCAGCTTTTCTATAACATCTTTAGTCAACGTTTGGATTTGGATATTATTTTTCATACCTTTTATATTTTATGAATAAAAATATCTTTAAACCGTCCTCTTCCGGAACCATCCGAAAGCACGTTTGGCTATTTTTCAAGATGCTTAATATATATACATTCTAATCCCAAATCCATCGGATGGCAAACAAAAATAGGCCGTAGAGACGTAGCGTCTTGGATCTGGGACAATGACAAAAGTCGGTTAATTGCTTGTCATTGTAAGGAGGAGGCGCTGTAATATAGTCTGTCCTCGCGGAGACGGGGATGGAAATCCCGTCGCTATGCGGATAAAATGTGTGATAATAAAGTCTTGTGATTTTTCTCACGAGATTGCCGCGTCGGAAAGGGCACAAGATATTGTGCCCCTACAGCTCGCAATGACAGGTCGATGGTTGGGAAATAAGTCCGCCTTTCCTTTACAAACGGTCTTTTTCGGCATACAATGACAAAGTATTAGTTAGCTTTAAAAATTGTATTTTAATTTTTTTAATACGAAGATATGGCAAGTATCAGTTTCAGAGAAATCAAAAAAGGTAACGTTATTATGCTTGAAGGCGAGCCTTACGAAGTTTTAGATAGATCTTTCCGCGCCAAACAACAAAGAGAAGCAATGGCGACAGTCAGTATGAGAAATCTTTTAAGTGGCAAGGTCTTGGAGAAGAATTTTCAGTCTTCCGCGATTGTGGACTTGGCACAATTAAATGAAAAACGAGCGCAATTCCTCTATCGTGACGGCAACGAATACTCTTTTATGGATCAAGAAACCTATGACCAATTTACTCTCACCCGCGAACAATTGAAAGACGCCGCTAATTATATGAAAGAAGAGCTGGAAGTGCGCATCGTCATGTTCGAAGAAACCCCGATTGATGTCGTCCTTCCTTCGGAAGTCAGCCTCAAAGTCGTGGACTGTCCGCCGGGAGTCAAAGGTGACACCGCGCAAGGTGGAAGCAAAGTCGTAACCCTCGAAACTGGGATGAAAATCTCAACTCCTCTTTTTGTAAAAGAAAATGATATGGTTTTTGTAAAAACCAAAAGCGGACAATTCGACAGAAGAGAATCATAAAGTAAAAAAATCATAACCCTTTTACCGGGGCATCTGCCACATCGCGCAGATGCTTTTGCATTTTACCCTCTGGACTTTTTGTCGAGTTGCTATATGATTATTTTAGATACATAACGAAAAACAAAAAATGATAGACAAAAACAATGTAGCAGTGATATTGATAATAATCCTTGCGATCGTATTTTTCGGTTTTTTATCTTTTGACCGCTCCGCTTCGCTTAAAAAGAAGACTCCGAGTGACAACAGCCAAACAGACACAACCACGAAGCAAAACGTCAACACTTCGTCGGTAGAAGAGACTCAATCGATAACTATCGACCCGCGAGATTTACAGGAGGGCGTCAAAGTAGAAAGTGGTGTTATTTATTTCTACGGCAAAGAGAAGGGGTACATCGATAGCAAGGGTGTAAATATAAGATTAGGCGACGGGTATATATCATTTGCAGGAAATCCCGGGGAAATAGCTCCCCCTTCGTTCGAAGGAGCAACAAGCTTCTATTACAACGACCTGGAAATATCTACCTATATCGCTTGCCCCTACAAAATATGCCACAGTAAAGATACGATAAGTTACAAATGTAGCGGTCCGCTGGTCCAGAGCAATGAAAATTTGGAGGAAAAATGGGAATACTGTGAAACGAACCGCTCGAACTATCTGTCCCAATATGAATTCAGTGCCGCTAACGGAAACGGTTTTGCTACCGGCGGAGAGATTTCGTACGGGTGGTACAAACTTTATATGAAAAAATTCAACAGCATCAATTTGTTCCTTTTCGGAAATCTGGGCGAACCATTAAATCGTGACGAGACTGATCAAGCAAAGATCAACCATTTATCCGGCAAAGGATATCTGGACGAGCTTCTGCAAGAGAAGAAAAACCAGGAGAAAATTGCACAGTGGGATGCCTTCGCAAAGAGCGTACAATTCAGCTTTGCAAAAACTACAGATGCAAAAAAATAGATATCCGCCCGCAAGATATTTTAAAAACGCTTCCGCATAAGAGGCGTTTTTATATTGACAAACTTTTTTGTATATAGTAGATTGCTATCGGAACAAAGACGTCCAGGAGTGGTATATTATGCCAAATGAGAATGTAACTGAAACGCCGGATAAAGCAGTCTATCTAGACAAACTCCCACAGGAACTAACAGACGAGATAAAGAAAAACATTAAAGAAGTAATGAGGGGCATTGATGAGATAGCAGAGCCTTTCAACCGCCTCAAGGAAATATTTTTCTCTTCCGAAGGAGAAAATATAAAAAGCGCGGAAAGCATTATAAGGATAATAAACCTTTTCATCCAACTTTCTATCATGGGACGTGACAAAAAAGACATTCCGGAATTCATAAGTAAACAGACGCTGATTTCGGAAGGTAGTATCAGAAAAGTTTTGGAATTGACGGGGCTAGAATGAATTTCACTCTAGCCCTTTTTTGACAAAAAGATATTTTTTTGTTACAATCTTCATCAGTGAAATGTCATAAATATATGCAAACAGAAATTACTAACAATTCTATTTTCCAGAGTCAAATCATGGATAAATTGGTAAGCTACGAAAAAGAGGCTGGCTTTTAGGTGCATTGTATCTATTTACAGAAATAATGGAGACAAGACGCAACCTGATCAGGGCCTCTTTTTATATGGAAATAATCGAAAAATATGGAAAATCAAAATATACTGAGTCTTAAGAATATTAAGAAATACATCGGCCTGCGGGAGCTCTTCTCGGATGCCAGTTTCAATGTGCACGAGCGCGACAAAATTGCCATCGTGGGACAGAACGGCAAGGGAAAAACGACATTACTCAAGATCATACTGGGGGCAGTAGAATTCGACGAGGGAGAGATCGACAAGAGCAAGAGTCTTCGTATCGGCTATCTTTCTCAAAACAGCGATTTCGCCGATCTGGAGAACACCTTGGAAGAAGAGATTCTCAGCGCCGATGACTCAATGTACGAAATCATCAAGCGAAAAACAGAGATAGAAAATCTCTTGGAATCTGCCGAGGGAGAAAAGCTCGAACAAATCCTCAAGGACTACGAAGACATAGTGGAAAAATATGAAACGCGAAATGGCTACGAGTATGAGGCAGGAACGGAGAAAACGCTGCGCGACTTCCGTTTTAAGGACAAGGATTTTGCGCGCAAAGTAAAATCTTTAAGCGGGGGCGAGAAGACTCGGCTAGGACTGGCCAAGCTGGCACTGCAGGACCCCGACCTCCTCATCCTCGACGAACCGACCAACCACTTGGACCTGGAAACTATCGTCTGGCTGGAGAATTTCCTCTTTGAATGGAGCAAAGCCATCGTGCTCGTTTCCCATGACCGTTATTTTTTGGACAAGGTCTGTGATAAAACCTTCGAAATCTATAACGGCAAGATCAGAAAATTCCACACCAATTACAGCGGATATCTGGAGGAGCGCGACAAGATAATGGAAATCGAAGAAGAACAGTACAGCCGCCAGCAGAAATATCTTGGCAAGCAGGAGAAATTCATCGAGAAATTCCGCTATAAACCTACCAAGTCCAGCGCGGTGCAAAGCCGTATCAAAATGTTGGACAAGATTGAGAAAGTAGAAAAACCGGAGGACGACACCAAGCAGATGAGAATAAATTATAATATCAAAAACCGATTACCGTCCAGAGTGATGGATATGGAAGACATCATCGTATCGCACGGAGACAAACTCCTAGTGGAGATCGGAGGCAAAATCGAAATCTACAACGATGCCAAAATCGGTATCATCGGCAGCAACGGTGCCGGCAAAACCAGTTTCATCAAGACTATGATGCAAAAAGCCGAAGAAAGAAACGGCGTCGAATTCGCGCATAAGATCAGAATCGGCTACTACGCCCAATCGCACGAAAATCTGGATTACAAAAAAGATATTTTAGAAAATATCCGTGAAGTCTGCGATCTCAGCGACGAGAAAATCCGCAATGCACTGGGATGCCTGCTCTTTACCGGCGATGATGTATATAAAAAGGTTGCGGACTTGAGCGGAGGCGAAAAAGCGAAAGTCTCGATTGCCAAGCTGATCTTGGGGGAATCCAATTTTCTCATCCTCGACGAACCGACCAACCACCTCGACATCGAGAGCCGCCAGGCGATGGTCAATTTTCTCAAAACTTTCGACGGACCGATTATGCTCATCTCTCACGACCGTTTCGTCCTCAACGAAGTCTGCAACCAAATATGGGAAATAAAATACCAGAAGCTGAATCGCATCTTGGGAAATTACGACCGCTATGCGGATATGATGAAGGGATATTAATATTTTTTATTATAAATAAAGACAAGACCGTAAAAGTCTTGTTTTTTTATTTTATCTGTCATTGCAAGGAGGTACTCCGACGTGGCAATCCCGAACCTATGTGGAATAAACGTTATACAACGTCAGGTGAGTTATGGCAACGGGATTGCTGCGTCGTCGCAAATGCCTCCTCCTCGCAATGACAACTAGAAAAACGTACGCTGATATAACCCCTTTTACCCTTCCAACATCTCCAGCGTCCTCTTCACATCTTCCAGACTCTCCACCTCCACCAATTTACGGCGGAATTCTTTCGCGTTCTCAAAGCCGCGGAAATACCAAAGAAGGTATTTGCGCATTTCCAAGACGCCATGAGCACCCATATCGTCTTGTGCCATCTCAGTGTGACGGAGCGCGGCCGTCTTGATTTCTTTCAGATCAAATTCGTGATATTCTCCCGTCTCCAGATATTCTTTTATCTGCAAAAAGAGCCACGGATTTTTGAGCGCTCCGCGCGCGATACCTACGCCGTCCGCACCGGTTCTTTCCAGCATCATCTTCGCCTCCTCGGGGGTATTGATACCTCCGTTGGCAATCACAGGATAGCTGACCATTTCTTTTATACGTTTTATAGTTATGTAATCGATCGACCCGCTAAAAGCTTTCTCATAGCTCCGCCCGTGCACCATCACTGCCGCAAGCGGATAGTCTTTGATTTTTTTCATAAATTTATACGCCGTATACTTACTCACGCGCGACCTGATTTTTATCGATACCGGCAGATCCGTGCCTTTCAAAGTTTCTTCTATAATCGCAATCGCTTTTCCCTGATCGCAAAAAAGAGCCGCTCCCGCGCCGGTCTTATATACTTTCGGAGCCGGACATCCCATGTTGATATCGATGCCGTCGGGGCGGATTTTCTCTGTCACGATCCGTGCCGCATTTTGGAAATATTTCGGGTCATTACCGAAGAGCTGAACCACATACGGCCGCTCATCTTTAGAAAATTTCAAAAGCTCCAAGGTCTTCTTGCCACCGTAAGAAAGCGCCGTCGCGCTCGCCATCTCCGAATATAGAACGTCCGCGCCATAAAATTTACAGATACGACGAAAAGGCTGGTTGGTATAACCCGCCATCGGTGCCAGCGCTAGGATGGGTTTTTCGATTTTCTCGTAAAATGTAATCATTATCTATATTCGCTGATATTACCGTCATCCTGAGGTACCCCGAAGGATCCCTTTACCACTCTCCCCCTAAATATGAAGTCATATTGCGGTAAATTCCATTCTATGCTACAAAGGATTAATTTGCAAGCGGAGGGGTTATATCGCAAAAATACATCCCACGAAGGCTACATCTTCCTCTAGCCAAGATCGGTTTAAAAAAAGATAAACGAGAATTGCTCGACAAGCTTTCCCGCCACCGACGCTGCCCGCACATCCGCGAAGCATGCGAAAAAATCGACATTCCTGACTGGCGGATCAACTTGGTCTCAGAAAATTTAAAACAAAGGTGAAGTAATATCTTCACCTTCATTTTTTTTGAAAAATTATTCCTCATCACAATTGAGGCTCTGGCGACAGCTCGCCTTCTGCTCAACTGGAAGCGAATCACACATGGCACAGTTCTGGGTGCCGACACTCTGCATGACGGAATCCTGCAATTCCTCCGCGGTCATAAAAGTAATATCTCCCGGAATCTCAAACAATGCCATATCAGGATTCCACACTTCGCACTTTGTAACCGGGGTCTCATAATCGAGATAGTCGCCGCTCGGGGTGGTCTCGTCAGCCTCCGCGGAATCGGTAGCAGCTGTATCATCAAGCTTGAATTTACTCCCTTGCATAACGTCGCCCAGAAAACTATCGCCCCAAACATATCCATACTCCCCGTCGCTTATCATATGCAGATCCTTCTGTCCTTGCTCAGGCACCGCCAGCTTGTAATCCACGCGCACCTTTTTGCCGGAGATATAAGTCACACCATCCAAACGATTATCATCGGAAACTACATGCGAAAATTCACATCTGACATTTTCACCCAAATCACCGCTCATAAGGTCCTTGAGTGTCTTGCCTTCAGTAACAATGCCCGTCTCCTGAGACCGTGCATTTCCTTGATTTTCGCTTCCGGTAATTTCGTTATTACCGTCTCCGATGTGAGGTTTATTGCCGCTGAGAATCAATAACAATACGATCAAAACCGCTGCGACTGAAACCCCTACAAACAAGTTCTTATTCATTGTTTTAAAGTTAGGATTTAAATATAAACACTTTATTATATATTAGCAGAGTTTTTGTTTTCTGCACATCTCAAACACTATCTCCCTCATTACATTCCAAAAGCCTAGTCGTTTTTTAATAAAGTAGGTTCCCCCTCGCCATAACTTTCCACTACAAACTCTTTAATCTTACTGAGCATAATTTTTGATAAGCTGTTTATATTTCTCCTGATACAAATCCATCCCATCCGCAAAATTATCGTTTATGATTTCGATCAATTTCTCGTCCTCGTAGAGTTCAACGACCTTCTTGCGCAACAGTGCGATTTCCTTGCGATTCATTCCCAGACGCTCCGACATCAAGAGACCATCTTCGACAGTAATTTTATCTTTGCTTTTGTACATATTTTTTATAACCTCGCTATACCCGATCACTTTGCGTTCGTCTTCATGAAAATGGATCTCATAATAATCCAAATAATCGAGCACACCCTGGATATTGAAAGAACGGAAATCTTCCAAGTCCTGGATTATCTTGATAGCCGTAACGATAGGCCAGCGCGACCCGACCTCTTCGAACAGGACCCAGTCAGCGAATTTGTCTTCTATCACTTCCCCGAAAATCTTATCTCCGATAATATGAGTGAACCAGCCCTTCTCGAAATCAGTGAGGTTTTTCCTACCGACAAAATAGTCGAGGCTATGCGTCAAGTGGCGGTCGATGCCGCTCAAATATCTGGAATCGGGATAAATTACGCCTGCTACATATTTCTCCAAGTCAAACACACCCAAGTCATTCTTGATGGCGAACGAGAACCGGAGATGTGTGGCTTCAAGAGACATAGATATAGATTAGTATCTTAAGGAAAGTCTAGCATTGAAAAAGAATCAAGGCAATCCACATAAAGAGTTTAAAAAGAGAAGCATATGGCCTCTCTATAACATTTTTCTAACAGGAGTTATTTGTTTTTATATTTTTAAACTAAAAATTATTATCCCAAAATTTCTTTAGCTTTCTTTAAGAATGCTAAATCCCGCGCGCGCACGAATTTTTCAAAATAGCTTGCAGGCTCATCGCTATGCAACACAGCAATCGCCTCATCCAGACCGAGCCACTGGAGCTGGAATCCGTTGGCGATTTCTTTTTCCGTAAAAGCGACTTCCCCTGGCTCGCCTATCACATCCGCAAGGTAGCAGTAGGAAATCTGCAACAGCTCATCTTCATCCCGATATTCGATAACCGCTCCCACCTCTTGCGGCCTCACCTCGACCTGACAGCCTGTCTCTTCCAAGAGTTCCCGAGTCAGCGCCGACGCCACGTCCTCGCCATCTTCTACACCTCCGCCCGGAAGCTTATGATAATTAAATTTCGAAGCGAAGAGTATCGCAATCTTACTCTCGCGGTCAAAGACCAAAGCCCGCGCCGCCTTGCGCAATGAATAACGAATGTCTCTCTTCCCGCTTGGCAATATACCGGCATTTTCTTCAGAAATTTCTTTTATAAGTTCCATAAGCTTTTTTAATATTAGTTATTCCTCTTGATAAAACTATACCACAAAAATCAAGAAACATCCCTCTTCCCGAAAGTACCAGATTCTAAATTACCCCGAACAAACCCCGGGGCCATTGCTAGAATTATACTAGTATAGCAATAAAATAGGCAAAAAAATAGAGAAAGGTGAAAGATTAGAATCTCAGTTCTCCTGAAGTTCTTATCAGCCACATTTCTCCTTCATCCAAACTCGTTTTATATATTACAACGGAGCATTCGTCAGCGTTCCCATTGTAAAGATTATAAGTCTGGTAATATTGACTAAATTCCTGTTTTTTCAGGTAATCAATGCTCACCGTTTTTAATCCTTGTTGTTCCCACGTAAAAGTTATATATTCCCTCCCCGTGTTATCTACATCGTTTTTTGCATGGAAGTTTCTCAGCCACACTTCCTCCTTCACTGGAGTTATTATTTCAATGTCCGGAATATTGTTTATATCATCGGACAAAAGCTATGCCGCATAGAGGCCATCGCTTTCGAGGAAGTACCAGTTGTTATTTGAACAACTCAGGAGAGCCCTTGGAGAATCCGTCATATTTCCAGTGGAAACTCCATTAGAAGAGCTTACCTCGAATATCCTTCCTTGTGGCGTCTTGAATAAAGATTCTTGCGGATAGATTGGCACTACCGAAGACGAGACTTCATCTACGCCCTGTTGCCCTTTATCGGTGCAACCTGACATTGCGACAGCCAGACATAAAATAAACAGGGGAATCAATATTTTCCATTCCATTGTCATTCTTTAATCAATCCCTTTGGTTCTTTTATTTTGATATCTTCATTACTTGTTTTTCATACTAGCATAATAATGCTATTTTGTCAAGCCATTTATCTTTATTCCATATTACGCTGCAGGATGAAAAAATCCAACCCCCTCTACACAGAAAAAGACCTCCCCGCCAGTGAGCAGAAGGTCTTTCGTTATTACACTAACCGAAAAAAGCTACAGCTTATTTCTCAATTTAGTGATCTGTTCGACGAGCACGGTGTTGGATGCCAAAATAATGATGAAGATGAGGATAAGAGCGTTGCCTCCCAAAAAGATACCGCCCATTATGGCAACGATGGACGCGCCCAGAGTCGTGACGATGTTATCCATAGCCACGCCGGAGATGGCGTCGCTGATACGCCCGTTAGGGTTGATGGAAAAATTATGCACAACCATCATTTCTCCGAAACAGCCGATGAGTCCCGCCAAGATACCCGTGATAACGAAAGGGGTGTTTGTCAGATCCGAAAAAATTTCTATGGCGCGGACCATTCCTTCTGCCGTGAGTAAGATAGCGGCACCGGACAAAAGTAAATCGAGCCAGATCCGCGAAGTGCTGAGATCTGAATAATAACGCTTAGCCTTGATGACATTCTTGTCCAACGATTCGGGACGTTCGTTCTTGCGGAAATAATAGAGTATGTAAGCGCACAGGACAAAGAGTACGACTCCGACCGGTTTGATCAATTGATAAAGCTCGCCGGACGTTTCCAATCTGGCGTCTTTGACTTGGCCGAAGAGCACCATCGTGACAGCTACAAATGCTGTCAGCAGAGTCAGCGCAGTCAGAATACTGATGGCATTATCGATTTCCACCGCTGAAGGCTTGGTAGTGTGTTCGCGAAGAGGCCTCACGTTTCCCCCGGATTTGAAGCCCGGAAACATCATCACCGACTTATCTATCTTATTGGCCAAGTTTTGCCGAGACACGCACCAAGCCGCATGGATGATGTTGTAAATATTCGAACCGAAAGTCGAAGCTGCAGCGATGATAGCGAGATTGATTGCGCGGGCATAATCACTATCTCTGACTTGCAACGAAACGATAGCCGCCATCACCCCGATAATCATATCCGGAAATGCAGTCCCAAGCGCCTGCAAAAAACCGCCGGCCAGTCCCGTCCGATCTTTCAAAACATCAGTGGTTTCCTCAATCACCTTGGCGGTGCCGCGAAAAATATAGCCGATACCGATAGCAAAAATAACGCCGATTGCCACTGCCTGCATCCATAAACTATCTGTTTCGAGCAAGATTCTATCTACCACAAAAAAACGCACGACCAGGGCAAGCAGGAGGAAAGAAAAGATTTTAAGCAACTGATTCTTGTTTTGCATAATAATATTTATTGGAAATTAAGAATGTCCGACTCAGTGTTTATAATTCTATCAAAGTTAAGCGGTTTTATAAAACCTAAACGAAGCACCGCAAAACACGACTATCTCCGGACTTAGAAAGTACTTTCAATGGAGTAGCGGGATTTATCCCGCGCGGTTGTCCCATGCGATAATAACGTTACCATAAATGCACGCAGACTAAAGTCTGCTACTCCGAGTATTCCTCTACCGGCATAAATATTCCCTTAACAATCTTCATTCCCGCTTCCAACCTGATCGGAGACTTTCCGGCGTTATGGATTTCCAAGATTATAGGGTTATCCGTGTCTGGCTCGGCAAAGCTGGAACTGAGGAGGACCGAAAGTCCTGCCTGCGCACATGAGCCGCGTGCAGAAAGAAAGCAGGCATAATTATTTTTGAGCGCGAGATGCTCCGCCGTAAACCCGAGTACAAAATCCCCCGGCTGCAAAACGAATCCGTCCAATCCCATCACAACTTCTTCGTATTCCTGCTCGCCGCCCATAACAATCAGAGAAACTTTTTTCGGAATCAATAATCTTGCCGCAAGTGTAAAAGTATAGCTTGCCGGCTTCAGATTTTTTTCATCAAAGGGCGTGATGTCCAATTCGCTTTTTTGCACTGCTGATTTGATTGCTTGAGAAGAAAGTACCATGGGATTTTTTTAATTTATTTAATATTTTCAAGATGGCAAAGAAGGCAAAACTCAGATCCCCGATTCCACAACACGATATGACTATGTCATCCCGAAAGATGTACTCATCTGAGGGATCCGGGAAATGCGGGAGAGTATTCTGCCTTTATGTTTATATAAAACATTATAAGTGAATAGTATTATTCCCAGATTCCTCAATCGCTCCGCTCATTTCGGAATGACAATGTAAAGATATTACCGTGGAATAAGGAGTGTACAACAATCGCTTGCGCAACAAGCTGCACGATCATATCAATTATAAAAAGATTTGATTAAACTATTATACTCATTCGCCAAGTTGTTGTATTCGTTGACCCTGTCGTTATATATTTTTACCTTACCTTCATATTGAGAATATGCAACACCGTACTGCTTATGCAAAGCTAGGTAGCTGTTATAGGATGAAGCGTCCTTTTTAATCAGATGCCTATTGTATGCATCATCCGCCTGTTTTTTATAATCCTCCACAGTTACCACGAATTCCAGATAATCCTTTTTTGCATTTTCCACATCCAAACTCATAAAATGCAGCTGATTTTCCAATTCAGTTATCTTGTGCATAGTGTCGACGGTTTCAATCACGCCATCATATATTACCCCACTCCTTTTACCATAGATGCTTAAGTCTTCAGGCGTAACCGCATCGGGTACCAATAACTGATTACCTCCCGTGTATACTATAGAGGATTTTGCGACAGCCTTGCCGCCTTCAATATCGCCAGCGGTTGAATCGCCGATTTTAAATCCGACGTTCGTAACTTCCGTATAACAATACCCCGAATAATAAGACGAATATTCCTGTGTACATTGTATGGCCGGGACCATATGCTCTTTTTTGTCAAAACCGAATAACGCCGTCCCATAATTCAACTTTTCAACCAGGGCCACGGTAAGCATAGATTTATCGGTACAAATACCGGTATTGTCATATAGGACTTCATATGGAAACCTGGTCCAAGATTCTTCAACATTACCGCTCGCACTTTCAATCAGATCATATTTTGCATCATCATATGGAATATCTTGCACGAAGGATATTACCAGCTCCAAGATTTCTTCTTCTGAAAGATTATTTTTTACCCCCTCTGACTTTATATCGTTTACTACATCATTTATAGTCGGATCTTCTTCATGTTCAAGGTTGAGAGCAAAATTTTCGTAATATTCATCTTCCGCTCTTCCTTCGTAAAGAGCCTTGACCGGATGTTCTTTGTAATATGCGTCAATGTTTCCGTAAAATGTTTCCTTGATAGAGTATTCTTTGCCCCTGTAGGACCACTGGAAATCTACAGTTTTAGGATTTTCCAGCTGGCTCGGAAAATCTACGTCGGATATTTCATTTGAGGTTGAAACGACATGTTCTATTTGCTGCAAGAGATAATCTTTCGAACCGAAGACATTACCTATGACAATAAAAAATAGACCGATATAAAAGAATGTCCTGATTATATTCTTACGCACTGAAGACATATGATTATTTTAAAATTTTAGGATAATATGCAATAATATTGTCTGTTTCATCCGCGAGACAGTATCACTATATTCATAATAACAATTATACGACCTCATCAAAAAACATCCAAGTTTATGGCCGCTGTCAAAGAAAGACGCGATAAATCGGCTTCTCTACGGGTCCTACGAGATGGCATAAA
This sequence comes from Minisyncoccota bacterium, assembly GCA_028690055.1. GTDB lineage: Bacteria > Patescibacteriota > Minisyncoccia > JAHIHE01 > JAGLIN01 > STD2-77. The sequence goes on along the minus strand of JAQVBZ010000001.1, from coordinate 79,488 downwards.
CTTTGTCATTCCGAGCCTGTCGAGGAATCGCTTCATTATAATAAAACTGTATGAGATGGGACAGGTGGTGATGAAGGGATTCTTCGACTCCGCGCTGCTCCGCTCAGAATGACAATAGATAATCGGACATATACTTTCCTGTCGGATATAAACTTATCGCCTATTCTTAGTATACCGCCAAACAAAAATCCACACAAAAGTATGGATTACTTCGCCAAAAAAAATGCGATAAATCAGCGTCTCTACAATTCCTGCGGCATAATATTACCTTGTCATCCCGAAAGTTGTACTCTACTGAGGGATCTGGGAAATGCGGAAGAAGCTTCTGACGTTATATTTATAAAAGTAATTCTGCCATTGTATAATATTGTTCCCAGATTCCTCAATCGCAGTAGCTCATTTCGGAATGACAAAATTGAGGAGGGTGAAAATATAATGACGGGATTGCGCCAATCATCGTAAAATTACAAATATAAATTTACTCACACGATACCTCACATGGAGTAGCAGACTTTAGCCTGCGCGATTGTCCAACGCAGGCAGAACGTATACGACATATTTTTCGAGTGGGACAGCAGCGCGGGATGAATCCCGCTACTCCACACGCCCGCTTCCGAGTTAACCCCTCGCTCCAACAAACTGACTGTTATAAAGCACTGCATAGAAACCTCCTTTTTCCAAAAGCTCCTGATGTTTCCCCTGCTCGATAATGTTTCCGCTTTTCATCACTAGAATCAAATCTGCGTTCTTGATGGTCGAGAGGCGGTGCGCGATGACGAAACTGGTACGGTCATGAGTGAGCTTTTCCATCGCGGATTGGATGAGGCTCTCGGTGCGGGTATCGACCGAGCTGGTCGCCTCGTCTAAGATGAGCATAGGCGCATCAGCCAAGACGGCACGGGCAATAGTTAGAAGCTGTTTTTCACCGGCGGAAATATTATCGATTGAATCGGCGATAACTGTGTCGTAACCCAGCGATAGCGTACGGATGAAATGATCGACGTGAGCTTTCTCGGCTGCGGCGATGATTTCCTCGCGCGTAGCATCAGGTTTTCCGAAAGCGATATTCTCCGCTATCGTACCGCTGAAGAGCCACGTATCTTGAAGCACCATACCGAACATACGTCGCACATCTTGGCGTTTCATCTTGGCGATATCCACTCCGTCGACAGTGATAGTGCCGCGGTCGATATCATAGAAGCGCATCAGAAGATTGACGAGAGTCGTCTTGCCTGCCCCCGTCGGACCGACGATAGCCACATTGCGCTTCGGTTCGATGCTCGCGCTAAAATCATGGATGACCGGCTTTTGCGGATCATAACCGAAAAAGACATCCTTGAATTCCACCCGACCAGCAATAGTTTTTGGCGCGGGCAAAGTATTTTTTTCCATCCTTTCTTCCGGCTCATCAATGAATTCGAATATCCGTTCCACTGCCGCGATGGTCGACTGAAAAACATTGGCGATGTTCGCGGCCTGACTGATGGGCTGGGTGAATTGATTCATATATTGGAGAAATGCCTGGATGCCACCGATAGTCACCCTTCCTTGTATGGCGAGATAGCCTCCCACCAATGTCACAGCGACATAGCCAAGATTGCTGATGAAGTGCATTACGGGCATCATAAGCCCCGACATGAATTGCGCTTTCCAACCGCTATCGTAGAGCTGCTCGTTGATACCACTAAAACGACGGACAGAATCCTTTTCGCCGTTGTAAGCTTTGACGATAGCGTGATTGGAAAACATCTCTTCGATATGACCATCCATCTCTCCCAAAGAACTTTGTTGACGCTGATAAAAACGCTGGGATTTCTTCATGACCAAACGGATAAATATCATACTCGCCGGCAATATCAAAAGCGCGATTAATGTCATCGGGACACTGATGGAAATCATCATAACCAAAATACCGACAAGGGACACTACTGAAGTGACGACTTGCACCAAACTCTGATTGAGATTCTGGCTGACGGCTTCCACATCGTTCGTTACCCGGCTGATAATGTCACCTTTCTCGTGCCGATCAAAATAGCTGAGGGGCAATTTCGAAATCTTGTGAGAGATATCGCGCCGGAAGGCGTAAGTGATCTTCTGTGAAACTCCCGCCATTATCCAACCTTGCATATATCCGAAGATGGCACTTAAGGCATATAAGCCCACCAAAAGATAGCCTGTGCGAGCAATCGCATCGAAATCAATTCCCCCTTCCGCGCCAAAGATTCCACGAGTGACGATGTCCGTCATATCCCCGAGAATTTTCGGCCCTAGCAAAGAAAAGAGTGTACTCAAAATCGCCAAAACCAGCACCAAAATAAAACTTCCCCAGTACGGTTTCAGATAGCTGATAAAAGCGCGCGAGGTTTTCTTAAAATCTTTCGCTTTGGATACCGGGCCGACTCCGATGCTTCCCGGAGAACCGCCACGAAATCCTTGTATTTTTTTCTTCTTATCGTTATCCATAATTTTATTTGAATCGATTTAACACTCTCTTTAACTCTATCAAGATCACCCGACCCCCCTTCTGCCATAGGACCCTCGATTTGTAATCCTGCGCGGAGCCGAAGGATCCCTTCATTGCCGAAACAAACCCGCATCATATAACTTTAATGTAATGAGGAGCTTCCTCACATTCGTCCGGAATAGCAAAGACGAAAGAACATCTTCAGGGGAAAGAATTCACAAAAATTTATTTTGCTTGATTCGAGATGAATATTCATATATCTATTTTCCTAATTCTTCCGCCGATAATTGCGAGGCGGCTATTTCCTGATAAACCGGACACGATTTGAGAAGTTCCTCGTGTTTGCCCTGCCCCACAATTTTACCATTATCAAGAACGATAATATTGTCAGCGTGCATAATAGTACTGATCCGCTGCGCTACGATAATAATGGTTGACTCCTTCAATTCTTTCTGCAGTGCACGGCGCAATGCCGCATCCGTCTTGTAGTCGAGTGCCGAAAAGCTGTCGTCAAAGAGGATGACTGGGGATTTTTTGGCAAGCGCTCGGGCAATGGAGAGTCGCTGCTTCTGTCCGCCGGAAAGATTGGTGCCTCCCTGAGCGATAGGACTCTCAAAACCCTCCGGAAGCTCTCCGATAAATTCCGTCGCTTGGGCGATGGCGGCCGCTTTCTCTATTTCTCCTTTCTTCACTTTTCCCGCTCCGTATGCGATATTGCTTTTTACCGTCCCAGAAAAAAGTGAGGATTTTTGCGGAATGTATCCGATATGTTTGCGGAGTTCGTGCTGTGTAATATGACGGATATCAACACCGTCCAGAGTGATCGACCCCACCGTGACATCATAGAGTCGTGGAATCAAATTGAGAAGCGTCGACTTGCCCGATCCCGTGCCACCCACGATAGCGGTAGTTTCGCCGGGCTTGGCAATAAAAGAAATATCATTCAATATCGGCTGTTCCGAACCTTCATAACTGAAACTCACATCTCGAAATTCCACTTTGCCCCGGACAGTGTCATGCAGATGCTCCGAAGTTTCCGGATCCTTGATGCGAGACTTAACCTCCAATATCTCGCTGATACGCCGGACCGATACCGCCGCACGCGGAATCATGATAAAGACGATAGACAGCATAAAGAAAGAAAAGATAGCCTGAGAAATATATTGCATCAAAGCCACGATGTGACCGATATCAAGCGTCCCGCCATCGACGAGATAAGCGCCTACCCAGACCACTGCCACGCCCGTAAGCCCCATCAGCAGCGTCATCACCGGCGATACGATCGAAATCAGTCTTGCCACGAATATGTTCAAACGGGTAGATTCCTGATTGGCTTCGGAAAATTTCTTCTGCACCGAGGCATCCTTGTCATAAGCGCGGATTACCCGCACCCCCACCAACATCTCACGAACTTCCAAACCCAGCTTATCTACCAGCTTCTGAATAACAGTAAATTTCGGGATAGCCAGAATAAAAAGAACCAACAATACTGCAATCAAAAAACCTATGGCACAAAACATTATCCAAGACATACTCGGCGCCAGTTGGTTGGCCTTGATGATAGCTCCCACCCCCATCAAGGGCGCCATAAAAGTCATACGCATCAGCATCCCCAGCACATTTTGCAACTGTTGGACATCATTGGTCGCGCGTGTAATCAGCGACGAAGAAGAAAAATCATTGAATTCATCCAGCGAGAAACTTTCCACTTTGGTGAAGGTAGCCTCACGTAGTCGCCTCGCATAACCGGTGGAAATCTTGGCCGCCAAAAAACCAGCGGCCACAGTAAAAAGTCCGCCAAGCAAAGTGATAAGCAGCATCTCCGCACCCACAGAGTAAATGATACCCAAGTTCTGCTTGCTTACCCCCTCGTTAACGATCCGCGCGGTATAATCCGGCAAGGTCAGGTTGACATAACTCTGCCCGCCCACAAAAAAGATGAGGACAAGAAGCCACAGCAGATATGGTTTGAAATATTTTATGATTTGTTGCATCAGTTTTATTTTTTATGATTACATTTATGGATAGCAAACGATATACGACTTGTCATTGCGAACTGTAGGGGCACAATATCTTGTGCCCTTTCCGACGTGGCAATCCTGTTACTATATTTCACCAGTAGTTACATACGGGTTGTTTCGCATAGCCTCGGGATTGCCGCGTCGTCGCAATGACAACCATTATCGCCACCTTGTAATAATAGTAAGGCATTTCATACTTCATACTATCACGGCGCAGAACAAAAATCCATACAGGGAGTATAGATTCCTTTACCAAGAAAGATGCGATGAATCGGCGTCTCTACAACTCCTGAGACATAACGCAACCTTGTCATCCCGAAAGTCGTACTCGACTGAGGGATCTGGGGAATGCGGGAAAATCTTCTGGCGTTATATTTATATAAAATATTATAAGCGCATAGCATTATTCCCAGATTCCGGGGTCGCAGTAGCTCATTTCGGAATGACATATAGGGGAGGCTGTGTCACGTTGTAGGCGCGCTACTGCGTACCTGCCCCCCCCTTCAGATTGAACGATTACTTTTTCCTTGGCGACATTTTTCATTCAGTTTTATATTCGATCAGAAAACTTGACGAAAAGTCATTATGAATATATATTCAATATAGATGGTGACACAAAGGTCGGAATGTTTATTGAAATCAAGAAAGGAGGTGAGAATATTATGCCAGAATTAAATGGAACAGGCCCTACGGGTCAAGGTGCTGGAACCGGACGAGGAATGGGTTCTTGCGGTGCCGGTTTTGGAATGGGACGAGGTTGTTGTAGTGGACGCGGTTTCGGTCGCAGGAGATTCATTTCTCCCAAAAACGAACTCTCCGCTCTGGAAAACGAAGAAAAAATGCTCGAAGAAGAGTTAGCGGCGATTAAAGAAGAAAAATCAGCCTTACAATCCCAGCAAAAGTAAAGAAGCTAAATCCGGCCTCTTCGCAATAAAGAGGCCGGATAGCTTTCATTAATCAATCAGTTTATCATAAGATACAGAAAGGATTAGATTTATGCCAAGACCGAGACTTTGTCGAAAAATAGGATTCAATCCGGAGATAACCTATTTCAAACCTCAAGGCGTGCCGATGAGATCTTTGGAAGTAATCAAACTGACGCTTGAAGAAATTGAAGCTTTGAGACTTAGAAATATCAAAGATCTAGAGCAAACAGAATGTGCTAAAAAAATGAATACATCGCAGAGCACTTTTCAAAGAATTCTTTCGTCTGCCTATAAAAAAATTTCCATAGCCCTAATTGAAGGAAAGGCAATCGAAATTACAAATGAAAACATTGGAGAAAATTAAATATTTTATATTTTTCCAATTCTTTCATTTTCTAATCTGCCGGATAAAAATGGCTATATCATATTTCTACCAAGTTAGAAAGCAAAATAAAAAATCTATACGGCAAGTGTAGATTTCTTTGTCAAAAAAATACGCGATAAATCGACGTCTCTACAATCACAATAACATATATAACTTTGTCATCCCGAAAATCGTACTCGACTGAGGGATCTGGGAAATGCGGAAGAATCTTCTAGTGATATGTTTATATGAAATGTTATAAGCGCTTAGTATTATTCCCAGATTCCTCAATCGCTCCGCTCATTTCGGAATGACAATAGGATGGGTCGCGCAATAAGTGCACTACTGCGTACCGAATACGGAAAGAAATAATCAAAGCTGCTAATTCAGATTGGAAAGCTAAGGATTAATCATTATACAATGACCATCAAATCCTTACCCAGATTTTTATAAATGATAAATCATCTGGTTTTCGAGATCTACTGGTTTCCTAGCATGTTCCGCAACCACCAAAACAATCTCCTCAATGATTCCTTCGCAACGATAATCGGATTTCAGTTCCCTGTTTGCCGCCGCGTACTGTTCCGGCGTTAGATCTATGACGATTGAAACGTGCGGATGAAAATTGTATTCGTAAGTTTTAAGTTCTGGTGCCACATACCGGTCATAATCTTTCAGGGTATCTCTTATCTGTTTCTGTAGATCTATTATTGGTCTGGTCTCTTTCGTACGGACCATTATCGCATCTTTCTCTGAATACAATTCATCGAAAATCATATCAATTTTGTGTCCAGGCACGGCGAAGTTTTCGAAGATATCATTCAGTTTTTTCTTGAGATCTGGAATCTGTGGCTCTTCAATAAAACACGACTGTTTGAGTGTTACGTGGTATTCAAATATAGTTCCATATTTGGCGCGAAAAGCCTCAAACCATTCCGGTTTCTTTGTCAAATTCAATCGTCCGTAAACAGCAAATATTTTCATGATAATTTTTATCCTTAAATAATCGCCCTACTCCTTTAAAAACAGCATATACACCTATACGGGGTTTTCATTTTATTAGGTACAGGTCAAGGCGGGATTTACCCTTCCAGGGAATAAACTTCTCATCCCACCCAGAATGCGGAAGGGGCGGGATTCGAACCCGCGGAACCATTACTGGCTCACACGCTTTCCAAGCGTGCGCTTTCGACCGCTCAGCCACCCTTCCAAAGAATAGTCACGGCCTAAGGTCCGGTCAGACCAAAAGCCTCAAAACACTCAGTAAGTCTATATTATTTGTTCGATTTTGTAAATACAGACAATCTTTATCTCTGTCCTGACCACCAATATATGCAGGTTAGAACCTGTTACTTCAAAATTCATTTATAAAATACAGCCATAACGTCTATACGCAATTTGGTGCAAAAGGTATGATTTGCAGAATAAGATGGCAGATTTAGAAACACTAAAAAACAGGAGTTTTCTTTAATGAAGATCATTTTAGAAAAACACCCTGTTTTTTACTTCGATATTGATGTTCTTCACATGGCCTTTCTGAGCAACAGCCTCACCGGATGAATCATAAACCTCGTAGTCATTCGTCTTTTCCTCGATGAACGCTTTGAGAAATACCCCCTCCCCTGAAACATAAAATGTTCGGTTGATTTCTTTGCCGGAATTGATTATGGATATCTTGCTTTGAAAAATATAATATCTGGTACCGTCAATGACTTCTTCCCCTGCCAGGTTGCTTTCCGTCAGATTCTCCGCCACCTCGGCAAGGAAATCCTCAAAGACATAATTCCTGATTTCTGAAAATTTCAAAAATCCGCTAGCGTCGTCATCTATGGTACCAAAGTATTCTTTGCTCCCGTCATCCTTGATTTCATTGATTTCTCCCTGGTTGACCGCAATGATTTTCCTACCCTGATCCATAAAAATTTTATAATTATCGGGGTCGCTCCAAATCAGCTCCCCTTCCCAGGCGATGGAACCTTCTGACGACTCTTCTGACACGACAAAATCACAATTGCTATCATCAAGTTCTTTGCGCTTGCTGAGAAGCCCCCCAACAAAAAGAGAGAAAGGCGCGTCGTCAGTTTCCGTTGTGATACGTTCGCCCAAAACCTTACCTTTCTCTTCTATTATTGACCCGCTCGGGGCAGCGACAGGAGTGAGGTAGATAAACAATGACAGAACGAAAACCGTCATAAGCAAAAACACATTCGCCAGATCTTTTTTTTGCATATTAGAATATTATTTTTCTAATCAGGTAGAGACGCCACAATCTTCGTAATCTTCGGATACTGTGCTACCAGGCGATAAGCGATAAGCTTCATAATGATCGCAATGTTGCGAAGCTCTTCTTTAGTGTGTCCAGCCTCTAGAAAAAGACCGTGGACTTCCAACTCCAAATCCCGGAGATATTCAGGCAGAGTTTCCTTATTTATCTTCTGCTCCAGATTTTTGATAATCTTTTCCATCTCACCCTTTTCCAGCCACACGCCGTGGCACTCCAAGCAGACGTCCGCCATCACGTCTGACGAACCGTATTGGATTTTGTAGAGAGGACCGCCATCGCGGGGACAATCAAGATAAGTGCCGCCCGATTTCAATTTATTTATATCGCTCCACAAATCAAAATCCAGCCAGCTAAGATTTCCATCGCGCTCGTCTCTGATTGTGCTGAGTTCATCTTTGTCGAACCAGATGCCGCCGCATTTATCGCAGCGATCTACCCGGCAATTACCGACAATAATCTCATCCAGAGATTTTCCGCATCGAGGACATTTCATATGTTTAAACTTAAACAATTATTTATATCTTTCCAAATCAGAGCTCATTTCCGTCATCTGTGCTTCCGTAATCGTCTTTTTATAGATGCAAGGACTGCCTCCGCCATCACAATATTCTCCGTCTTCGTTCTCGATCCTAGCGCTCAGTTCAATGCTCCTTCCGTCCACGGATATGTAGGCATAATAAAAATCGGGGTCTTTGGGATCCAACAGTATCCCCGTAGAATTGCCATACCTGATCAGAGCGTCTTTAAGATATTCAGTAACAGGATTATTCTCATTCAATTTCACGTAAGTAGCGCTGACGGGAAGATCCGCTTTCTGCTCTAAATGATATACCACAGCCAGCTGGGCGATATTAATCAAGTTTCCTACCCGTAATCTGTCGTTCACATTCTGCGACGCCTTCAGCTTATCGGCCGCGCTTTCTTGTACATTCGTGGCGTTATTCTTTTGCACTACCGCCGGAGCCACTGCGGCACTATTATCTCGGCTGTTTCGATAAATCACCGTGGCAAATATGAGTAGCAAAATAACGATTCCGATACCCACCAATTTGATTTTCTTGATCAGTGCCGGATCCTGCTCCTGTATCGTCTGCAGATTTTTCATAAACTCTTTCTCCTGCTCCGACGCTTTTGCGCGAGTCGCTTGCAGCTGCCGGGCAAAAGATATCGCCTGATGCACCTCTTTCGGATCTTCTATCATCCCTGGTACTGCCGATTTGATATTTTGAACCGAAAGATCTTCTTTTTTAGATTCCCCTAATTCCGGCATGGGAGTGCTTTGCGTTTTTTGCAAAATTTCATCGAAATCGTTTTGCATTGAATCACTCATTTTTTTGCATTACGGATTAGTTTGTCCATTTAACTCCATTTTACCATATTTTTGGAAATTTTAGAAATCAAGGTATTTTTTACCCTTAAGCTTTTCCGGCAAATACTCCTGATTTTCGCTGTAACCAAAGTCCGGCGAGTACTTATAGCCCTTGCCGTAATCGAGCTCTTTCATCAGTTTGGTGGAAGCGTTACGGATATGAAGCGGTACCGGCAATGCTCCGAAAGCCTCAACATCCTTTTGAGCCTCGTTATATGCAATATAGAGCTTATTGCTTTTCTTGGATTTGGCCATATAGACCACGGCCTGCGCCAGATTGACCGAGCACTCAGGATAACCGATAAAATGACAAGCCTGATAAACATCCACTGCCTGAGTAAGCGCTTGTGAATTGGCAATGCCGATATCCTCAGAAGCAAAACGGACGAGACGGCGTGCTATATAAAGAGGGTCCTCACCGCCAGAAAGCATCCTAGCCAAATAATATAACGCCGCATCAGCATCGGAGCCGCGCATCGATTTATGCAGGGCCGAAATGAGATTGTAATGCTCTTCGCCGTTACGGTCATACATTATGGCTTTCTGCAAAGACTCCTCTATTATCTCCCGACTGATATTTTTATTCATTTCTGCTGCAAATTCAAGAACGCTCAAGGCGATGCGCGCATCACCATCCGACATCTGGGCAAGAAACTCGATTTCCTTTTTGCCCATTTTTATCCCTTCGCCCCCGAGACCGTTTTTCTTATCTTTGATTGAACGAGAGATTATCTTCTCCAAATCTTCCACACTGAGTTTTTCCAAAACAAAAACCCGCGCGCGGGAAAGTAGCGCGTTATTTACTTCAAAACTGGGATTCTCAGTAGTGGCGCCGATGAGCGTAATAGTGCCACGCTCAACATAAGGCAAAAGGAAATCCTGCTGAGATTTATTAAAGCGATGTATTTCGTCGATAAAAAGGATAGTCTTAGTTCCTAAACGCCCCAACGACTCGGCCCTCTCCATCTCCCGCCGCAAATCCTTAACGCCGCTATTGGTAGCGCTCATAGAAACGAATTCACTTCCGGTCTTCTCGGCGATAATCCCTGCGAGCGTAGTCTTGCCCGATCCTGGCGGCCCCCAAAAAATCATCGACGGAATCTTATCTCCCTCAATCGCTTTTTTAAGCATTTTTCCCTCCCCGACGATTTTTTCCTGACCAAAAAACTCCTCAAAAGACTTGGGGCGCATCCGGTCGGCTAGAGGTCTTTTTTGCATATGTATGGCTTAAGTATCTATCTACATTCTATGCAAAATAGCGGTTTTTGACCAGAGGGGCGATGCTGGCATGTCTTTTGAATAACAGTTCTTATCCTTCCTTTAATCAATCCCGATCCTCTCCTGTGTGTCATTCCGAAATTTCGTTACTGCGAAATATCCGGAATCCCTTTACGATATTTCACCTGACAATATAGTTATGTTTCTTTAAAAAGCAAGAATGGTTCTTCTTAAATACATCTTAAAAACATATCTAACTGAATTCGGTTATTTCTGCGTGTAAAAAAACGACCCTATAAAAGGGTCGTTTTTATATTTTGCGAAACTATTTTTTCTTCTTCACAGCTTTCTTAGCCGCCGGCTTGTTGCCGCCGCCCAGATTGAGAGTGGTCTTGAGCACCGTGTCGGGAGTGACTGAGATGCTATCGATACCTTCTTTCATCAGCCATTCGGCATAATCCGGAAAATCGGAAGGAGCCTGCCCACAGATACCGACTTTACGTTTCCTCTTGTGAGCGCCTTTGATGAGCTGTCTGATAAGAATCCGCACCGCCTCGTTCTTTTCGTTGCCGATATGGGCGATGGTTCCGTTATCACGATCCAATCCCAAAGTCAGCTGAGTAAGGTCGTTGCTGCCAATGGAGAAACCGTCGAAAATCTTTGAAAATTCATCGACCAACAGAATATTTGCCGGAATTTCCGCCATCACGAAAACCTTGAGTCCGTTCTTGCCCCGCTCCAATCCGAATTTCTTCATGATGTCCAGAACATTCTTGCCCTCATCGACGGTTCGGCAGAAAGGAATCATCACAATCACATTGGTGAGTCCGAATTGCTCGCGCACCCTTTTGATCGCTTCACATTCCAGAGCAAAAGCGGCGGCGTATTTTTCATCGTAATATCTGGAAGCTCCGCGCCAACCGATCATCGGGTTCTCTTCCTTGGGCTCGAAATATTGTCCACCGATAAGATTCGCATACTCGTTGGTCTTAAAATCGGAGAAACGAACAATCACATCCTTGGGATAGAAAGCCGCACCCAATTTTCCGATACCCTGCGCCAATTTGTCCACAAAGAATTCTGTTTTGTTCTTATAACCGTAAGTAATTTTGTCTATGATCTTGGCAGTATGACGGTCGATCTTCACACCTTTGACCTTGCCGTCCATCGCTAAGAGCGCCATCGGATGGATTCTTATCGCATTATTGATGACAAATTCTTCCCGAGCCAATCCCACTCCGTCATTTGGAATGAGTGACTGTGTGAATGCCTGTTCCGGCTCACCCAGATTCATCATAATCTTCACGTTCTTAGGACGTTTCAGAGTCTTAAGGTCGGTCTTTTTGATTTCGAATTTCAAAACCCCGTCGTAAACATATCCGCTCTCACCTTCCGCGCAAGAAACAGTGACTTCTTTTCCGGATTTTATTTGTTCCGTGGCGTTACGAGTTCCAACGATACAAGGAATCCCCAGCTCACGCGAAATGATAGCGGCATGACAGGTCCTTCCACCGGAATTAGTTACGATAGCCGAAGCAATCTTCATAATCGGTTCCCAGTCCGGATCGGTCATTTCAGTAACCAAAACTTCGCCTTTCTTAAAATCTCCAATATCTGAAACATCTTTTATGACATTAGCCTTGCCGCTACCGATCTTGTAGCCAACGCTCGCGCCTGAACACAAAATTTTTCCTTTTTCTTTCAATAGATATTCCTCAAGGAAATTACCGTCACGATTACTCTGCGCCGTTTCAGGTCTTGCCTGCACGATAAAAAGTTTTCCGGTAAGACCGTCTTTCGCCCATTCCATATCCATCGGACGCTTATAATGTTCTTCGATGATGGTCGCCCAGCGTGCCAGTTGCAAAACCTCTTCGTCCGTGATGCAGAATCTGCGACGGTCCTCGGTCGACACCTTGACATTCTTGGTCGAGTTGCGACCTTCACTGGAATAAATGAGTTTTTCTTCCTTGAAGCCTAGTCGTTTTTCCACGATAGGCTTGAAACCTTTTTTAAGGGTAGGTTGAAAAACATAAAATTCATCAGGATTGACGCGACCTTTGACGATATTTTCACCCAAACCATAAGAACCATTGATGACCACCGCATCACGGAAACCCGACTCGGTATCGATAGAGAACATTACTCCACTTACTGCCTTGTCGCTGCGTACCATCTTTTGCACTCCCACCGAAAGTGCGATATCGAAATGATCGAATCCTCTATCCACACGATAAGAAATGGCGCGATTGGTAAAAAGCGAAGAGACACATTGTTTGGTAGCATAAAGTATATCGTGCACGCCTCTGATATTCAGATATGATTCCTGCTGACCGGCAAAAGACGCATCCGGCAGATCTTCGGCAGTAGCGGAGCTCCGGACCGCCATATCGGCGCGCTCTCCGTACTCCTCTTCTATCTTATGATAAGCCGCAGTAATCTCTTCGGTAAAATCCTCCGGAAATTCTGCCGCCATAATAGCATGTCTGATTTTTTCCCCGCGGTCGGAAAGATTTTTCATATCACGCGTATCCAGGTCTTTTAAAATAATCCTGATTTCGTCCATCAGTCCGGTCTCTTTCATAAAGTACCGATAAGCATAAGCTGTGGTCGCAAAACCATTCGGAATACTTACTTTCTGCTTGGTAAGTTTCTGATACATTTCACCCAGCGACGCGTTCTTTCCGCCCACCAGAGAAACATCCTGATTGTTGACTTCATCGAACCAGAGAATGAGTTTCTCCTTTCTATTTTTAGCCATAGATTTATTTTTTTATTTGTTTAAATAATGCCTTCATTATAGCATAGTTTTAAAATGCCGAGAAACGATGCGATAAAGATTAAGGATCTTCTGATATTTTATTTTTTAGCAGAAAGAACTGATCCTCTGCCTACTCCAGACATATCAACATTGTTTTAGTAGAAACTTAGATATTTTTCATATTCATCAGACGAGCGCTCCTTTCGAAAGAACAAACAGAAAACGTACAGAGTTAACCAAGCCGATAAAACACGCGCCTTAAAAAAGCAAGGCGAGAAATTTCGCCTTGCCCTTACAAATATTTTTTCAAAAATTATAATCGAAAAAGAGAAGACGCTAGCGCCGCCACACTCCAAAAATCCGATTGCGCCACGAGGAATACGCAAGAAAAAATCGTCACCATAATGCCTGTCAAAAGGATAACCCACCCACTCTTGAGCAAGGACGCTACCGCCTGCCGATCTACTTCATCCACCTTCTTCTCCGCTCCCGCGGCTTTAATATTTTCATACATCGAATAATGGAAAACTATCCACCAACCCGCCAAGACATAATTCGCTACACCCCTGACAGTATCAAAAACGGGATGTATGTAAGAAAGTACCACGAGAGTCGTCTGGATGAGGATATAGAGAAGGAAAAAACCGCCTGCTCGCTCAAATACGAATTGTTTATTCTTGCTGAGCAGAGAAAAAGAGTGGTCCAGCGCCTCGCGCACAGGCATTCCTTCGATAATTACATTGAAGAAAAGAAAACGTTGCCATATACCGGCAAAGATGGAAAGAATCATCAATATGACACCGACAAACAATATCAAAAAGGCCGACATCATACCAAAAACGACGTTCATAGTATGCGCAGCCGGGAGAATGCTGATTAAGGCGACTGACATAAGAAAGAATCCTCCCAGAAACATCAAAAGGACAACGAGGTTAAGAGAGGTCAAAAAATATACGGACCAGCATCCGATAACCGGTTTGATTTTGGGAAGAGCTTTTCGAAAAGCTTTTCGAATCCTGATGTTTTTGTCCTTGATGATTTCATAGAACATTATATTCTCAACCAAAACAATGATCAGAAAAACAACGATGTCTAACAGGATAGCGGTAAGCATGATACCACCGCCAAATGAAGCTAGTGCCGATGCCACCAGAACAGTAGATGCAAACAAGAATGATACGATTGCCAGCATACGCACATAAGCAAATTTCAAGAACCTTTGCCAAAACGCTTTCCAAGAAACCTTAATAAGATCGTCCGCACTCAGAAGCTCCTTTGAAAATAGGTTTTCCATAATTTTTGTTTAACTTTAGTTTTTATATTTGTTGATGTTTCGAGTATTCTACTTGTAGCGATTCAAAGGATCGCGCCCAGCGTCGACTTCCTGTTTATCGGTGAATCCATCGCCATCCGTATCGGGCTGCTCCAGGTCGGTGCCGAATTTCATCTCGTCCGCATTGCCCAAGCCGTCATTGTCGGTATCGAGTTGCGCCGTCTTACTATTGGGATCGTGCCCCTCTATGACTTCCTCCCCATCATCGGAGCCATCGTCGTCAGTGTCCGCCTTATTCGGATCGGTGTTCCACCTCCTTACCTCGTCATAATCGGAAAGTCCGTCACTGTCAGTGTCTTTCTTGCTGATATCCGTACCGAACTTTACCTCTTCATAATTGTAAAGTCCGTCACTGTCGGTATCGATCTTATCTCGATTTTCTTCTTTCTCGGCCTGCTTATCCGACTCCTTGACCGAACAACCAGGAAGCATAAAAACGGCAACAATCAAAAGCGCCGCGACGGCCGTTTTTTTGGTAATATTCATGGCAAGCAAATAATAACTTTTAAGTCTTACAGAATAATATCTATGATTTTATTTTAGCAGAAATAAAGATTAAAGGAAATGGTAAAAATTTTTTGATTGTGACGGCGCTGATTTTCGATATTTTTTTCCTCTCCCCCAGGCTTACCGATGAGACAGAAATGATTTTAAAAAAACAGCAAAAGAAAAAAGTTGTTCTTGCGAAAAGTGCCTGTATCTTTGTTTCATATCTTATTTAACGTCCATCCCGCGTAGAACCGCGACTCTTTCTTCGATAGGCGGATGGGTCATAAAAAGCTTGCTGACTTTGTTGCCTTTAAATGGGCTAGCAATATAGAGATGCGCCGTGGCACGATTGGCGACTTCCAAGGGTTCTTGGTCCGACGAAATCTTTTCCAGCGCGCTGGCAAGACCTTCGGGATAACGAGTTAGAAGCGCACCGTCGGCATCGGCAAGGAATTCTCTTTTGCGCGAAATCGCCAGCTGGATAAGCATAGCGAAAAGCGGCGCCAGAATGGATAACAGAATTGCCAGAATCATAATATATAGATTGCCCCCCTTATTATCATTATCGCGTCCTCCTCCCCAAAAAAGCATGTGCTTAAAATAATCGGCCAGCAGCGCCACGACTCCCACCAAAACCACTACCACAGTCGCAAGTAATATATCTCGATTACCAATATGAGAAAGCTCGTGCGCAATCACCCCTTCCAGTTCGCTCCGGTCAAGCTTTTGCAAAATACCGGAAGTAACAGCGATTACCGCATGCTGCGGATCACGTCCGGTGGCAAAAGCATTAGGTGCGGAATCGTCGATGATATATATTTTGGGAAGCGGAAGCCCTGCAGTGATGCAAAGATTTTCCACCAAACGATAGAGTTCTTTATTGTCTTCAAACTCCACCAGACGCGCCTTGCTCATCGAAAGCACGAGCTTATCAGAATACCAATAACTGCCGACACTCATCAGCGTAGAAAAAATAACGGCAATATAAAGGATATCACTGGAACCCATCGCTTGTGAAAAGACCCACCCAACCGCAATCACAAAAATCAAAAAGAAACTTATGAGCAAATAAGTCTTGCGGGTATTGCTGTCAGATTGTGTATAGAGTGTGGCCATGTTTGTAAGATTTAAATTGCTACAATTTAGAAACCATCGGTAGAGGAACAGACATCTTTAACCGAAGTTCTGCATAACTTTATAAACGTTTCAAATATACAGGACTTCTTTCCCTGCGACAAGAACCCACATTTTGTCATCCCGCAGGGATCCCTTAAACTATCTATTACTAAGCTAGCAGATATTACAATACCGATAAAGGGACAAGGGATTCCTACCGGAATGACAAAAATAATGGTTTTGTAGCGGGAAATGCTATTTGGCAGGTTCAATAAAGCGGTTCTGAGATTTGCCTACCTAAGAGTTTACACTTTACGTTTGAAGAAAATATCTTATCCAAAAACGATATCTTAATTATGCGAAGTATCTTGGCGGGTCAATTAAAACCATGTACTGGGTATTTTGGGTTACCAAAATTCCAGAATGACAAATTAAGAGAGACACATTGAATATCAGGCCATTGTGATATACTTTCGAACTGAAATTTAGAACTCGACCTTCGGTACCGCCTTCTCCCCTTCTTCGATCTCGAAGAATTCTCTCTTGGTTATGCTGAGAATGCCAGCCACGATGCTGTCGGGAAAAATCTGAATCTTAGTGTTGAGGTCGCGGACGTTGCCGTTGTAAAATCTGCGTGAGGCCTGAATCTTGTTTTCTGTGTCGGAAAGTTCTCTCTGCAGTTCCAAAAAATTGGTATTGGCCTTAAGCTCCGGATAATTCTCCGCAACCGCGAATAAACTCTTGAGCGTACCGGAAAGAGCATTTTCTGCTTGGCCTTTTTCGGCGGCAGTTCCGGCGCTCATCGCCTTGGTACGAGCTTCGGTGACTCTCTCAAAAACTCCGCTCTCGTGCGCGGCATAGCCCTTCACGGTGTTGATAAGATTAGGAATAAGATCATATCGACGTTTGAGCTGAACATCGATATCACTCCAAGCTTCATCGGTGCGGACTTTGAGCTTGACGAGTCCGTTGTAAATGGCAATGAACCAAAGAACTATAGCGGCGAGAGCCACCATAAGGATGATTGTAAAATCCATAGTTTTCTGCTTAAAAATTAATTCAGTCTAAAAGTAAAATATTTGTAAAAATTTTTGGTTTCTGCTGCGAGCATAGGCAGAGTCGAATGCGAAAAATTATATTAATGAGATTGCTTCTATTATATCACAATCATACCGTTAAGAAAGAACTCAAATTATACTATATATAAATGATATCGTAATGGAGTAGCAGACTTTAGTCTGCGCGGCTATCTCATACGGGAAAAACGTATTTGATGCATTTCTCGGCTTGGGACAGCAGCGCGGGACGAATCCCGCTACTCCACGTAAAAAAACGTTCCGTAGTTCTTGTAGACATGCTTCGATGGTTTGCAAAAGCGATATAATCAGGAAATATCAAGAAGATTGACAACAAGAGCCGGACATACCGGCTTTTATTTTCACTGTGCCCTCGACAGGAATCGAACCCGTATCATAGGTTCCGGAAACCTACGTTCTATCCATTGAACTACGAGGACTGATTACTCCTTATCAGACACAAGGAGATAATATCCGCCACAATGGAGTAGCAGACTTTAGTCTGTGCGGCTATCCTATGCGAAAAGTACAAGTATAATCGGCGTATTTCTCCGCTTGGGAAGCAGCGCGGGATAAATCCTGCTACTCCATACAATACAGCGAGAGATGAAATCCGCTACTCCACATGCTGTAATGTTTCACGAGAAAGGCCGGACCCACAACGAGCCCGAGCCTCTCTTGCGATACACATTACATCCCCATTCCCATACCCATGCCAGCGCCCATTCCTGCCGATCCATGATCATGCCCGTCTTTCTTTTCCGGAGAATCCGTAACCGCGACTTCGGTAGTTAAAAGCATCGCGGAAACCGAGATGGCATTTTCCAAAGCGGTGCGAGTCACCTTGACAGGGTCAATGATACCGGCAGAAACCATATCGACTTCAGTCTTATTGGTAACCGCGTTATATCCTGAATTCTTGGCTTTATCGCTCTTGACGAAATTGGCAATAACTGCGCCTTCTTCTTTGCCCGCGTTATTGACGATCTGGCGAAGTGGTTCTTCCAAAGCGCGCAACAAGATTTTTACTCCCGCAGCTGTTTCATCTTCGAAACCTAGG
Organism: Minisyncoccota bacterium; assembly: GCA_028690055.1. Taxonomy (GTDB): domain Bacteria; phylum Patescibacteriota; class Minisyncoccia; order JAHIHE01; family JAGLIN01; genus STD2-77. The sequence continues at coordinate 61,007 of JAQVBZ010000001.1, read as the reverse complement.
TTTTCCAAATCAATTTTTCCTTCTTCAAGTCTCTTCTGAACCGCAACTCCCGCTTTCACGAGTGCGGTTCCTCCACCGGCGACAATACCTTCTTCCACTGCCGCTTTAGTAGCCGCGAGAGCATCTTCTACTTTGTGCTTCTTATAGGTAAGTTCGGACTCGGTAGCGGCGCCGACTTTCAAAACCGCAACTCCTCCAGCAAGCTTCGCCAATCTCTCTTGCAATTTTTCTTTGTCAAAACTTGAGGTGCTCAACTCAAGCTGTTTTCGAATCTGTTCGATACGCCCCTCTATGTCTTTTTTGACTCCATCGCCGTCCACGATAGTGGTATTGTCTTTGGTGGCAATCACCTTCTTGGCAGTTCCCAGCATTTCCAAAGTGGCATTCTCGAGTTTGACTCCCGTCTCCTCAGAAACGACACGTCCGCCAGTCACAACCGCGATGTCCGCCAGCATTTCCTTGCGACGATCCCCGAACCCCGGAGCTTTGACCGCCAACACATTCAGAGTGCCGCGAAGTTTATTGATGATAAGAGTAGTCAGAGCTTCCCCTTCGATATCCTCCGCGATAATCACGATCTCTTTCTTGCCGGTAGCGTTCACCGCTTCCAATATCGGTAAAATCTCGTTTAATGATGAAATCTTTTTATCCGTCAAAAGAATATACGGATTATTCATTTCCGCCTTCATTTTCTCTGTGTCGGTGATCATATAAGGAGAGACATAGCCCTTGTCGAAATCCATACCTTCCACCACTTCACTGGATAGTCCGAAGGTCTGTGAGTCCTCCACGGTAATGACTCCATCTTTGCCGACTTTCTCCATCACTTCGGCGATGATGTTTCCGATTTCAGAGTCTTCAGCTGAAATGGTCGCCACCTGCGCGATTTCTTCGCGGCTTTTGATCTTCTTGGCACTGGCCTTGAGTTCCGCAATCACTTCCTTGCCCGCACTCTCGATACCCAAACGGATTCCTACCGGATTGACACCCATCGCGACATACTTGAGTCCTTCGCCGATAAGAGACTGGGTAAGAATAGCCGAAGTCGTAGTCCCGTCCCCTGCGATATCATTGGTCTTGGAGGCCACTTCGCGAAGAAGCTGCGCTCCCATATTCTCGAATTTGTCTTCCAACTCGATTTCTTTGACGATACTCACACCATCATTAGTAATGGTCGGGGCGCCGTAGCCTTTGTCCAAAATCGCGTTACGGCCCTTAGGACCGATTGTTACTTTGACCGCATCGGCTACCTTATCGATGCCGCGTTTGATAGACTGACGGGCATCCTCACTGAATTTTACATCTTTTGCCATATTGGTTTTACTAAGTTTATTAAAATCATTTTTTATCTGCCATCGCTATTTGTAGGGGCACAATATCTTGTGCCCTCTCCGACGGGACAATCCCGTTACCACGTCTCGTCTGACGTAATATAACGTTTTTTCCGCATAACAACGGGATTGCCGCGCTCCGCTATCGCTACACTCGCAACGATACATAAGAGATAGAGCGAATTTCCGTGATATGGATTATCCCACGATCGCTAAAACGTCTTCTTCGCCGACAACCAGATATTCCTTACCGTCGAGCTTGATCTCGCTGGGAGAATACTTGGAAAAAATAACTGTGTCGCCGACTTTGACATCCATCTTGCTGCGCTCACCGCTCTTCAAAAGTTTGCCTGGGCCGACTGCCAAAACCTTGCCTTGCTCAGGCTTTTCCTGATTTATCGTATCAGGGATGATAAGTCCGCTCTTGGTCTTCTCTTCTGCTGAGACAGCTTCCAAAATAATCTTGTTACTAAGAGGTTTAAGTTTCATATCAGATTCCTTTCTTTTAAGCACTTTGATAAGTGCCGATTATTGAATTATTAACTAAAGAGACGATTGGCACTCTTTCTTCGCGAGTGCTAACTTCATTATATATTCGATAGAAAGATTGTCAATAATTAGAAAGATACAAACTGTAGACTGATGTTGCAGGAGCGGGTATACACCCGGACCTTTTAATTTGAAGAATCAACAAACCGATGTTTTTATTACCGGTTTTTGCTGATACTATTCTATATAATCTCGCTTGTTTCGTAATGATTAGGTATGAAATCTAAACTGGAAAAAGCAGGTTTAAACCTGCTCCCGCAAAGGTGAAAAGTCCGATTGAGGCAATTAAACCAGCCCCTATCTATTGAGCCCGGAATCTTTTTGTCCGGCAAATTCCGTAAGCCCCGCTTCCTGCATCCGCCAATTAAATTCGGGAATAGTGAATTGCTCGTGTGAGTCAGGGTGAAATTCCAGCTGTCCATCATCAATAGTGATACGTCCGCCGGGTTTGAGATGAAGAGGGTCCTTATAGATGCGCTTGCTCTCGACGACAGAAAATATTTTTTCCAAATTGCCCCCCACTGCACCGCCCAGAAACAATTCCTCGATCCGGACCAAGCTCATGAAGAAACGATTCTTCCGCACGGCGCGCGCACTGTGCAGTTCGGTAGGTTGATAATTAACAAGATAATCCGCAAGCCAGCCGTTCGCCTCCTGAAAGAGATGAAAGATTCCGTCGTCCTCGATATAGACGTTGAGCAGATGCGCGTAGCTCTCGGCGTTATAGAGACTCTCGAAAGGAATCCGCAGAGACTCGTCCGTAATATAGTGATTAAGGCAAATCCGGTCCTTGGTCTTTTTTCCATGTCTGCGGACTCCGAGGATGAAAGTCAAAGAAGTCATCAAGGTCCGCACCGTCCAGATCCGTCCGCTCTTGGCCACGACGATGATGTCCACATCCGAATCGTCTTTGCTATTTTCCATCGCCAGCGAACCGGAAACGAAAATCCCGCGCACAAACGGCACTAGCACTAAAATTTTAAAAATATATTTGAGCTTTTTCCATTTCTGATCCGCGAGCTTTTTCCGCCATAATCTTTTTTCCACGATTCTTTCCCGGCCCAGCAGATAATAGAATCCGAATTTATGCCCGATGTGATTTTTTAGGGCTTCGCTCTCATGCAAGGCCGCAATCGTATCTCCGGCCTTAAAATTATCCTCTGCAAAATCTTTTGACCGAACCAAATACCGCCAGATTTCAAATCCGGTCAGCGGGTAGTCAAAGATATCGTAATAAGAAACGGTGGCAAGGATAGTTTTTTCAAGAGGGGTCATTGGAATAGTTTTATAATGGTTAACCGAATTTTAATTCAGCGGCGAAAATACACGAAGTAGCAGGTTTTAACCTGCGCAGTTGTCCGATGCGAATGGAATGCGCGATGGCGTAGGATTTAAAGGCTTAGGACAGCAGCGCGGGATGAATCCCGCTACTCCATAATATGTTCATATACCATCATTTTAGCATATAGTTAAGAAATACGTCATTTTAGACCCGGTAGCAAAAATACACAAAGTAGAGAACTTCAGTCTGCGCGGTTGTCCAATGCGGACAGGAAGAATATATGCAATGACTTTATGGCTTGGGATAGCAGCGCAGGATGAATCCCGCTACTCCACGTTATCTTTCGTATAACCAAAAGGAGCACAAGATATTGTGCCCCTACGAAACGCGATAGCCTCCTACAAAACTTCCTTCAAATACTTCCCCGTATAACTGCGTTTGCATTTTTTGATATCTTTAGGCGTGCCTTCGAAAAGAACTTCCCCTCCCTGGTCGCCGCCATCGGGTCCCAAATCAATAATCCAATCGGCGCACTTGATGACTTCCATGTTGTGCTCGATCACCAACACTGTATTCTCACGGTCCGCCAGCTTGGAAAGCACACTGAGAAGCTTTTTGGTGTCGTCGAAATGCAAGCCAACCGTCGGCTCGTCGAGGATATAAATCGTCTTACCCTCTTTGACCGGGCGCGCCAACTCTGTCGCCAGCTTGATGCGCTGGGCCTCCCCACCGGAAAGTGTAGTGGCGCTCTGACCCAAACGCATATACCCCAGACCGACATCACTCAAAACAGAGAGCTTGTGGAAAAGCGCCGGCACGTCGGAGAAAAATTTCAGCGCCTGATCTACGCTCATATCCAACACAGCGGCAATGTCTATTCCCTTGTACTCCACCTCGAGAGTCTCACTATTGTACCTCTTGCCATGACACTGTTCGCATTCGACGTAAGCATCGGGAAGAAAATACATCTCCAGCTTGGTAGCGCCGTCTCCTTTACAATTTTCACAACGTCCGCCTTTCACATTGAAGCTGAAATGCCCGGCTTTGAATTTTTTATTTCTCGACTGCACGGTATCGGCAAATAGTTCACGGATATGAGTGAAGATACCAGTGTAAGTTGCCGGGTTGCTGCGCGGAGTGCGCCCGATCGGCGACTGGTCGATACAGATCGCTTTACTCACGTTCTTGATGCCATCAATTTTCTTGCACTTGCCCGGCTCTGCCTGCGCGCGATGGAGTTTTTTGGCGAGTGCTTTGGCAAGGATATCGTTGATGAGCGTAGATTTTCCCGAACCCGAAACACCTGTTACACAAACGAATTTCCCCAACGGAATCTTGACGCTTACATCTTTTAGATTGTGTTCAGTCGCATGCTCGATAGTGATGAATTTACCACTGCCCTTACGCAAATGCTTCTGCGGTTCTATTTTCTTTCTGCCCGAGAGATATTGACCGGTCACGCAGTCCGATTTCATAATCTCTTCCGGCGTACCCACTGCGATAATCTCTCCGCCCGCCTCACCCGACTTCGGTCCCATATCGATGATGAAGTCCGCATTGCGGATGAAATAATCATCGTGCTCAACGATAAGAACTGAATTCCCCAAATCACGCAATTTCCGCATTGAAGTCAAAAGCTTACCATCATCCTTACGGTGTAATCCGATAGAAGGTTCGTCAAGGATATAGGTTATACCCTGCAGACAAGAACTAAGTTGCGTAGCCAATTTTACCCGCCGCGCCTCACCCGCAGATACAGTCTCGGAAGAACGCATCAACGAAAGATAATTCAAACCGATTTCTTCCAAGAATGCCAGCCGCTTCATAATTTCTTCCGCCACCGTCTGAGACTTCGGGTTCAGTTTGCCACGCAAAGCGGCAAGGAACGCAATCTCTTCCTTGACATTGAGTCGCGTCAAATCACTGATGGATTTGCCTTCTATTCCCACCGCCAAAGCATTCTTGTTGAGTCGATCGCCACCACAGGCCGGACAGATCTTGCGGACCATATATTTCTCCAATTCCGTGCGGATATAATCGGAATTCGTCTCATAATATTTCTGCTCCAAGATACCGACCGCGCCCGGGTACTCGTTTGTCGCATCCTTATCCGGGCGCTTTTCACAGGCGTCCCCCCTCTCCCGTTTCTCACCGAAGAGAACAAAGAGTATGTCTTTCTCTTTCATCTTGTCCACCGGAATATCGATCGGTATGTGATATTTCTTCTCGATAGATTTGAGCGTATCGATATATTCGTCCCACTTATTAAGTAAATTTGCCCACGGACGGAGCGCCCCCTCCGCCAAAGTAAGCGCGCGATTCGGAATCACCAGGCTGGAATCTATTTCCAGTTTCACTCCGAGTCCCGTGCAATGAGGACAGGCACCGTAAGGATTATTGAAAGAAAAAAGTTTAGGCTCTATTTCCTGGAAGCCCGTGGCACATTTCTGACAGTAGAGATGGTCGGAAAAAAATTCTTCCCGCTCGATGTCCTGCTTGAGGGAATAATAGTTAACAATCGCAAACCCTCCCGAGATGCCGAAGGCTGTCTCAATAGAATCCAACACGCCCGAATAACTGACTTCCTTCTCTTTGAATTTGAACCGGTCGATTATAAGATCAAACTTGTCAATCTGGTCGAGGTTCTTGGGCCAAGAAAAATTTTTGAGCTCCATCACCTCGTCGCCGATGCGGATCCGCTGATATCCCATCTTCCCATATTTGCGTATCAAATCGGCTGCATTTCCTTCACCCACTATAATCGGAGCCATAATAAAAACACGTGCGTCTTTGGGCAGCGACATCACCCAATCAGCCACTTTGCCCGAAGAATGTTTCTCGAGACTTCCCCCGCAATTCGCACAGTGCGCCTTGCCCTCGACCGAAAAGAGGACCCGCATATAGTCATAGATTTCCGTCATTGTCCCCACGGTCGAACGCGGCGAACGAGCGGAAGTTTTTTCCCCGATGGAAATAGCCGGCGACAACCCCTCCAGCTGATCCACGTCCGGCTTGCTCAGAATATTCAGAAACTGCTTGGGATAGTCGGAAATATTCTCCAAATACCGTCTCTGCCCTTCGGCATAAATCGTGTCAAAAAAAAGCGACGACTTCCCGCTGCCCGATGGACCAGTGGCCACCACCAGCTTTCCACGCGGAATATCCACGCTTACGTTTTTTAAATTGTGCACTCTCGCGCCTCTTATAGAAATTTTTTTTGTATCCATAGGTTGCAGACGATTTAATAAAATATTAACAATGTATTATGTGCCTGAAATATTTGTGATTTTATCACACTTTAATGAAGAAATCAAGGGGGCGGGGACTTGAGACCTGAGCTCAGGTATTTCAGATCATTACATTCCAGCTTTGTATTTCGAATCACGTCAGAGATGATGTGGAAAATATGGCAAAGGGAGATGTGAGATAAAGACATATCGGCATAATAAAAAGTTCTCTTTGTGTGGTTCATGCCATTTCTGGCATGGCCCCAAGCAAAAAACCGGCCTTTCGACCGGTCCTCTTTAAGAAACTAAGGAATCAGAAGCTACTTATTATCTATAATACCAAGACCTTGAAGTACTATAAGTCGCAGTAAGAGAGATGGATTTACTCGGCATAGTAACCGTAGTGGTGGCGGAAGTGATCCTCGCCACGTAGCTGGTGCTGCCTGTCCATCTATAGAAAACTTGCCTCACTGCCGGAGCATTGGCAGCGATAGTCACCTTAGTACCGGCAGCGTACCATCCGGAACCGGAACCGTTGTAAATAGTGAGGTAGTAAGCCGTTTTGTAGGTGGCGGTCAACGTAATCGCCTTAGCCGGCATAATCACCGTAGCGGTCGCAGCAGTGGTACTGGAAAGATAAGAAGTGCTTCCTATCCATCCGACAAACACTTTGCCCGTAATAGTAGCAGCCGTAATGGTCACTTTGGTTCCTGAAACATAAGACCCGGAGCCCGAACCGCCACTGACCGTAAGGTCGTAGGTCGTAACCGGAGCATCCTTGTAAGTCGCGGTAAGAAAGGCGGCGCCTGTCGGCATCGTCACAGTGGTAGCGGCTGAAATGGCGCTGGTGATATAAGAAATATCTCCCGTCCATTTGTCGAATAATTTTCCGGCACTCGGAGCATCAGCAGTAACACTGATTTGCTGGCCGTAAATATACGATCCTGAACCGGTACCACCATCAACAGTAAGATTGTAATAAACATCTTTATAAGTTGCAGTCAGAGAGACGCCGTCTGCCGGCATTGTCACATTAGCGATAGCAGCAGTTGCATTTGAAACATAAGTCGTGTCGCCTATCCATTTGTCAAATACTTTGCCTGTAGCTGAAGCATCAGCGATAATAACTACGTTTTGACCTTCCACATATGAACCGGAACCGGATCCTCCATTTATCGTAAGGTCGTAGGTCGTAGCCACAGGGATTAAAACAGGTGTGAAAGAAAGACTGGCTTCGACGGTGTTGCCGTAGCGGCCGATATTTATCCTGCCACCGTTGGATTCAGGTTCAAGAGAATAATCGGAAGCAGCGTATCCCGCATCGATGCAAGGAGAAGTCTCCGCGTCTTTCACCCAAGATGAACCATTCCATCTGCCCCAGGCAGACTGCAGGTGGTAATCTTGATCAGCAGCGTCGGCATAAAGCGGATCGGTATGAATATCATCCACACTGTTCACGTTACCGTAATAATCTCCCGCATAATTATCATAGAAACAATTATTCTCGGAATTCACCGTGTGTGTGCCGGAAAGCAGATTGATAATACCATAACCGTTACTCGTGGTGTTGCGCTGGGGCTGAGTACCGGTAATGGTATTATTGCGAAAAGTTATCACATACCCTGACGAGGCAGGAGGTGTCGCAATTGCATTCGACACAAGTAAGGTACCATTATAAACTTTATCAAAAACATTATTCTCTACCGTAAGGTTATAGAAACCGGAAGTCAGAATCCCCGCCGTCCAATTGATGGTAGGATTGATACCCGTTCCAGAGAAAATATTGTGATGGATATTTGCTGCAAGATCCGCCGCAGTATGATTAGTGCCACTGGCAATAATCCAGATACCAGGACCGTAAGTGCCGTGGATATAATTGTTGTAAATCTGGATATCATTCATCTGAGTCACGAACCTGTCATCTTTAACGATTTCGATGCCCGGCCCCCCGGCGCTCCAATGATCAAAAGCTGTGATGTCATTATCATGGAAAGAAACATGATTGGTATCATCCGCGCGCAGACCCGAATTGGTACGATTGGTAATCACATTACCGAATGCTTCGGCAATATCCGAATATTTCACGTACAATCCTTCGTGCCCCATCTTGTAAATCAAATTGTCATAAAATTTTACACTGCTACTATGCAAAATATTAAGTCCGTCTCCCAATCCATCGTGCAGATACATATCGTGCATCGAGTAATTTTTTCCGTAAGTGAAACCGGCCACGTTGTAGTATCCCTTGCCTGTGGTGCGGAAAGTACTGTAAGCCTCACAGCAGGTAAAATCGCCCGCAACGCATTCATCACCCCAGCCCGCCAGGCAGCTATAAGCATCGGTTGAATAGTTACCATCATAATTCATATCCGCCTCGAAACATTTTATTTCTACATTGTCAGTATGTATATCTGTAGAGCCGATCATCGGCACATTAACCTCCCAGTCTGCCTGATCTTTCAGTTTGAGAATTGCATCCTTGTCCCCCTCAAAAACCGAATTGGTCACCATATTGATTTTGGTACCGACAATGTAAGTTCCGGATTTCAAAAAAACAGAGTCATACGCTCCGCCGCTATTTTTAACCGCCTGAAAAGCTGCGTTGATTTCCACTTCATCATCAGTACCGTCACAATTGTAATCTCCGCTGCCATCGCGAGCGACATAAAGAGTCTTGACATCGTCATAAGTTTTCGAGTAGTCACATTCGGAAATTGAAGCCGAGACCGGAGAACAGAGAGCGAACAGACCGACACCGGCCATTACCGCCACCGCGAACAGGTTTTTTTTCATATTTATGAAAATTACAAATAAACAAAAAAGCTAAGAGGCCATTCTCTTAATTGACTATATTACATAGTTAGCACATATTATCGATTTTGTAAAGACCATGCTTTTCGAAAAAACGACAGAAAAAAGGACAAGGTCTTGATAACCGGAGCATCCTTGAATAAATGGACAGAATCGGCGAATTGTGATAATTTATCATTATAGACTGATTAAATTCCATAATATAAAACTATGCTGAGCGCGCTCGTCATCGGTGTACTCACCAACGCGGTGGCTATCTACATCGCAGGACAAGTCGTTCCGGGTTTCATCGTGCTAGGAAATGATTTTCAAACACTGGTAACTGCCGGATTCGTTCTCGGACTCATCAACTTCTTCGTGAAACCATTTCTGAAGTTGCTATCCCTGCCATTTGTTCTGCTGACCTTCGGACTCTTTACAATCGTGATAAACGTTGCTATGCTGTTTTTGCTGGATTACGCTTTGCTGGCAATCCAAATCGAAGGATTCTGGGCCGCGTTTTGGGCAATGCTGGTAATAAGCGCCGTCAATATCTTTATAGGATTTTTCTCTAAGAAATAATATAACAAAACCTGTATGAATCAAATCGACATAGCCCAAGCAGTCATTGCCGTCCTGCTTATCGTTTCCATTCTGTTGCAAAATAGAGGAACGGGACTGAGCGAGACTTTCGGTGGAGACAGCGGTAACTCTTCCTATCAAACCAAGCGCGGTTTCGACAAATTTCTTTTTCGAGCAAGCATCGTTATTGCCGTGGCTTTCCTGGGAATAGCGATTTACAGACTGATGCAAGGGATTTAAAGACCTTCGCGTCACATAAATACATAAGAAAAATATATCAAACGAAGTTTTAAAACCACACTTAAAGCTATTTTTTCTGTTCTGAGTAATAAAGAGCGCCGAGTCTTATATGCTCTTGTCTTTTTGTTGATCGCAAGCAGCGCCTATATCGGTGTAAACTATTACTTCGATAATACAATGGTTGTTGCACAGCGCGGTGGCAAATATACGGAAGCGGTAGTAGGCACGATCCATTTCATCAATCCTATCCTTTCCCAGACCAATGACGTCGATGCCGATCTGGTAACACTAACCTTCTCCAGTCTGCTTAAGACCGACGAAAACGGGCGGCTCGAAAACGACGTGGCAGAGAGCTACGAAGTAAGCGAGGACAAGCTGACCTATACTTTTCATATCAAACAGAATGTCCTCTGGCATGACGGCGAGAAGCTGACGGCAGACGACATCATCTACACTATCAAAACTATCCAAAAAGACAGCTACAAAAGTCCGCTCATCGCCAACTGGCAAGGGGTGCGCGCGGAGAAAGTAGATGATTATACAGTGAATTTCATTTTAAAAAATACTTACGCACCGTTTTTGAACGGTCTGACTTTCGGTATACTCCCCCAACATTTATGGGAGCAAGTAGCGGGCAATGAATTCCCGCTGAGCGAACTCAATTCCCAGCCAGTCGGCAGCGGACCGTATAAGTTGAACAGTTTCAAAAAAGATAAAAACGGCAAAATTATCTCCATCGAGATGGGGGTCAACGATGATTATTACGGACAAAAACCATATATCAAAACTATCACCTTCAAATTTTATGCCAGTGAAGATGATGCGATTTCCGCATTCAACCGCAAGGAAGTGAAGGGCATCAATTATATCTCTCCGAGTAACTTGGGCAAAGTGGTAGATATAGAGAAGAAGAACCTGAACCGCCTCAGTATCCCGAGATATTACGCGGTCTTCTTCAATCAAACCCAGAGCAAGGCGCTTGCCGACAAGACAGTGAGACTGGCGCTCTCGTATGCGATTGATAAGGACAAGCTTATCTCCAGCGTACTCAAAGGCGAAGGACAAAAAATCGACACTCCCATCACGCCCCAACTCCTGGGATACAACCCCAATACCAAAGTCTATGACTATGCCAAAGAACACGCGCAGAACATCTTGACCGAGGCGGGATGGGTAGACGGCGACAACGACGGTATCCGTGAGAAGGGCGATGAAAAATTATCCTTCGCTCTGGTAGCGACCAGCTGGACAGATATCGCCGTCACTGCCATTGAGCTGCAAGCGATGTGGAAAGAAATCGGCGCCGATGTAAAAATCGAGACTACTGACAATATCCAAGAGGACTACATCAAAACCCGATCCTATCAGGCCATCCTGTTCGGACAAATCCTGAGCTATGACCCGGACCCATTCGCCTTCTGGCACTCTTCGCAAAAAAAAGACCCGGGACTGAACTTATCCCTTTATGATAATTCCGACGTGGACAAGATACTGGAGGAAGCACGCAAGGAAACCGATCCCGAACTGCGCGCACAAAAATATCAGGAATTCCAAAACCTATTAGTCGAAGACGTGCCAGCTATCTTCTTATACAGCCCCGACTACATCTACCTGCAAGACAAGTCAGTCCAAGGATTGGGAGCACAAAATATCATCACCCCCGCCGACCGCTTCAACAACGTAGAGGATTGGTATGTAGACACGAAACTGATCGCGAAATAGACATTCACATAGTACTCGCCCCCGCTAAAATATTAATTATCACACTTATGAGCGAAGAATATTTCTTGGATTTGGATTTTTCCCGAGCGAAGCTAACCGAAGAAGAAATAAAAGTCTGCGAAGAGAAAATCGTAAAATTGGAGACTCCTTCCTTCGCTACATACTCTCCTGACTTCAGCTCCCTGAAAGAGCTGAGCGAAAAATACCCCGATAAAAAGAATATAATCATCGAAGGCAACGGTGGATCTATCTCGACTATCCGCGCTTTTGCCAGCTGTTTAGATACACAGGGCAAGAATGTCTTTTTGTTGGACACAGACGATCCGGATTACCTTTCCGAAATCAAGCGGAAGTGTGAAGCGACAGACACACTGTTGATCGTGACCAGCAAATCCGGAGAAAGCATCAACGCAATCGCCGATTATCTGGCACTGCGCGATTACGACACAGTTTTTGTAACAGGAGAAAAAGGGGCCCTTTATGAAATTGCCCGCAGCGAAAACGTTCCCGTCTTGAACCATCCTGAAATCTCAGGCCGCTTTTCCGGCATCACTGAATGCGCCTTATTTCCCGCAGCAATGCTGGGAATGGACGCTACAGAGATTGCCCGAGGAGCTCAAATCATGTACGCCCGATGCGCCCCGGATTCCCCATTTGCGAACAATCCGGCACTGCGTCTGGCGATGCATCTTGACAAGTTGGAAAAAATGAGCTATGATGAAGTCTTCTTATCGATATATTCAAAAAAACTGACCGGTTACTTTGAATTGATAACTCAGCTTTTCCACGAAAGCGTCTGCAAAGGAGGCAAAGGACAAACGATTTATGGCGGCGAAGCCCCGGAAAATCAACATCATACCCTGCAAAGATTCAATTCAGGAAAGAGAAACTCCGTGGGATTTTTTATGACAATCAAGGACTTTGATGACAATATCTCTCTCACGGTGCCTGAAGAGCTAAAGAGTATCAAGTGCAGGAATATAGAGCTTGGACAACTCGAAAAGATGAGCCTGTCCGATATCATCCATACGGAGTTTGAAGGCACTTGGAAGGATACGATTGAAGAAAATATTCCGGCCATACACCTCGAATTACAAAGATTGACCCCTTCCTCGGCAGGTATGTTAACAGCTTTCTTCCAATACGCCGCTTTCTATTCCTCGATCCTCCGCGACGTAGCCCCCTTCAATCAACCGGGCGTGGAGAAAAGCAAGGAGTATATTTTTCAGCTGATAAAGGAGAAATAGCAAGGGTTTTCTTTTATATTATTTCGTACCCTAGGGATTTTGTCATCCCGAAAGGCGTACTCGCCTGAGGAATCTGGGAAATATATGACGCGCAGATATCATTATTTTTATAAATATAATGATAAGCGTTTTCTACTATCCCCAGATTTCTCAATCGTAGCGCCTCATTTCGAAATGACAGTCGGGGGGATAGACTACGTCCGGGTCTATACAAAACGGAAAAAACCGATTATAATACCCGGGTAAGCCTTGTATATCGTCATAAGTTAGACATTAGTCATTTCAGCCGATGTGGTGGAACTGGTAGACACGCACGATTCAGGTTCGTGTGCTTCACGGCTTGTGGGTTCGACTCCCACCATCGGTACATAGTTTAAAAAACTTTTTTAGGACTGAATTCTTAAATCATTTAGCCTAAATTTTATCAACGAGCCATAAGCGGTTCGAAACGCCAAATGAGCAGATTATGGGTCTGCCGACCTGGTTTTGTTTTGAGCTGATCCGTCTTTCTCTTTTTTAAAGGAGAAATATTACACCGGATCGACCAAACCGCTGTGGCACAATTTTAACTTAACAAAGAATGTTACAAAAAAACAAACTCCGAATAATTCCCCTGGGAGGACTGGGGGAGATCGGAAGAAACATGACCGTGTTCGAATACGGCCAAGAAATCATCATTGTTGATATGGGACTGCAATTTCCGGAAGAAGATATGCCGGGAATCGACTACATTATCCCCAACATTGAATACCTCAAAGGTAAAGAAAAAAATATCAAAGGAGTATTTATCACTCACGGACACTACGACCATATCGGAGGTATTCCCCACTTGATGCCCAAGCTGGGAAATCCGCCTATGTACGGCTCGGCACTTACCGCCGGCATCATCCAGAAGAGACAGGAAGACTACCCCAACAGCACCATCAAGATCAATGTCGTCGATTACGACAGCAAGATCAATCTGGGAACTTTCAAGGTAGAATTCTTCCACGTCAACCACAACATTCCCGGCGTATTGGGTCTGGTAATACACACCCCGGAAGGAATCGTGGTACACACAGGTGACTTCAAATTCGATCACAGTCCGGTGACAGACAAACCGGCGGATATCGGCCGCATCGCTCAGATCGGAAGCAAAAATATTCTGGCGCTGATGTCAGACAGTACGGATGCGGAAGTCCCAGGATATTCGATCAGTGAGAGCGAAATCCAGAAAGTTCTGGAGGACATCTTCATCAAGGCGGAAGGACGACTCATCGTGGCCACTTTCTCCTCGCTGATCAGCCGTATCCAGCAGATCATTACCCTGTCAGAAAAATACGGACGCAAGGTTGCAATCGACGGATACAGTATGCGTAACAACGTAGAAATCGCCCATCAGCTGGGTTATCTCAAAATCAAGAAAGGTACGCTCATAAAAACGGACCAGATCAAGAATTATCCCGATAATCAAGTTTCGCTTATGTGCACCGGTGCGCAAGGTGAAGAAAAAGCGGTTTTGATGCGTATCGTCAACAAGGAGCACAAATTCGTCAACATAAAAAAGGGAGATTCCGTGATTTTCTCATCCTCGGTAGTGCCGGGAAATGAAAGGACTGTACAGAATCTCAAAGACCAGCTCTACCGACAAGAGGCACATGTCGTCCACTACAAGATGATGGATGTCCATGCAGGTGGACACGGACAGGTGGAAGATCTAAAGATGATGATAAATCTCATAAAGCCTAAATTCTTCATCCCCGTACACGGCAACTATTATATGTTGAAGCTGCACGCGGAAATCGCGGAAGCGGTGGGAGTTCCTCTGAGCAATTCCATCGTAGCCAGTAACGGACGAGTAATCGAGCTCACAGCCGACTCGGCCGTACTCACGAAAGAGAAAGTACCATCCAATTATGTGATGGTGGACGGACTCGGCGTGGGAGATGTGGGCAATGTGGTACTGCGCGACCGACAGCAGATGAGCGAAGACGGTATGTTTACTATCATCGTAATCATCGATAGCAAGACCGGAAAAGTCTTAGGTCAGCCGGACATCATCTCGCGCGGATTCATCTATATGAAAGGTTCGCCGGAATTGATCAACGAAACCAAGAGGCGCGTAATTGACATTGCCAACAAGACTGCAACGCCGGAGAATGACGCCAACTGGGCTTATGTCAAAGACAATATCCGTGACCAAGTCGGACAATTCCTGTTCGACAAAACGCAGAGAAGACCGATGGTATTGCCGGTAGTGATTGAAGTGTAAAAACTTTATAGATAGAAAAACCCGATTTTTAAAAGTCGGGTTTTTTGTTTTTATCGATTGTTGGTCCGGTCGTCGTAACCAGGCCTTCTGCCATGAACAAAACTCTCTCTTGACCGATTATATCTTTTGTATATAATGTAATTAGAAATAATATTCACATTTATGAAAATAACAAACAGCACCAACATGTATTTCAAGAAGTGGCAGACTATGTCGGGCTGTTTTGCTATTTTCTTATAGAAGCTATATCTTGAGGAAATCCACGACAGCCCGATGGGGCTGTTTTTTAGTGATAAACAAAAATAAAAGCAGGAGGAAGATTAGACATGAATGAACAAAAAATAACCGTCAAAACATTCCACTTCTCACAAGGAACAACGGCAGTCTACTGTAGCGTATGCAGCAACTGCCATAAAGCATTGAGGGAGCCGACAAAAGCAGGAGCGTTGATCTGTCCGAATTGCGGAAAGAAAACTCTTCTGCCTCTACTGGGAAATAAATTTTAAAAACCATGCTAAGAGAAAGTCAAAATGACACCTGCCACACTTGGCGACTCAACTGAAAAACATTTCAGGCTGTTTTGCCTTTCTTACAAATCATTGAAGAAAACCATAACAGCCCGAGTGCTGTTATTTACTTTATAAAAAATTACAAAAACAAAAAAGAGAGTGAGGTCATAAAATGAATAACCAAAAAAATCCGTAGAAGAATTCTGTACATGCGGCACTGCCATTGAAGTTCAAACAGGAGCTATCACAACCTGTAAGAAATGCGGCAAGCTTTGGACGATGGCTATAGTAGGCTGGGGCGGAAAACAGGTATTCGAAATCAGCAGAGAACAAGTATTCGCCTAAACGAAAAGAGAGGTTGAGAAATATGAACATAGGAAAAATTATCAGAAAGAGAAAAAATCAAAACAAAAAGATACGGTACGTGCGTAAACTTTTGGGTGTTTAAAAAGTAAAAAACCGATGGTGGACAGAAGACTTGTCCGCCATCTTCCACTTCTACATCGAATTGCTTAATTTTCCATATATCTTATAATTAACTAGAGGGATAGGACGAAACAACATCAGTAAGCTTTGATTTGTTTTAGAAATTTATAAAGACATAACCCAACAAACAAATGAAAAAAAATATCATCGTGAGCGGCATCCAGCCTTCAGGAGAACTACATATCGGCAACTACCTAGGCGCACTCCGTAATTTCGTCAAGTTACAGGAAGACGGTTATGAATGCACTTTCTTCATTGCCGACTTGCACTCTATGACCATCGACTACGACCCGAAGGAAAAAGCCAGGCAGACTATGAACTTGGCTTTGGATTACCTCGCCGCCGGACTTGATCCGGAAAAGTCCACTATCTATGTCCAGTCTCAAGTGCCGGTCTGCACCGAACTCGCATGGATTTTCAATACTGTCACCCCCTTGGCCGAATTAGAGAGGATGACCCAATTCAAAGATAAATCACAAAAACATACACAGAATATAAATATGGGGCTTTTGGATTACCCAGTTTTGATGGCCGCGGACATTTTGATTTACAAGGCAACTACTATTCCGGTCGGGCAAGACCAATTCCAACATGTCGAACTCACGCGCAAGATTGCAAGATATTTCAACAATCGCTTCGGGCAGACTTTTGAGGAACCGAAAGAAGTCATCACTCCCACTCCGAAAATTATGAGTCTGATCGATCCCAGCAAGAAAATGAGCAAGTCGCACGGACCCAAGTCTTATATCGCGATCAATGACTCGCCGGAAGTGATCGAAAATAAAATAAAAAAAGCAGTTTCCGCTACCACTTACGATGAGGATGTTTATGATTTTTATGCTACGCTACTGGAGGAATTCGGTTCCGCAAAAAATCAAGAATATTTCACCGCGCAATTCAAGGACAAGGGCATCAAATTTTCCGAGCTAAAGAAAGCTCTCGCGGAAGATATTTCCGAATATTTCCGAATATTTCGAGAAAAGCGGGCGGAACTGGAGGAAAATCCAGAGCAAGTTATAGACATACTCCGCCGTGGAGCGGAGAAAGCGGACATCAAGGCGCAAGAAACGATGAGGGAAGTTATAAAAAAAGTGGGATTGCTCAACTAAGAACAATCCTCTCAAAAGATTAATAATTCCATTTAGCACAGATTGACTTGAGGTGGCAATCCCCTCTTCCTGTATTCAGGTGAGGGGCCACTTTCTTTTTTATCGGGTAATTTTTCTTCTTTCTGCTCTCCTTTGTCCATGTTCTCTCCTCCTTTTACATTTTTCGGGTTTTTTGTTTCTTTGGTTGGATTTATCAATTTTATTTTCCGTATCATACCAATCATCAAAAAAAATACCTCTTTTAGAGGTTATTTTTTGATGAGAAAAACGGAAAAAGAAAAAATGTCTTTGAAGATAGCGTCGCCGCGCAAAACATTTTTTCCCATTTCGTTTTTGCCATATACGATTTATTACCAGCTTATTTCTTGTTTTTAATACTACCGCAAAGATAAGATTGTGTCAATACCATATTTTTCCTGAATCATCTGCACTTCCTATGATATATTTTTGGCTTAGATTTGTCACACTTTTATTCTCTGTATAGACTGTCATCCCGAAATTTGCAAAGCAGATATCCGGGATCCCGTTACTAAGTCTGTAATACGTAACTATACAACTGGAATATAATATTTATCCTGCATAGTCTCGGGATTCCGGATATTTCGCAGTAACGAAGTTCCGGAATGACAGATAGAAAAATAGATTATAAACGCAATCGCTAAATATTACTGGAGTTATAAGCCACAGATCGACCCTACACACCCCGCGCAACAACGACATTACCCTTATGTTGGCGCTACTCCTCTCGAGAGGGTAATTATAAAATGCATCGCAAAGAAATTTTTGATATAGAATAACCATTATACTCCGTCCTGTCTGCCGTAAACATCCTCGTAGCGCACGATATCGTCTTCCCCCAGATAGTCCCCGGTCTGTACTTCGATGATTTCCAGATTTTCCTTCTCGGAATTGGAAAGCCGATGTAGGGATTTAGCCAGAATATACGTACTTTCATTTTCACGGAGAGTCAACAGGTTTTCACCATTAACGACCGTCGCAGTTCCTTTGACCACCACCCAATGCTCGCTGCGATGTTCGTGCGATTGCAAGCTGAGGGACGCACCCGGAAAAACGGTTATTTTCTTTACCTTATGGCTATCGCTATCAATAAGTACTTCATATTTCCCCCAAGGACGATACACGATAACATTATGCTCAGCCTCCTTGCGTTTATTCTCCTTCAAATAGGCCACCACTTTTTTAACACCTTCGCTTTCTCCCCGTTTCTGCACGAACACCACGTCGTTGCTCTCGATGATAATCACATCGTCGACACCCAAAGTCGCAATCGTCTTGTCCGATTCGGAATGAGCAAACACATTATTCGAATCCATAAATATATGTTTCGGTTCAAGCAGATTGTTTTTTTCGGCAATTTCCGCAAGTGCATCGAATGATCCGATATCACTCCAATCAAAATCACCGTCAAAAACGATTACTTTATCGGATTTCTCCGAAAGTGCGGTATCGATAGGTTCCTCCTTCAATTGTCCGAATCCTTCCAAAAATTCTTCATATGTTTTTTCAAAATGCTCGAAAAGCTGCGGTGCATGACTCTTGATTTCTCCGAGGAATGTTTCGGTACTAAAAAAATATATGCCGCCATTCCAGACATACTGTCCCGATTCGAGATATTTTTCCGCTGTGGCGCGGTCAGGCTTTTCTTTGAATGACTTGACCAGATGATAAGCTCCTTGCGGCTCTCCTTTTTCAATATAACCGAATCCCGTTTCCGGCCCGGTCGGCGCGATGCCAAGCGTGCCCACATTATCGCCGACATTTTCCAGCGCCAGCTTTACTGTCTCGGCGAACTTTTCCGATTGACCGATATAATGATCAGCCGGCAAGAATATCAGAGGCTCTTTCTCGTCTATCTTGGTCCGGTCAGAAAGATATTTCACCGCCAGCAATATCGCGGGTGCGGTATTGAGCGATATCGGTTCGATGATAATCTGATCCTTCTTGATCAGCGGATACACTTCGCGGATCTGATTGAATACATTATAATAGTTCGCTTGATTAGTGACCAGATAAATATGGTCCGCCGACATGACCTTTTGTATGCGCAAAAAAGTTTCCTGCAGCAAAGATCTGTCGGAATAGAGTCTCAGGAATTGTTTTGGGAAATTTGTGCGCGACAACGGCCAGAGACGCTTGCCTGATCCGCCGCAAAGTATTATTCCGATCATAATTTTTGATGTAACTGATTAATAATTCTTATCTACAGAAGCTTTATCTTCTTCTCTTTTTCCAATTTGCCCACCAAGTCACGCACCAACTGTGTGTTTTTCTTATCACAGACCAGTATAGCATCCTCCGTATCCACGATAACAATGTCCTTCAATCCGACAGTGGCAATCAGTTTTTTCGAGCCGTAAACCATAATATTCTTCGAGCCGATGTCCAGATGTTCGCCCTTAATCAAGTTATTGCTGTTGCCGGACAGGAGAGAATCCTTGAGCGCCGACCAGCTGCCGACGTCACTCCAGATAAAATTGGCGGCGATGACATACGCTTTGTCGTCGTTTTCCAAAATACCGTATTCGAAAGATACCATGTCCATCAGCGGATATTCCTTGGCGATAGTTTTTTCCAGCTTGCTCGTTCCTGCCGCCTTTTGAATACGCTTGAGTCTCAGATAAGTATCGGGAATGAACCTGGCAAAACGTTCCATAATAGCAGAAATACGACAGACGTATATCCCCGAATTCCACAGGCACCCGCTATCCAGATATTTTTGCACGCTGTCCATATCCGGCTTTTCAAAAAAACTTTCCACCTTGTAAAGATCGAGCTTGCCGGACTTTATCTGCTTTTCCTCGCACTTGAGATAACCGTAGCCGGTTTCAGGCCCAGTCGGCTTGATACCGATAGTGAGCAAGGCATCGCTGTGTCGAGATATGAATTTCTCAGCCTCCTCCAGCGCTTGCCAAAAAGCCTCTTTGTCTTCTATGAGATGATCAGAGGGGAGGATTACGAGATCATCGTCCCACTCTTGCCCCAATAACGCGCACGAAAGCGCCACCGCCGAGGCCCTTTCCCGAAAAGACGGCTCCGCAATGATATTTTTTTTTGGCAATTCGGGAAGTTCGCAATGTACCTCCTCGGCATAGATCTTATTGGTCGCCACATAGATATCACTCACAGGAAACCGCGGCAAAAGACGTTGTACCGTTTCCTGCAGCATCGTCTGCTCGCTGACCAGTTTCTGGAATTGTTTTGGCTTTTCCACACGAGACACCGGCCACAAACGTGTGCCTTTACCTCCCGCCATGATTAGGAATTTCATCTCCTGAAATTATTAAATAAATTATATCGAAACTACTTGTCACCCCTTCCTGCGTTGTATTAATATCTAATATCAAATTAGCTTAAGCTGTTCTACAGTCCAGTCATATAGCATTTGGAATTCTCCCTCTCCTGCCGGGAGAGGGTCGGGGTAAGGGGGAATAAAAGTGAAATCATTATGTCACAGATTAAGTTGATTTGGTATCATATCGTCATCCCCCCCTTGCTTGCACAAGGATAAACTCCGACGGGAATCCAGTCTGTGCCAAATTATTACCTGGCACTATCCAGACTGATCCACTCCCCCTGTAAATAATACCCGCATAGGACGCCGCGCTTAGCTAGTGTAGGAAAAAGGTCCCGTTCCAAACTGACACATTGCGGAGAAACCAGATTAAAAATATCCGGCTCCATCAGATACACACCGGCGTTCACCAGGTATGATTCCTCTTTGCCTGCTTTGGGCTTCTCAATAAAATCAACAATCTGATTACCGGAAAGCACGATATTACCATAAGCCGCAGGCTCCTTAACCGAGATCATGCCCACAGTACAGGCGCCTCCGCACTTCTTGTGAAATTCAAACATCTCACCCAAATCCGCCTCCGAAAGGACATCGCCGTTGATCATCAAGAAAGTCTCATCCACCAGATTTACCAGATATTTAAGCACGCTTGCCGTCCCCTCGTCCTTGGCCAAGTAGGAAACACTGAGTCCGAATTTCTTGCCGTCACCGATTTCTTCTTTGATACCCGAGGAAAGCGCACTGGCGGAAATAATTACTTCTTCTATGCCCTGAGCTCGCAACCAATCGAAGGTATGTTCGATAAATAACTTTCCCCGATAAGGAGAAAGGACGCGCGAAACCTCCTCTTTATGTCCTTTAATCTTAATTCCTTTGCCGCCTGAAAGAATCACCGCCTTGCGTATGGTGCGGTTGGAAAAATCCTTGCTTAAGAGCGACTCGATGGCATGCGACCGATTCTTGATCTTGGTACCATCTATAAGCGCATCGACACTGCGCAGCAAATCGGTACGAATAGTAATAGTGACTCGAGAACGGTTCATATTATATGATTTAAAAATAAGAACGCATGATAGTTTTTCATAACTTTTCACACTTCGTCATAACTTGTCATACTTATAGCCTAGCACAAGTTTAAAAGAATGCAAATCAGACAAAATTTTTCGCCCCATTTATATACAAAAACTCGTCAAAATCAATATTTTACTTCCCAGCATGTTACATTTTTTGGCTTATTAGGGGCATCTTTTGACGATTGACACATAATTATTGCAGTACTATAATGAGAAGTAGGTTTGCAATCGTATGATAAAGTATGACGATTGTCATCCATTGAAGAGGAGGGTAAAACAAAAATGACAACATTAAGTAATGCGGAATTTGAAACAGCAAACGACGAAGACGGAAGAGAAAAAATAAGAAAACTTTCTGACATTCGAAACGATGAGCTTCGGAAAACAACAGAGAAAAGGCTACGGGGCGTCACTGATAAAAAAAGGATTAAGCAAATTCTTAAAGATGCAGAGAACGACATAAATATGTGGGCAGCCATGAATGCTATAGGCCTGCAAGGTTAATTCTAAACAAAAAAGAAAGAAGACACTAAAGAAAAAATATTTTTATACTAAAAAAGGATTTCCAACCGGAAACCCTTTTTATTTTTTTATAAAGACGAAAAACCTTATCCTTCAATCACCTCTAAAACTTCCCGTACTTTCTCATCGGTCAGTTCCCTACTCTTCGACTCCAAGTTGAGACGCACCAGAGGCTCGGTATTGGAAGTCCGGACATTAAACCAGAAGTCGGGGTATTCAATCGTGATGCCATCGATCTCGGAAAGGCTAGCGTCTTTGTACTTCTCTTTCAATTTTTCCAGTACAGCCTTCGAGTCCGCAACTTTGCGATTAATTTCACCGGAGTGGAAGTATTTTTTGTACGGCACCATCATCTGTGAAAAAGTCTTATCTTCACTGGAAAGAAACTGTAAGAAACGCGACACCAACAAGAATGGCATCTCGAAAGTCCCGTAATGCTCCCGGTAAAAATAGTGGCCGGATGACTCGCCACCGAACACCGCGTCATTTTCAATCATAATTTCCTTTATGAGTGAATGCCCGACCGGAGTCACGATCGGATCTCCTTTCATCTCCTCGATCATATCTCGAGTGATTCTGCCCGGACGGATATCATAGCAAACCACCTCGCCGGGACTTCTTTTGAGTTCGATTTGCGCCATGATTCCACGCAAGATTTCCTGCCGCAACAAATCGCCCTTCTCATCCACGAAGAAATATCGGTCGGCATCACCGTCGATACTGATGCCGAAGTCGGCTCCATTCTCCACGACCGCCTTTTGTAGCGCTTCAAGATTCTCTTCTTTGAGCGGATCCGCCTCGTGCACAGGAAAGCTGCCATCCAGAGTGAAATTCATCTTCACGATATCACCCGGTACACGATTGAAAAATTCTTCCATATCCAAAGCCCCCATAGCATTGGAAGCGTCTATAACGATTTTGAATTTCCGAATCCTGCTCATATCGAAGTTGGCCAACTGCTCATTTGCCAAGTCTTCTAATACGCTTTCCTCTTTAAAAATCGTCCCTTGCTCAACCTTATTCACAAAAGTTTCGTTTAACATTATCTCCTTAATGCGCATAATTCCGGAATTCTTGCTGACCGGAAAACCACCTCCGAGCACCATTTTGAAACCGTTGTAATCTTTGGGATTGTGCGAAGCTGAAACCTGGATACCACTGTCGTAGCCATAGTAAGCGACCGCAAAATAGAAAGTCGGCGTGCTCGCCAATCCGATATCGATAACGTTGAGTCCGCTATCAAGGATGCCTCGCTCCACCTCGACACGCAGAGCCGGCGAAGAAAGTCTCATATCGCTGCTAAGCACAACTGATTTGGCTGCAGGATTCTTTTCCAGCACGAATGTAGAAAAACCCCTTCCTAACTTGTAAGCAAAATCTTCATCGATCTCGCTCGGATAGATGCCCCGGATATCATAAGCTTTGAACACCCCTTCACTTATCTTCTCCATATTTTTTACAGCTTATAGTAAATTAATTTGATTTGATGTGGATAGTAAAATTATATATCACCACCTTGCCTTCCTCTATGCAATAAAAGGTTCATTTTGTAATTTCGAATTGTAGGGGCACAATATCTTGTACCCTTGAGCTAGTAATGCTCTTATTAATATCACTCATAGAGTCTTCTATATTTCCCAGATTCCTCAATCGAGTACGCCTTTCGGGATGACAATCAAAAAAGGTACTGCACTACGCGAGATAGACTGGGATTCTTCGGGGGTACCTCAGAATGACACCTATTCGAAATTCTATATCCCTACTATTTACTTTTGCCTTTTATAATCTCCGCCACGTCATAAAAATCTTTTACGATATGATCCGCCAATTCGGATTTGATGCCCGTATGCCGTCCTCCCGGGCGTTCCATCTTCATCACTACCACGGACGGAGCCACCGTCTTGACGCGATCGATCTGGTCAGCTTTGTCATCCACAAAAAACAATTCTTCACTCGGATATTTACGGAGTATGTCCGGAAAACTCTCCTCTTTGCTTCGGGAAGTCACAATAATTTCATTGAAAAAGGGGATAACCTTGGAATTCTCAATCTTCTCTCGCTGGGAAAGCGTCGGGCCGTAAGAAAGCAGTGTCAAATCCTCTTTAGAAAAGCCCCTTGCGAAATCGAAAAAATCGTTGTGAACAAAAACATCCACGTTGGCAAAAAGATTATCTACACTGCGCCTAGTCTTGCGAATATCGAATTCTCTCTGGCGGGATAGCTGATTAAAAAGAGCATCGAGATCAAGCCCTCCCCGATTATCCCTAACAAGGGCATAATTATCAAAAAAATCTTTTTCCGAGAAACCTACACGCTCAAAAATCCGGCTGAGATCTTCGGCAAAAGCGCGGGTATCAAAGATAGTATCGTCAAAATCTAAATATATTTTCATAGATGAGCACTACTTTTTAAACATAAACGTCAAAATTATATATCGTCAGAAACCAGATTCTATTTGTCATTCCGAAATGAGCGGAGCGATTGAGGAATATGGGAAACATTTCATTCTCTACCGACGTTATATTACAAAGAACTTAATATCATATGGCGTTATTAGCAGATTCACAATCGCAAGAGCACAAGATATTGAGCCCCTACAATTCAAAATAACAAAATAGGAGCTTATGCTATTCACTTTTTTTTATATCCCTCACCACGACATCTCCCGGCAACGTCGTCGTGCCCGGGTCCATTTTGACGCCGGGATAGAAAGAGGTGTGCACTCCGGTCTTGCAGCCATCACCCACGATCACGCCCATTTTTTTCATCTCAGAATCCATCACTTTATCACCCACCAATGATTTAATATTCTTGTCATCGTGACGCAAATTGGCTGTGATAGTGCCGGCACCGAAATTTACATTATCACCCAAGACAGAATCACCGACATAAGAAAGATGCGCCACATTGGTATTGTCACCGATAATGGAATTTTTGATTTCTACCGCCTGACCGATATGACAGTTGTCCCCGATAGTCGTACCTGCACGTAGATAAGCATTAGGTCCGATTACACATTTTTCCCCGATTACGACTGGCCCTTCAATATATACACCGGACTTAATGACAGTTTTCTCTCCGATAATCACCTGCCCTTTAATAATAACACCTTTTTCTACTTTGGATTTTTTGCTGATATCGGTCTTGGTTCTCTGCAGAAGAAAACTATTCGCACGCAATAGACTCCACGGAAAAGTGATTGGAAGCCAGAAATCCTTAGCTGAAACAACCTTAATCTCCTCTTTTTGAGCTAAAAAATTATAAGCATCAGTGAGCTCGTATTCCCCTCTTTGGGAAAGTTTGATATCTTCCAAAACGTTGAAGATTTCCGGAGTAAAAATAAAGCAACCTATACTTACCAGATCAGAAATGAATTCTTGCGGCTTCTCAATGACTTCCAGAAATTTATCTCCTTCCACTTTCAACACGCCGAAACGGGAAGGGTCCTCTACCTTTTGCGCCAAGATGGCATTGTTGTATTTCGCAAGATTGCGAATATCCGCTCGACTGTAAAGGTCATCGCCGAACATAAGAATAAATTTGCCTTGTACATATTGCTTGGTCAGACTGAAAGCACTGGCGGTGCCGGACGTCTCTTCCTGCGAGACATATCTTATCTTCATGCCCCGATAATTTTCACCTAAGAACCCCTTGATCATGTCCGACTGATATCCTACCACCATGATCACCTCGTCAACCAGGCCTCGCAATTGCTCTAGATTGCGTTCGACTATGGTCAAGTTTGCCACCTTCAAAAGAGGCTTCGGCTTAGTCAGAGTGAGAGGATAGGTGCGGGTAGATTTTCCCGCAGCCAGAATTACAGCTTGCATAAACTTATTCCTTAACTATTTATCTTTTTATATGGACCTCCTGCGTAGGATAAGGAATGATAAATTTCTCTTTATTAATCCTCTCATAGAGTTTTTCCGTCAGAAGCGTCTTTGTGACGAACTGCTTCTTGGGATTGGCAACCCACACTACCGCCAGAAATTTGAGAGCAAAATCCCCCATCTCAGTGAAATACACCGACGGCGACGGATCCTTCTCTACTCCCTCCGTAGTTTCAAGCACGTCCAATATCGCCGCCTTGGCCTTATTGACATTCGTGCCGTAAGCCAAGCTCATGTCTATTTTTACCTTGATTTTGGACTTCGGCTTATTGTAATTGATAATACGCGAACTGGCAACAATATTATTGGGGATAATAACGACCGTTTCATCGAAAGTTTTTATCTTGGTGGAACGGATCCCTATCTCCAGCACATCTCCGATTTCTCCACTGTCTAGTTGAACCCGATCCCCTACACGAAAAGGCTTATCAAGATAAAGGGAAAGTCCACCAAAGATATGAGAGATAGTCTCCTGTGCCGCAAGAGCGACCGCCAAACCTGCAATCCCCGCCGAAGCCAGGAGAGGAGTCAGATCCAGATTCCAGACCCGGAGCAGAACAGCAACACCAAGAAACCAGACTACGATACTGCTCACATTATTAAAAAGTGGGACCATCCCCTCATCCACGGCGTATTTGGATCTTGCCGCGACTCGCGACCCTAGTCCACCAATTATTATCTGCACAATCTTAGATATAGCCGATACCCAGACTATTATTGTGAGAGACTGTATGATGTATGAAAAATAGATGACGTAACCGTCAAGAAATTCCATAAAGAAAAGAGCCTGATAAAAACCCCAAAACAGCACCGAGTAAAAGATAGAAGGCTCCAGAATTTTTATAATCTTATCATCCCCCTCAAGCTTAGTCCTGATTGTAAGCTTTACAATGATATGGGAAAAGATAAAGCTTATGACCTGCGCTAAGAAAAAGGACCCGGTTAGAAGCAAAACAACAATCGCATAGGGAGAAATCCCCGCACCGACATAGAATTCCAACGCCTGATTTATCTCACCGATATATTTGGTTATCATATTTGTGTTTTTATTTTTGTTATATCTTTATTATAGCAAAAGATTCGATTTGGATAAAGAAATCAGGAGGACGATACCTTAGATCCTTCACTTTAAGATGAAAATAATACGAAGCATGGAAAATATTGGGTGTTGACTTTTTTCCGCATCGATGACATAGTGTGATGAAGGTGAGACCGACGGAGGAAACAGACCTCGGGCTATTAATCAAAGTAGCCGAAAAAATGAATCAGAAGGACCGTGCGACCTTAATAAAGATACTCGATAAATTTGCAGGAAAACTGAGGGAGGAAATAAAGAAAAACAAAAAAGACAACAAGAAGAGAATGCTTTTCCGTCTACTAATAACGACGGTTGGCCTCGTACTGATAGGAATATTTATTCCCAAAATAGTATGGGGAACGACCGGGCTCGCCCTGATAAAAGAATTTATGTCGGGTGAACACGAACTAATAGATAAGATTCAAGACATAATTTTGGGAAAAGAAAAATAATTATCGGGAACTTTCTAAACCGGAATGACGGCAGAAAAGGTTCCTTATTTTATTGACTTTGAGCCGACTTCAGGCTAAGTTTAAGTATAGTTAATATACATTTAATTTTATACATATGGGATTTTCAGTAGGCATCGTCGGACTGCCCAATGTCGGCAAGTCCACGCTTTTCAAGACCCTGACCAAAAAAGAGATCGACATCTCGAACTACCCTTTCTGCACCATCGACCCTAATGTGGGCATCGTTAAAGTGCCTGACGAGAGATTGGAAAAACTGACCGTGTTTTCCAAGAGCGCCAAGACCATTCCCACCGCGATAGAGTTCGTAGACATCGCCGGACTGGTCGAGGGCGCGCACGAGGGTGAAGGACTGGGAAATAAATTCCTCGCCAACATCCGCGAGGTAGATATGATCGCGCACATCGTCCGAGGATTTCCGAGTGGCAAGATTACACACGTGCACGACAAAGTAGACCCCGCGCATGATGTCGACGTAATCAATACCGAACTCATCTTGGCGGATTTGGACACGGTAGACAAACGGCTTTCTAAAATAGAGAAAGAAGTGCGTTCGGGAGATAAAAAGGCTATCACGCTCAAGGCAGTCTTGGAAAAATACAAAGTCGCGCTTGAAGACGAAAAGATGGCCAACTCCGTAGTGCTGGATGAGAAAGAAAAAGAAGTTGTGAAAGAACTGCAACTCCTCACCAACAAGCCGGTCCTCTACGTCGTCAATGTCAGCGAAGAGCAGAAAGCTGCCGAACTAGACGCCATCTTGCCCGATATCAAAAATAAGATTTTCCTCCCTATCCAATTCGAACTGGAGCTGAGAGAACTCGAAGCCGAAGAAGCGGAAGTTTTTCGAGCAGAAGCGGAGCTGGATCCGAAGGTTTCTTCACTGGAAGATTTAACCACACGTTGCTACGACCTGCTCGGTCTCATTACCTTCCTTACCACCGGTACAGACGAGACCCGAGCCTGGACTATCAAAAAAGACTCGACCGCGCCCCAAGCCGGCAGTGCCATCCATAGCGACTTTGAAGAAAGATTCATCCGCGCCAGCGTCATCAATTGGCAGAAACTGATCGAGGCGGGTTCACTAGGAAATGCGGCGGAAAAAGGACTGCTGCGAACCGAGGGTAAGACATATATTGTACAGGATGGAGATGTGATTGAATTTAAGATATAGATTGAAGGAGTAGAAACGGATAGAAAAAAATGGAGTAGCAGACTTTAGTCTGCGCTGTTATCCCACGAGAGAATAGTGAAAGATATACGACGCATTTTTCGGCTTGTGACAACCGCGCGGGATGAATCCCGCTACTCCGCAATATATTTTACTCTTAGAATCCATTACTCCCGTTTCGCTAGCGTATATTTTGGCTTGAATAAAAGGAAAAATGCGCTATTGACGTATTTTATTAGAGGTGTAAAATATAGATAAGGAAGAGGAAGGAGGATATCCTTGAACTTAAAGGATTTCTTTAAGTGCAGAGACATCCCTCTATCTCCTCCTCAATAAAAAACAAAATAGTGTTATCCCATCTCACCTCAAAAAATCACCCTTCAAAAAACAAAAACTCTCCCAAAAAAAATTCAACTCACAACAAACAATACTTAAGTATTGTTTTCTTCTCTTTATAGGCTTCTTTGTTCCGAGACATATCTTCACAGACGTGTTTTTTTAATAATCATACCTAACCGAACTGTCCTGAATTCTTTTCTTTTTCAGCTAAACGATATAACAGGGTATCTTTTTAATTCCCCTCTCGGGAGAGGTAGCGCCAACATAAGCGTAGTATTGTTGTCACGCGGGGTGCGTGGAGACGGTCTGCTACTCACAATTACGATATCAGGCATTGTTTTTATAAGATGTAAACCTTCAGTCATTCGCACATTCAACACACCCCTCACAACGTTATGGCTAAAGCCATGACGGTTCTTCCCCTCTCGAGAAGGGAATCTTTAAAACCGACCTATTCGGGATTAAAGATAATAAAGACTATACAGATTTATCAGTCCACATGTCAGTCCACATAACCGCTTGCCAAACCTGAAAAACCATGTTAGGATAAAGCATCGAAAGGTAAAGATATATGGCGTAGTACCGCTACGTCCTAGGTCCATATATATCTGTATTTTTTGTGCCAAAATCATAATTTATTATATTAAGAAAAAAGAATGAAAAATTACGAACTCCTTTACATCCTTCCGGCGTCAGAAACCAGCGAAGAGATCGTAAAGAATTTCCAAGATGTGCAGAAGCACATTGAAAAATTCGGTGGTAAGATGCTTGAGACTTTGCTTGAACACCCGTTCCTCACCAAGGCCGGAATGAGCAAAGAAGACGAACCCGATGAAATCAAGGCTCTGCCGGTCGTGAAAAGAAAATTGGCTTACTTGATCAAGCACGAAAGATTCGGTTACTACTGTCTCGTCAATTTCGAAGCAGAGGGCAAGAAAATCGAAGAAATCGACGAATACTTGCGACTCAGCAAAGTCGTACTCAGACACATCATCCTCGAAGCCGACCCGATGACTAAGGAAGAATGGGAGAGACTGCAAACACTCTTTGCTCGCAAAAAAGCCGAGCAGGAAAGAGAAGAAGCTGAAAACAGCAAAGGGAAAGAAGACCGTAAAACTGCAAGGAAAGAAACAGGTGCCGAAAAGAAAGAAGAAGTGAAAGCAGTAGAGCCAGCTGTGGAAACGGTAGAAGAAGAGAAAAAAGAAGAGGTGGCAGTGAAAGAAGCAACACTCGAAATTGAAGAAGTGAAAGAGGAAAAGGAGAAAGAAGAAGTGAAAGAGGAAGAATCGGTGCTGAAGTCTGAAGAGGCAAAGATAGAAGAGAAGAAAGAAGAAAGCAAGATTGAAAAGGCGCCGAGTAAAGAGAAGAAAGAAGAAAGCAAAGGCAAGAAAAGCAAAATCAAATTGGAAGAGCTCGAAGATAAGCTTGATGCGATTCTGGAGGATACTATTGTATAAATTTATCCGCTAAATTTTTACAAAATAACTTTAAGGTTATGAATTTCAACAAAGCTATCGTCATCGGGAGAGTTACCAAGGATCCTGAAATCCGCACCACTCCCAGCGGACAATCGGTTGCCACGCTCAGTATCGCCACTAACCGTGTCTGGAACAACAATTCCGGCGAAAGACAGGAAAAAACCGAGTTCCACAATATCGTGGCCTGGGGAAAGCTAGCAGAAATCTGTGGACAATACCTGACCAAAGGTCAGGAAGTCCTCTTCGAAGGAAGGATGGAAACCAGAACTTGGGAAGGCCAAGACGGACAAAAAAGGTCACGCACGGAAATCATCGCGGAAAATATGCAGATGGGCGCCAAGAGCAAAGGTACCGGAAACAGCGGCAGTTACGAGAAGCCTGCAAGTACAAGCGCAGCACCTCACGAAAGCCACTCCGCGCCGGCGCCGGCAAAAGAAAGCGAGAATTTCGAAGAAGAGATCAGAATTGAGGACATACCTTTTTAAAAAAATAATTGCGTATCATGATAAACAATACTAAGAGAAACAACGCCCCTACGGTGAAGAAGCAGTGTCTTTTCTGTATGGAGCGCGAGAGAAATGCGGACTTCAAGGATCCGCAGACACTCCAAAGATTCATCAACCAACGCGCCAAAATCATGTCCCCGAAAAGGACAGGGGCTTGCACCAAGCACCAGAGACAGGTCGCGACAGCAATCAAACGTGCGAGATTTATGGCGCTATTGCCCTACATCTCCAAATAAAGCAAACAAAAAAACAGATCCGAAAAGGTCTGTTTTTTTGTAGATGTTTTATGTTAATCACCTCAACTCTCCCCCATTCTGGTACCAGTTGAATTCTGTTTGATTTACAGAAAGAACGTATTCCCAATTAAACTTGTATTTATTGAAGATTGTTGGATCGGGGATACGTCTTTTGATATTGCCCTCGATAAGATAAACGTCATTTGTTCCTTCCAACCTGACAAGATTGGAAAGAGTATAAGTATTCATCTCGTTTTGAGAAATGATTTGGACATCTTCCCATTTGTCATCGTAAGAGTTGAAGATGTCTGTGGTGGGGATGTGCTTGCGGATGCCCGCGGGGGTCAGGTAGTATACGGATTCTTTGCCTGACTCTCTGATGAGATAGACATCTTTGTATTTGTTGAAAATCGATTCATCCACTTCTTTGACATCGTTCCAATTGAAACCGTAGTTAAGGAAGACATCGGGGTTGGGGATGTGACGTTTGGTACCGTTGGTAACCAGATAGATTTTGAAGTCTCCTATGAGACGGATCAGATTATCTTCGATGTCTTCAAGAGTACTCAATATCTCTTCGGTGACAGTCTGTACCTCTGTCCATTGATATCCCAGTTGTTCGAATTGTTCAGGGGTAGATATCCATTTCTTTTCTCCATTGGTGATGACATATATCTTGGGAGAATCCGGGAGCTTGATGAGAGTACCGTCGGGGTAATTGCCATTATTGTTTTTGTCTTTGTAGGTGGCAGTCAAGGTGATAGATAGCGACGGCATCGTAACGGTGGCAGTGGCTGAATCGATGTCGTTGATGTAAGAGGTGTTGCCTGTCCATCTGCTGAAGATCTTACCGGTAGGAGGAGTGTCGGCTTTGATAATGATTTCAGAGCCGGGAAGATAAGAACCGTTACCGGTGCCGTTCCTTACGGTAAGCAGGTATTCTCCTTGGTTTATGGTTTTGTATGTAGCAACCAGAGTAATGTCTTCTTCAGGCATAGTTACGATAGCTATGGCTTTGCCGGTATCATCGATATGGCTGATGTCTCCCACCCATTGATCGAAGACTTTGTTGGTATCGGGAGTGTCGGCGGTGATGGTGACTTCTGTGCCGGGGAGATAATCATCTCCTCCGGTACCACCGGATACTACCAGTCTGAAAGTCTCATCATCGGATCTCTCGTATGAAGCAACAAGGATGATGCCGTGATCGGGGATGGTAACTGTAGGTGTCGTGCTGTATATGTCTGAAACGTATTCAGTGTCTCTTGTCCATTTGTCAAAGACCAATCCCTTGGCAGGTTCATTGGCGGTGATGGTAACTTGTGTACCCACAGGGTAAGCACCGTCACCGGAGCCGTAGCCTATCATCAGGAAGCTGGTAGAAGGATCAAGAAGATCGGAATCTCTGTAAGTGGCAGTGAGGGTAATGGATGAAGCTGGCATCGTTACGATAGTGGTTGGTGATATCGTGCTAGAGATGTAGGTGGTACTGCCTGTCCATTTGTCGAAGACTTTGCCGGTGGCGGGAGTGTCGGCGGTGATCACTGTTTCCGCGCCTTGGGCGTATGAGCCGTCGCCGGTACCGTTTGCTACTGTCAGAGTATACTTGGGGGCATCTTTGTAATTGGCAATTAAAGTGATATCCGCAGATGGCATCGTGACTGTAGTGGTCGATGATGTCGTGCTGGCTATACTAGAAGTACCGCCTGTCCATTTGTCGAATACCTTGCCGGGAGCGGGAGTGTTGGCGGTGATAGTCACTTGCGTGCCTGTAGTGTATGCTCCGTCACCGGAGCCTTTGGTGACAGTGAGGTCGTAGGTGGCGGGGGCTATGTTTTGATAGGTTGCAGTAAAGAATATGTTTGATGCGGGCATGGTGAAAGTATTGGTATATGAAGTGATGCTATCAAGATATTGAGTACTTCCTGTCCACCTGTCAAAAGCTTTGCCGGAAACAGGCAGATTAGCTACAATAGTCACCTCTTCTCCCGCCGAATAGGTTCCTCCGCCTAGGCCGTTATTTACTGTGACGGTGTAAGTGGTAGCGGGAGGGTTAGAAGTGGAACCGGGAGCCTCCCATCCCTGATATACGCTAACATCATCAAAATAGATTACGCGCTTCGATAGTTTGGAATCGGGTCCGCTGCCATCCCATTCCCATTTATAAACTCCAAACTGTTGATTCACACCCTTTTGATCGTTAGTGGTGTTGGGATATCCGTTATGACTAAAGATCAAACTTCCGTTCTTGTATACTTCCAAAATAGTGTTATGAGAAGAAAGCCACCCCCATTTGACATGAAAAGTCCATTTAACCCATTTACCCTTATCCTCCGTATACGAACCAAGATCGTAATAACTGATTTTGCCTTCCGATTTCATTTCTTCCGTCGTGGACTTAGCAGCATCATCCCATAGATTCAGAAGTACATAGCGCCCCTCCCCCTTCTCGTTTGTAGTTGTAGTAAGGGCCAGTGGTGGCATGGTCCAATCTTCCCCGGAATCGGGATTGTTATGCCATTGAGCAATAATTTCATCGCAATCGTAATTATCCAACGCATAATCATCCGCCCCTCCGCCGGGAAGCATAATATTAAAATTGTAAGTGCGCTCCTGCAGCCGCGTTTCCGGTTCGCTTTCCAACTCCGCACGCATGCCTCCTTCCACCTCTGAATCGCTGCTATGCAGTTCGATACGAAAAGCATGAGTAGGCGAAACAAAAGGAGAGGTAATGTAAGTACCGGAATAGGAATAATTATTCATTGCCCTGTACCAGTAAGAGCTGATACTGTTTTCAAATCTTTCCTCCGTAATAAGTGTACCGGCGTTTGCCACACGACAGACAGAAGACGGCGCCAAACATACTAACACCAATAAGAGAATTAAGGATAACCCCGCTAGATTCTTCATGATATTCTATTCGTTGTTAAATAAGCCTATCTGACAGACCAGATAGGCTTTCCGATTTTAGTCGGTAAAATATTCGTAAACCGGATTCGCCAAACTGGAAAAAATTTTTTCCTTCTCCATCACAGTATGCTTAACTATGCAACAGCCAACTCTTCCTTCTTAATCGCCTCCTTC
Source organism: Minisyncoccota bacterium (assembly GCA_028690055.1). Classification (GTDB taxonomy): domain Bacteria; phylum Patescibacteriota; class Minisyncoccia; order JAHIHE01; family JAGLIN01; genus STD2-77. Next base: position 26,525 of record JAQVBZ010000001.1, on the reverse strand, counting down.
ACTTCCTTCGCCATCTCCTCGATAATCTTAGGATTGTCTTTCAAGAATTTCTTGCTGGCCTCGAACCCTTGTCCCAGTTTTATCTCTTTGTAGTTATACCAGGCCCCGCCTTTTTTTGCGACCCCATGCTCGACGGCAACGTTTAGTAAATCCCCCAGATAGGAGATACCTTCATTATACATGATATCGAATTCCGCAACTTTGAAAGGCGCAGCAACTTTGTTTTTTACCACTTTAGCTTTAACGCGATTTCCGATGATATTTTCCCCCTGCTTGATCTGCGCGGCCTTGCGCACCTCGATACGCACCGAAGAATAAAATTTCAGAGCGTTACCACCCGTAGTCGTTTCCGGATTGCCGAACACCACGCCGATTTTCATACGGATCTGATTGATGAAAATGACGGTACAGTTGGACTTGCTAACGATAGCGGTCAATTTGCGAAGCGCCTGGCTCATCAGCCGCGCTTGAAGCCCCATATGGGAATCCCCCATCTCGCCTTCGATTTCCGCTCGCGGTGTCAATGCAGCCACCGAGTCGATCACAATGACATCGACTGCGCCAGACCTGACAAGAGCCTCCACTATTTCCAAAGCCTGTTCTCCGCTGTCCGGCTGGGATACGATAAGCTCTTTAGTATTGACTCCGATTTTCTTGGCATACTCCGGATCCAACGCGTGCTCAGCGTCCACAAAAGCTGCAGACTCTCCCCTTTTTTGTGCTTCAGAAATTACATGCAAAGTAAGAGTAGTCTTACCGCTCGATTCCAATCCATAGATTTCAACAATCCTTCCTTTTGGAATTCCGCCCCCCAGTGCGATATCCAACGAAATAGATCCTGTAGAAATAAAATCCACATCCATTGACTTGGCATCGCCCAACTTCATAATAGCCCCTTCACCAAAACGGCTTTGAATTTCATCCAGAGCGTCTTTGATAGCCTTCTCTTTCTTGTCCGAGACGATCGGCGCTGCGGCTTTTTTATCCGCGACTACCGGCTCTTCATCTTTCTTATCGGTTTCTTTTTTAACCATAGTTTTAATTTAGTTTTATATATTTAAATGCTTTTGTATTCGTATTTTTAATCCGTATTCAGGACCACGCTCGAAAAAGTGTGCGCGCGAGATAAAACATTTTTGACCGACATTTATACCATTTCCGGTATAGTCTCAAATACAAAATCGTGAGTGGATCATAATCCTTCCGATTCCGTATCTGCGACCGGAACTGTCGCATCCTCGCTGCCACTGACTGCGACTTCTTCTTCGATGCTCGCCGCGGAAGCTTTCGCCCCTAAGACAGAATCGGGTTCCTTCTTGACGACAATTTCTTTCTTGACCGGCTCTACCGGAGTCTTTGCTCCAGCTACAGTACCGGACTTTTCCTCGACAATGCTTATTTCCTTGATCGGTTCCGCCACAGTTTCCGCTTCCGACTCTTTAACTACCAGTTTGTCCTCTTCAGATTTTTCATAGACTATATTGATTTCCTTTTTATCAGTTTTGCTGAATCTATTTTTGGCTTCCACCACCAGTAGATTTCTCCCTTCAGCAAGTACTATCTTCTGGCTAAAAACACCCTCCGCATTCACACTGATTTCCTGTCCGTTGATTTTCAAGATGGCGTCATTTTCCGTCTTGCCGCTAACCCATAAGTCTTTTTCTTTTACCACGCCATCCGCCACAGGATTGTCAACAAAAAGATATGGTTTGGAGTTGAAAGAATTTATCTGATGCATAAAATAATATCCAAGAACCGTCACGATGCAGAGGCTAAAAATACCAGTCAGTATCCGCGGCGTGACAGTCAGGTAATCTTTCCAATCGGATTTTTTCGCCTTTGCGCTTCGCTGTCTGCTCTCCCGCTCTTCCTCAAAAAGATAGGACGTCTCGCGGTTGTAAATTTTGACGAGCTGCGACGCATCAATGTCGAGATGTTTTGCATAGCTCTTGATGAAACCGCGGACATAAACCTGTGGCGGCAGCTGGGTATAATCGCCCTCCTCCAGACTTTTCAGGTACTCGTACTTTATGCCGAGTTCCCTGCTTAGGTCCGGCAGAGAGAGTCCCAGTTCCTCCCGCTTGGTCTTAAGACAGCTACCCACGGTAATCGTCTCGATGATCGGCTTGGTTTTAAATTTATTCTTAAACATAATATACACTTAACTAATCTAAACTGATTTCATCTTCAAAATCCTCCTCGGCAGAAGCAGCGCCATCCGCATACAATTCCCGCGGTTTAGCTCCCTGTGCCGGACCGACAACCCCTTTGTCTTCCATGACATCCAGGAGCCGTGCTGCTCGCGAGTAGCCCACTTTAAGCCGGCGCTGCAGTAGAGAAGCCGAAGCTTTGCCGGCATCACGCACCACTTCCAGTGCCTCGTTATAAAGTTCGTCATCGACATCGTTATTTTCCGCCATAGGATCGGATCCGAATCTCTTGCTCTCCACGATTTCACTATCATATTCGGTGCCTTCTTGCTTCTGTGACTTGATGAAATCTACCACTTTACCCACCTCCTCTTCTGAAATAAAAACACCCTGTATACGCCTAGGCTTGCTGGCATCGCTGGAAAGATAAAGCATATCCCCATTTCCTAAAAGTTTTTCCGCACCCGACGCGTCCAAAATAGTGCGCGAATCGATTTGGCTCGCCACACAGAAAGCGATGCGGGTCGTGATATTCGCCTTGATGAGTCCGGTAATAACTTCCACCGACGGACGCTGTGTCGAAAGAACCAAATGGATACCGATAGCGCGCGCCATCTGTGCCAGACGCACAACCACTGCTTCCATTTCCCGCCCGTGCGTGGCCATAAGGTCCGCCATTTCATCGATGACGATAATGATGTAAGGCAGAGGGTCCTGGTCTGTGAACCTCGTTTTCACCGCCTCGTTATAGGACTCGATATTGCGACAGCCGAATTTACTGAGCAAGTCATAGCGATTTTCCATTTCTTTCACCGCCCATTTTAGCGAATTGATCGCCTTGTCCGGATCAACGATAACCGGCGCCAAGAGGTGAGGGATATCATTGTAAGGAGTAAGTTCCACGCGCTTCGGATCGATCATAATGAATTTCAAATTTTCAGGAGAATTCTGGAAGAGCAGCCCTGTAATTAGCGTATTGACACAGACCGTCTTGCCACTGCCCGTCGAGCCGGCAATCATCAGGTGCGGCATCTTGGCAACGTTAGCAATCACCGAATTTCCCGCCACATCGCGCCCCAGAATCATACTGAGATTGGTCTTGCGATTATGGAATTCAGGAGAGTCCAAAACATTCTTAAGAGTGACCATAGCCACTGTTTGGTTAGGCAGCTCGATGCCGACCCAGCTCTTGCCGGGGATCGGCGCCTCGATACGGATAGTCCGAGCGGCCAGCGCGAGTGCCAAGTCATTTTGTAGCGCGGTAATCTTACTGAGCTTCACGCCCACTGAAGGTTTTAATGTGTACTGCGTCACCGTCGGTCCGACGTTGACCTCACCCATCTCCACCTCGATACCGAAATTGGAAAGCGTCCGCTTTATGATATTGGAATTGGCCTGAATGTCGCCGCTGGTAGGTTCGCTGTCCGAACCGTTTAGAAGGGCTACTGTCGGCAATTTCCAATTACTCTTCTTATCTATGAAACGATTTACTGTCACTTCTTCCTTGACGATATCTTTCTCTCTGTCTTTGTCTTTCTTTTCTACTTCTTCGCCTCCTCGTGATGTCGCTATCGGTTTTTCTTCCTCCATCGTTTTAACAGAGAATACCGGCATCACTTCCTCTGTCGTAGCTTCATTTTCTTTCTCAATATCCGCCCTAGCTTCCGATTTTTTCTTGCCCGCAATCTTTTCTTTTAGAGCACCAAGAAATCCCGGTCGTTCTTCCTTGGTTCCAGCTACTACAACTTTAGCGGGATTATTTTTTATATCTTGTGGTTCGGACGGTGCGATTACCAGCGACTTCAAAGAATTCCATATCTGCAAAAGCGAAATTTGAACAGTAAAAACGATTGACGATATCAAAAGTGCGAAGGCCAAAACCGCCGCCCCCCATTTGCCGACAAGTCCTACAAAAGCCCAGGCGACAGCTGCACCAAAAAGACCTCCACCCTTCCCCTCTTGCGCTGCAGCGAACATCGTATCCGGCGCGTAGGGAAGATGCAGGAAGGTTAATATAGAAATCACCAGCAAAAAGATTCCGATAAAATATGATTGGCTTTTGAAGAGACTTTCCGACTTTATGATTCGCCATCCCCAGATAAAAAGAACGAAAGGAACTACGACAAAACCATAGCCAAAAAGAATACGGGTAAACCTGTTGAGATCAGCCCCGAGCGCTCCGGAGAGAGAAAGAAAACTGAGCGCGGTAATCGCCCCGAAAGCAAACAGCAAAATGCCGAAAATATCTTTATTGACCCCGTCACCCAAACCGATCTGCGGCAAATCAAGTTTGAAATCTCCGCCTTTTTTCTTACCCTTTTTTCTACTCATATCCAAAATCTGCTTAAGTTATTACCCTTACAGTATAGCCCAAAATAGCGTTTGAGGCAAAGAGAACGCACAAAAACTGCCAGTCCACAAATAATGCGACAGAAGGGAATAAAACGGGGTAAAAAAGATGCTATCCGCAGCTCACAATCTACGAATTTTTCGACGCTTAGCGGGGAGGCGGTCTCCACGATACGAGGACGGTTTTATGCTCGGTCATTCGGGTTTGAAAACTCAATAAACTAATATATTTTCATCACCAGTTTTTATTGATACTGTTCAAGATAGCCTTGCTTACCTTATGATGTTTTGTTGTAAAATCCAAACCGAAAGGAACAGGTTTAAACCTGCTCCCGCGAAAAGTTTAAATATACTCCCGCAAAAAACAAGGTACAACAAAAACAACGACCCTTTTAAAAGTCGCTGTTCGTAAAATGTCCTTAATCCTATTTTTCTTCTTCAAGCTCGATGTTAGTACCACCGAAACCTCGCTTATAACCGGTACCGGCCGGAATGAGGCGTCCGATAATGACATTCTCTTTGAGCCCGCGGAGTTTATCCACCTTGCCCGAGGTTGCGGCACCGATAAGAACACGTGCCGTTTCCTGAAAAGATGCGGCTGAGAGGAAGCTCTCGGTCGCGAGAGATGCCTTGGTAATTCCCAAGAGCAACTGATCGGCGGTAGCAAGATTTTTCTTCTTGTCAGTCACACCAGTATGCTCATCGTTCCAGTTATTGACTTCTTCATTGGCATCGGCCAGCTGTGCCTTTTCAATGACATCGCCGATAAGGAGCGTCGTATCCCCCGGATCGGTTACGCGCATACGAGACAGCATCTGCTTGATGATGATCTCAATGTGCTTGTCGTCGATAGATTCACCCTGAGAAGTATATACCTGTTGGACTTCTTTGATGATGTAGCGTTTGACTTCCTCGATACCCTTGAGATTGAAAAGTTCATGAACATCAACATGTCCTTCCACCAGCTGCTGTCCGGCAACGACGAGATCGCCTTTATCAACCAAGAGTGCGATATCGCTATCCATAGTGTAGCTCTTGATAGGCTCACCTTCTTCCTCCTTACCGGCCTCCTTCACTTGATACTCAATCTTGATAGTTTTCTTATCTCCAAGCTTCTCAATATCGACCACTTTTCCATCCACCTCGGAGATGATGGCTTTTCCTTTAGGCATACGAGCCTCGAAGATTTCTTCCACACGAGGGAGACCTTGTGTAATATCTTTTCCGGCCACACCTCCACTATGGAAGGTTCTCATAGTAAGCTGGGTTCCCGGCTCACCGATAGCCTGTGCGGTCACGATTCCTACCGCCTCACCGATTTCCACCAGCTTGTTCTTGCCGAGGTCGTGTCCGTAGCACTGCTGACAACAACCGCGACGAGTCTTGCAACTAACCAAGCTGCGCACGTTTACCTCTTTGATTCCTGCCGCTTCCACCAGCTTGGCATCATCTTTAGTGATTTGCATACCCTTCTCCACCAGAAGTTTGCCTGTTTCCGGATCCTTGATATCGGTAAGAGCCGTTCTTCCCGAAATACGGTCTTTGAGTGAGCGGTTGAGATCGACGTGTTCCCCGGCGTATACCATCGTACCTTCCGTGTCGCCACAATCCCCCTCAGTCACGATAACGTCTTGCGCTACGTCCACCAAGCGGCGAGTCAGATACCCTGCGGTCGAAGTACGCAGAGCAGTGTCCGCCATTCCTTTTCTGGTACCGTGAGTAGAAATAAAATATTCCAAAACGTTAAATCCTTCTTTATATGAACTCTTGATAGGAAGTTCGATGGTCTCACCGGAAGGATTCACAACCATTCCTTTCATACCCGACATCTGTGTCACGACCGCCCAGTTACCACGAGCTCCGGAGTTGATCATATAGGCAACGGAAGAGGTGTCACCGATAGTGTCTGGGATCTCCTTGGCGATAGTGTTTTTGACACCATTCCAAAGCTCTACCGTCTTGAGTTTTCTTTCCTTATTGGTAAGTAAACCTTCTTCATATTGGTCTCTGATTTCATCCACTTTCTTGTCCGCCTCAGCAAACAGTTTTTTCTTGATTGGAGGAATCTTCAGATCGTCCATACCCCAACTAATACCAGACACGGTCGAATGTTTATAGCCGAGAGCTTTGACGTTATCCGCCAGCTCCACGGTTTTTTCCCGACCTACCGTGATGACCGCCTTGGCCATCAAAGCCTTGAGAGCGCTGGAATCCATAACCTTATTCACGAACATCAATTCCACAGGCAGAATCTGATTGAAAATAATCCGCCCCACTGAAGTATCGAAAAGCTTGCCATCATTGGTATCGCTATTTTCGCACCAAGCGTTCTCGCGCAATTTGATTTCAGCATGGATATCAACAACGCCGAGCTGGTAAGCCAAAACTGCCTCTTCGAAAGAGTTGAAAGCCTTGTCCTCACCTTTGGCACCGGGTACGATACGAGTAATGTAATAACATCCCAGTACGATGTCCTGCGAAGGGAAGACGATAGGGTCTCCGGTCGCGGGCTTCAGGAGGTTGTGAGTAGAAAGCATAATCTCGTTGGCTTCCGTCTGCGCTTCCGTCGTGAGCGGCAGATGGACCGCCATCTGGTCTCCATCAAAGTCGGCGTTAAAAGCCTTACAGACCATCGGATGGAGCTGGATAGCTTTACCCTCGATCAATATCGGATGAAAAGCCTGGATAGAAAGACGATGCAAGGTCGGCGCACGATTGAGAAGCACCGCCTTACCCTGAATCACCAGTTCCAAAATATCCCAGACTTCGTTGTCCGCTTGCTCAATCAATTTGTTGGCGCTGCGAATATTGTAGGCGTGTCCGCGTTCGATAAGCTCTTTCATCACGAACGGCTTGAAAAGTTCCAAGGCCATCGTCTTTGGAAGTCCGCATTGGTCGAGTTTGAGTGTCGGACCGATAACGATAACGCTGCGGGCCGAATAATCGACACGTTTTCCCAAAAGGTTTTGACGGAAACGTCCTTGTTTACCCTTGAGCATATCTGCCAAAGACTTCAACTGTCTTTTCTTTCCGGTCGCTGCCATCGTCATCTGTCCTTTGCGGGCACTGTTGTCGATGAGCGCGTCCACCGCTTCCTGGAGCATTCTCTTCTCGTTTCTGGCGATAACTTCCGGCGCGCCCAGAGCAATCAGTTTCTTCAAACGGTTGTTACGGTTGATGACCCGGCGATATAAATCGTTCAAATCGGAAGTCGCGAAACGTCCTCCATCCAACTGCACCATCGGACGCAAATCCGGCGGGATTACCGGCAGCACATTCAAACACATCCATTCCGGCTTGATGTCGGCTTTCAAAAATCCCTGCACCAAACGCAACCTCTTCATTGTCTTTTTCTTCTGCACTGAGGTGTCCGGCATTATTTTCACTTCCTTCTCCAATCTGCCCTCGAGTTTCTTGAGGTCCACATTGGCCAGCGCGTGCTGGATAGCCTCGGTACCGATTTCCGCCTTGAAGACGGAACCATATTTCAATGACAAATTACGATACTCGATTTCCGAGATCACAGTATTATTCTTGATATTTTTAACTTCATCCTTTGCCCTATCGCGAGCCGTTTTCAGATTATCTACGTCTTTAGTGGTAGTCTTGTTCTTGTCAGCTTTGAGCCGAGATTTATATTCCGCATCAATCTGCTCGATAATACCCTTCTTCTCGTCCTCGTTCACTTCCGTAATGAGATAGCTGGCGAAATACACCACTTTTTCCAGGTCCTGCACAGACATACTGAGCATCAGCCCCACTGAGGACGGAATGCCGCGTAAAAACCAGATATGCGCAATCGGCACAGCCAATTTGATGTGCCCCATCCGTTCGCGGCGCACAATCGATTTGGTGACTTCGACCCCACACTTATCACAGACTACGCCTTTGTAACGGATACGCTTGTATTTACCGCAGTAGCATTCCCAGTCTTTGGTCGGACCAAAAATCCTCTCGCAGAAAAGCCCTTCCTTTTCAGGCCGCTGGGTGCGGTAGTTGATGGTCTCCGGCTTCATCACTTCGCCGTGTGACCACCCTAGAATGTCTTCCGGGCTGGCGAGTTTTAGTCTGACTGCTTCGAAATCCTCGACTTTTGTATTAATAGACATATTTAAGATTTAGGTTATTTATTGAGCTTACCTCGAAAATATAGGAAAGAAAACTAAAGAGGAATAATAAATTATCTTGGAGATAAGTTCTAGCTGAGTTTATCGTCCTCATCCTCTTCGGCCAGATTTGAGAAAGGGATTTCTACTTCCAGACCATCTTCTTCTGCCACCGCATCGAGTTCTTCATCCAATACCGCTTCCTGCATATTCGCCGCTTCCAAGGTCTCCTTGATTGCGGTCGGCGTCAGTCCTTCTTCTTCATCATCTTCCGCTTTCTTCTCGCCGAGAAGCTCGACATTGAGAGCCAGAGCCTTGAGCTCATTTACCAGAACATGGAAAGATGCCGGCACATGCGGGCTTTTGATCTCCTCGCCCTTGATGATGGACTCGTAAGCTTTGGAACGGCCCAAGACGTCATCCGACTTGATGGTCAAAACTTCCTGCAAGGTGTGCGCGGCGCCATAACCTTCCAGCGCCCACACTTCCATCTCTCCGAATCTCTGCCCACCGAACTGCGCTTTTCCTCCGAGCGGCTGCTGGGTGATAAGCGAGTACGGACCAATCGAACGCATATGGATCTTGTCGTCCACCAAATGGTTCAGTTTCAAGATATAGTTTATTCCCACGGTCGCCTTGTTGTCGAATTTCTCTCCGGTACGTCCGTCAAAGACATCTACTTTTCCATCTTCCGGAATACCTGCTTTTTTAAGCTCCACTTTGATTTCTTCTTCCGTCACTCCGGCCAATGCGGGACAGGCTACTTTGTAACCCAATTTCTGTCCGGCCCAACCGAGATGCGTCTCCAAAATCTGCCCGATGTTCATACGAGAGGCCACACCCATAGGGTTCAAGATGATGTCCACCGGAGTACCGTCTTCCAAATAAGGCATATCCGCTTCCGGCAAAATAGTGGAAATTACACCTTTGTTACCATGTCTTCCAGCCAGCTTATCACCCACAGAGATTTTCCGCAGCTGCGCCACGCTCACTTGGATAGTCTTGATGACTCCGGTCGAGAGCTTGTCGCCCTGTTCGCGAGAGAAAATCTTCACGTCGATAACCTTCCCTTGCTCGCCGTGTTGGAGATAGAGCGAGGTGTCTTTTACGTCGCGCGCTTTCTCACCAAAAATGGAACGCAAGAGCCTTTCTTCGGCGGTAAGATCGCTCTCCCCTTTCGGAGTGATTTTTCCCACCAAAATATCGCCCGAGCGTACTTCCGCGCCGATACGTATGATTCCGTCTTCGTCCAGATTTTTGAGCTTTTCTTCGCCAATATTAGGAATATCGCGAGTCACGACCTCCGGACCGAGTTTCGTATCGCGGATATCGATAGAGAAATCCTCGATATGGATAGAACTGAATTTATCTGTCTCGACTACACGACTGGAAATAATGATAGCATCCTCGAAGTTACACCCACCCCAAGAAAGGTAAGCTACCAAAAGATTCTGCCCCAACGCCAGTTCACCATGATCGGTGCCGGCTCCATCCGCCAAGATGTCTCCGCGCTTCACTTTTTTGCCCTTTTCTGTGCGCACTTTCTGTGTGATACAAGTCGCGGCGTTAGAACGGATGAAATTATACAAATTGTAATCCCGGGTCTCCCCGTTCTTCTCTTTAATAGTAATGTGCGAGCCGTCCACCTCGACGACCTCGCCATCTTCTCGAGCTGTAATCACATGACCGGAGTCCACAGCCGCTCTCTTCTCCATACCGGTCCCTACATAGGGAGAATCCGGTTTGATGCAGCAAACTGCCTGCCGTTGCATGTTCGATCCCATGAGTGCTCGGTGAGCATCGTCGTGTTCGAGGAACGGGATAAAAGCAGTCGCCACACTGATAGCCTGTTTCGGCGAAATATCCATATAATTGATATTCTCCGGCTCAGTGATACCCGGCTCGCCTTTGATACGAGCCTGCACTTCTTTCTCGATAAACCTACCCTTCTCGTCCAAAGGCACAGAAGCGTGCGCGATAGCGGATTCCTCTTCTTGAGCCGCATCCAAATAAATAATATCGTCAGTAACCTGACTTTTCTTCACTTTCCGATAAGGAGTTTCTATGAAACCGTAATCATTGACCCTGGCAAAAATGGCCAGATGCCCCACGAGTCCGATGTTCGGACCTTCAGGAGTCTGAATCGGACAGATGCGTCCGTAATGACTGTGGTGCACGTCACGCACCTCGAACCCGGCGCGCTCACGGGTGAGTCCGCCCGGACCCATCGCGGAGAGGCGACGTTTGTGTTCAAGCTCAGCCAGCGGATTTACCTGGTCCATGAATTGGCACAGCTGGCTTGACATAAAGAATTCGCGGATTACGGAAATGAGCGGACGGGTGTTGATGAATTGCGCCGGAGTAGCGGTCGACGGATCGATGGTACTCATACGGTCCTTCACATTGCGCTCCAAACGCATGAAGCCCAAACGGAATCTCTCCTGAATGAGTTCACCCACAGTACGCACGCGGCGGTTGCCCAAGTGGTCGATGTCGTCAGCCACGGCTTTGGGTGTATTATTAAGACGGATAATCTCCTTTACAGCCAAAATAAAATCCTCGGCACGGAATACACGATTCTCAACCGTATCGGGCACATCTATTTTGAGCCTTTGGTTGATCTTGTGTCTTCCCACTTTTCCGAGGTCGTACCTGTCGAATTTATAAAACATCCCCTCGATGAGCTGCTTGGCATTATCAGCTGTAGCCATATCTCCCGGTCGGATGCGCTTGTAGATTTCAATAAAACCCTCTCCCTGCGACTTGGCGACGTCCTTCTTTAGAGTCTCTTGGATGAATTTGGTGCTGCCAGTGTCGGCGTCTTTGAACAATTCCAAAATCTCCTCGTCGGTTCCATAACCTAGAGATCTGATCAGGGATGTAACTGCGATTTTTCTTTTCTTGTCGATGCGAACATAGATAACACCGCTATTATCGGTCTCGATTTCCAGCCAAGCCCCGCGGTTCGGGATGTACTTGGCGCCAAAATAACGATGATCTTCCTTCTCAGCACTAAGATAAAAGAAAACACCCGGAGATTTGATGAGCTGGCTGACAACCACGCGCTCTACCCCGTTGATGATAAAAGTCCCCCGGTCGGTCATAATCGGGAATTCACCAAAATAAACTTCCTGCTCCCGAGTGTCTTTAGTGGTCTTATTGTAAAATTTCACTCTGCATCTGAGCGGCGCCTCATAAGAAACATTCTTTTTCTTGGCAGTTTCTTCGTCGTATTTAGGCTTATCCAAATAATAGTCAAAGAAGTCAAGCTCCAGCTCCCCGTTGAAGCTCACGATAGGAGAGACCTCTTGCAGAAGCTCCTTGAGCCCGTCCCGGATAAACCAATGGTATGCGTCGAGTTGGGTTTCGATAAGATAAGGAGGATCCATCACTTCATTCATCTTCCGGAAAAACTTTCTTTCGGTAGCTGGGACCGGGATTGTTGTCTTTGGCATAGTATTGAAGTTATATTTTTGAAAAACGTTTCGACAAAAGAATATATATCAAAAAGCGCAAGGTTGGATCTCAGTTTTTGGCTTATTTATCACAAATTCTTATCAAATTTGTACTACCTTTTCCGAACACAAAAAACACGCAGATACAGCAACAGCTGTAAAAGCAGTTTTCCACCCTTACTTCCTATTATTTTTTTCCACCATAAACTTGTTTACTCATACTGAGCGTTAAACTTCATTATAAACAAAAAATCGAGGTTGTCAATAGGGGTTTGAAGTGTATCGTTTATGGGCCATGTCCTTGTCTAGCCGGAATTCCAAGTTATCTTGTATATCTATACGCAATATGATTAAAATTTTAAAAATCTAAGTGTTGACGACGGCGTAAGCCGTATTCGAATCAGTCTTTTCTGTAGAAGAATTATAGCACACTTTTACTTTTTGGGAAAATATTTAGTTTGTCATTACGGAATTTCGTTACCCCGAAGTATCCGGGATGGCATATGCCAAAACGACCAGACCAAAATTAAACGCCAACGTCAATCTCAAGTATCATTTCTCCAACGCAAAACTCATCACCTTGGAAATGATCTCCCCTGTCTGCCAGGCGGTAAAGCCGCACTTGCCGGTACCGTCGATATTTTCCAGGTGCAGTTCTTGCCATTTTTCTTTACGAGCGAAATAGGGCGAGTCGCAACTGAAAGAAATCTTTTGCACCCGCTCAAGCGGAATCTTCTGCTTGCACAGCATTGCGTCCATCTTCAAGAACAGTTTATCGGACAGGTCCCTTTTATCCTCCCATTCCATTTTATCCAACTCTCCCCCCGAATCAAGATCGCACAAAGAGAGCCCTGCCTGGGCCCCCTTGATTTGTATTTTTATTTCTAATGTCATACACGCCGTTTATTTATTTTCTTTCCTATTCTCCCCCCTCTTTCGATTCGCTGGATTTATCATTATTACCGGTTCCCTCTTCCAGCTCACTGATTTTACCTTTCACATCTTCACTGCCGGGGTTAAATTCAAGCACTTTCTCAAATTGCTCCAAGGCTTCCTCTTTTCTGCCCTGCTCCTTGTAGATAGCTCCCAGAATATAGTGCGCATCGGAATTATCTTTACTAATGTTCAGAGCGGACATCAAAACTCTTTCCGCATCGGACATCTCTCCCAGATTGTAATATACTTTCCCGATCTGCACCGCAGTGGCGACACTTATTTTTTTGAGACCGGCGGCATAGCGTGCCGTATCCAAGGATTTTTCATCGTCTCCGGCGTAGAAATAAACCAGCGCCAATTCAGCCATCGTGTCAGGGTAATCGTTCTTGAGAGCAGATGCTTCTTCCAGTGCATTCTGAGATTTCTCCAAATTCATCCGCTTCTCATCGCCTTCGGTTGTCAGGTATCGTATCAGATATATCTTGCCGATTTCAGTTAGGTAGATAGAGTTATTAGGATCCAAATTCAGCGCCGCCTCAAAACCCTTAAGCGCCCACTCGTCTGCACCCTCCATACCCAGATCACTCATCCTCTTGTAAACAAATCCATAGTTCTCCCAGAAAGCGACATTGTTGACGGAAAGATCAGTGGCCCGACGAGTGTGATATACGGTCTGGTCAGATTCTGACTTCACTTTTTCCACATCAACACTACCATTGCCAAGCGAAGGCAACAAACTGTTGAGTCGTCCGATATAAAGACGAGAAAGACCGAGTGAATATTCTCCTTTGTAGGGATTAAGGTTGGTCACCGCCTCCAGTTTTGCAGCATCAACCGTGTTGACATCAGTGTTGTCGTTAAGCGCTTTGTATTTCGCTTCCGCCCGGAAAGATTGGACATTGAAAAACAAAACGGCCGAGCACCCCAAAACAACCACGACCGACAGAAGAGCGAAAATCTTACCGGACACCTTTCCGTCCATATTCCAAGAGACAATCTTCTTTTGACTGTTTATGGGCAGCGCCCCCGCCACGATCCGATCTTCGCCGGCAAAAACCTTGCCGGAAGCGATAATCAATAGCAGGACAAAAATAAATTTAAGGAGCGCTGTCCCCAAAAATAGAAATTGGAAAATCACCGCTACACAAAAAGCGCAAAAAAGGAAAATGTCGCGTTGATCCCGACGAGTATTCTGGATGAACAAGTAAAGCGCCGAGAGAAGAAGTAAGAGATAAGACAAGGCTCCTATCAGGCCCAGAGTGGAAACTTTTTCCAACATCTCATTGTAGGCTTTGCCGAAACGGATCGACCAATTCGTGCCATAATTGAAGTCCGCGCTCCGATATTTACTGAAATCGTAATAGTAAGTCCCAACACCGGAACCGAGAAGAGGCTTCTCCTTGAGACTCCCCCGTACAACCGTCAACGCCTCTTTTGAAGAGAGCCCGTCCACGACAAGGAAAGGATTTTCTTCGGTGCCGATTGACAGGGTCTTTTTCAGTGCAGAGGAAATTGTTGATTCTTGCAATGACAAGCGTCCTGCTGAAACCTGTGAAAAATTGATACTGCTCACAGAAACAGCCAAACTGAAAACAAGTAGAATCAGCACGACTGTGCTGCTTTGTTGGCGAAGACCACCTTTTGCAGAAGACCCACCAAAGATGGACGCTATCGCCAACAAGAAAACCATTACCAAGAAAATACTCGCCCAACCGATAATAAGCAAATTGAGCAAAATCAGAATTATTGCCGTAACATTCACAGTCTTGTCCACCGATGAAGCCGCGCGCCCCGAAGCAAAATCGTAGAGCGTCACGAAGAGCATCACCAAAAGATAGATAGCAAAGGCATAGACATAGCCGCTGACCGTATTGAATCCCGCCACAGTAGAGATGGACGGCAAGAACCTAACACCGACAAAATAAAGAAGTGAGACCAGCGATGCCAAAACGGAGGAATATACTGACGCTTTGACAAGACGACCGATAACGCAATCGGCTCCCCGCTGCGCGATCAGACTCAAAGAAAGCAGGAAGAAGACAAAAAGGCTGGCGTAAAAAATAAATGAATCGGAAAAGGTCCCGTAATACCCCAACCAACTGGTAAGCCGATCGACCCCGAAGAGCGCGGAGAGCAGAATCGCCACAATAAAAATACCGAAAGGCTGTATGAGAGGCGATTTACAAAACGAAACTCGCCCTTTGATAAAAATACTATTGAGCGTCCAGACAAAAAGCATAAGGCTCGACATCAAGATGAGCAGAGAATATTTATTGAACTCCTGCACTTCGAAAGAAAATGGCAATATAAAAATCGGCATCAAAAAAACCGTGAGATAGACACCGAATTCCAAAAAGCGGTCGAAAAAATTCAAGGGATTATACTGCGAAGATTTGCGCAGCGGTTTAGTTTCTATCGTCTCACTTTTGACGACAGGAGTAGTGTCCGCCTGAGGCGTTTCCAACGGCATGTCAACCTTATTGTCGCCCCTGAGATTAACAAGATTCCTCCTGTCGCGAGAGGCGGTACTTCCGGAAAATAGCTGCGTTCGTTTATTGTCCTCCATGATAAATTATTTTAAATGATTAGCTGGTTGCTATCTGTATTCTATAATATTTTCAACTTTTTTACAATAAGATATAATTTAAAATTATTCCAGATTACACCGAAAATGGTGCGAAAAAACGCAAGAGCGGACGAGACGATGTGTGAATTGCATTTGCATCCCGGACCACACCTGAGAGGGTGTGTGGATGCGCAACAAGGCGTAGTTGATGGCATAACATTCTGTCCTCGTGGTCCGACCTTTCAATCGTGATGTATTGTGGTCCAAAACATTCCTTACCTTAGATGTGCAGACAGACCGTTGTTATAATCCATCAAAATTTCATCGGCGGTGCGAGCGTAATTATATATATTCAGATTATCAATCAAACCATTCCAGAAATATCCGTTAGCTCCATACTGTCCGATTCTGGTCGTGCCGGCATTGGCCGTACCGGAAGCGACTACGGTTTTATCCAGCAATCCGTTTATATAAAGAGAAGCAAACGCTCCGTCAAAAGCATAGCTGACATAATACCATCGGTTGGCAGTATAGGTAGAATTGCTTAATATATTTACATTGGCATTATTAGTCACAACATAGCCATAAAATTTTCCACTGGCGTTAAGATCGAAATAAGAATAACCCTGGGAAAAGAAAAATTTTCTCGCATTATTATTAGCAGGATAAACCCAGGCGCCAACGGTCCACCGACGACCCAAGACGTTCGTCGAGGCGAGCGCCGCATAATCATTCACGCCGTCGAAAGAAAGTGCGCCACCGAACTTGCCCTGTGCCCAAATCGGCAAATCCGTTCCCAGCCCGTCCCCCCCCAAAGTTCCGTCGTTATTGTTGAAGCTTCCATCGTATGCCACCGTGCCCGAGCCTTCATCAAATTTCATTTCCAAAACCGGCTTTTTCTGATTATAAAGCTGGCGGATTTCGTCTTCGGAGAGTGCGCGATTGTAGATGCGGACTTCATCGATAGAGCCATCAGTAAACCAAGTATCTCCCCATCCCAGACAATGACCGATAGAAAAAGGATTGGAGTTGGTTACGATAGAATTGGCTGTTACGGCAGTCTCTTTGTCCATCACGCCATCTACGAACACCTGCACAGTACCCCTGTCTTTTTTGTAACTTGCCGCGATATGGTGCCAAGTAGAGCTACTTATCAAAGTGTCGGAATAGGATTCTCCAATCCAACCCGTACCATTGTGATAGTTGAAATATACATGGTCTCCGTTGTTAATAGCCAGCAGATAGCTGTTATTTTTCAGAACAATTCCATCATAAACAGCAGTCTCATCTCTCTTAACCCACGCACTCAGGGTAAGTTCCTCTGTAATGTCCAGAGTGTTACTATCGCTCACCACCACATAATCATCCATCCCATCAAAAACCATTCCCGTACCGTTTTCACCCGAGGAATCGTGACCGGAACCAAACACGGGATCGGCAGAATCAACGGACGAAGACGAGCCGAGAATACCATTATTACCGTTATCTGATTTGTCATAAATTGTCTGCCCGCCCCCTTCTTCCATATCCCAATACCCGACCAAACCATGATTAAGGTCCTGATTGTTTTTTCCCAAATGCGCCGCCAGGCCGTCGTTATAATCAGTAATGACTTCATCCTTAGTACGGACGTAGTTATAAATACGGACACTGTCTATAGAACCGGTAAAGAAGTTAGAAAGAGCGCTTCTATAAACTGCACCTAAAGCAGCCCTGTCATAAGCAAAAACCGACGCAGGAGGAGTGTAGGTAAACGAACCGCTCGATACGCCATCGATATATATTTTCGCGCTACCGGCAATATCTGTCCACATAACATGATGCCAGGTATTGTCAAATGCCACTCCGTCTGATTTAACGTGATTGAGATAGGTATTATTATTTTCATCTCTGAAAAACACATCTATTTTGCCGGTCGTACCGGATTGGTCCGTTCCTATAGTGAACAGCGGCAAAGAGTTAGTAGAAGAACCCTGGGAAAACAGTCTCATATCTGTTTGCCCTGAAGTTCCTTTAGCCCACATAGAAATGGAGTAAGCAGCCAAAGAATATGTCGGAATTGCGCTTGAAATATCCACATAATCATCAGTGCCGTCAAACAAAAGCGCACCGCCGTTTGTCCCTGTCGTCCAAGTTGGCAGGTCCGTACCCGCTCCATCACCACCCAAAGTACCGTCATTATTATTAAAACTTTCATCGCGTGTCACCGTACCCGAACCTTCATCGAAATTCATTTCCAGAACCGGTTTTTTCTGATTATAAAGCTGACGGACTTCGTCTTCGGAAAGAGTGCGATTATAGATACGGACTTCGTCGATAGACCCAGAAAAATAATTAGTCCCTCCAATCTTTGAGCCAACTCTCCATACATTGGCATATCGATAAAAGGTAGTAGCCGCCGCCCCCGAAAGAGAATTATCCAAGACGCCGTTGATATATGATCTTAAGGTATCGCCATCAAAAGTAGTAGTTAGGTTATACCAAACATTCGTAGAAAGAACGGCTTTGGACTGGAAAGAAAACTCCGTACCGCTGTTTATATAAACTTCCGTACGTACCTTGCGCGTGGTCAAAATCTGAGTACTAAAGCCATCATAATACCTGCTAAGAACCGCTCCCGTACTCAATGCCGGTGACGGAGAAAGCTTTATCCAAGAAGACCAGGATATAACAGGATCGGCATAACCAAGAGACGAAGAATCCGGTATTGACGCGTAATCATCCATCCCATCAAAAGCCATTCCCGTACCGTTTTCACCCGAGGAGTCGTGACCGGAACCAAACACGGGATCAGCAGAATCAACGGACGAAGACGAGCCGAGAGTGGCATCGTTACCATTGCCGGACTTATCTTTAATTGTCTGTCCGCCTCCTTCTTCCATATCCCAATACCCGACCAAACCATAATCAAGGTCTTGATTGTTTTTTCCCATATGCGCTGCCAAGCCGTCATTGTAATCGGCTAAAACTTCATCCGCCGTGCGAGCATAATTATAGATACGCAAACCATCGATAACGGATTTTGTATATGCACCGACAGTTATATCAGTGAGAACCATACCCCCGGGCCAATCGGCATAGGTACCCATCAACACTCCATTGACATATGTTTTTCTATAATTTCCTGATTTTGAAAAAACCGCAGAATAATGATTGAGACCGGCGTCAAGCGACACACTGGGAGCATCGTAATAGGCTCCATCTATCCTGACCACGGGAATAACATGAGCCATATTATATCCATCTATCAAAACGCTTATATAATTAGCTCCAGCGGTAGATAAAGCAACATATCCAGCCCATTCTGTGGTGGTCCCTAAGTCCTCCAGAAAAAAGCTTACAGTAAATTCATCAACATTTACTGCGCCAGTTGCATAAACATAATCATCCGTGCCATCAAAAGATAATGCGCTGCCATTCACGCCCGTAGTCCAAGTCGGCAAATCGGTGCCGAGTCCGTCGCCTCCCAAAGTTCCATCACTATGATTAAAACTCTCGTCGTGCGCCACCGTACCCGAACCTTCATCGAAATTCATTTCCAAAACCGGCTTTTTTTGATTATAAAGCAGCCGCACTTCATCGGCGGTAATAGCGCGATCATAAAGGCGGACTTCATCAATCATCTTCTCACCCACTCCATCACCCCAGCCTGACATGCCGATATAAGCATCAGCGCTTGAGCCGTTCAAGATTTTTCCGGACCATGTAGTCGTATCGGTTACCACCAAAACCCCGTCAATATATATTTTTGCGGTACTAACATTGTCATAAGTTACGAAAATATGTTGCCAAGAGCCGAGAGTAACGGCATTTTCAGTCGAGTAAATACCCGTCCAAGCGGTGTTTTCCGTGGTCAGATAAAGATAATAGTAGCCATAGCCATAATATAATCCGAATCCTTGATTAGGGGTTCCTTTTACTCTAGAGATAATTTCATTATCATACCGGGCACTAATAGGCTGAACCCACGCCCCGGCAGAAAAACCATTCGTGACGTTCAGCCCATCACCGTCCCCCAGATAAACATAATCATTCGCCCCATCAAAACCGAGCCCGGTACCATTCGGTCCACTCGAATCATGTCCGGGGACAAAGATAGGATCTATTTCTTGCTCGGTGGCGTTCCCTCCCAAAAAGCCGTCATTCCCTTTGCCCGATTTGTCATTTATCGTCTGTCCGACTCCCTCTTCAAAATCCCAATATCCGATCAGCCCTTCATTCAAAGAATTGGGTGCCGTCGCAGGACCGTTCGTTCCATATCCACCTAGCTCCGCTACAACAAAAACCGCGCTGGAAATAACTACGCCACCAAAAACAAGCGCAACAATCTTTTGCTTGCGAGAAAGCTTTCCAAACTTCTGCTTGAACGATTTTAATTTCGGCAATTTAAGCTTCATCGTTATATTTTCTTTGAAAAAAATATTTCATATCCGAATTGGATTGTGAAAAACGCAAGAACGGAAGGGCTGTGGAATTAAATCGTGTTTGGCGGAAAAAAACGTCCATTCCGTGTGGTTCACGCCATTTCTGGCATGGTCCAAAATCCTAAATTCCAAGTTCCAAATCCTAAGTCCCGAACCCCACCATAATACATATTATAGCAGATAAAGCAGTTCAAAAAAAGATGTGACATCGAATCATGTTTGGCTAAACAAAACGTTTGTCCCGCATGGTTCACGCCATTTCTGGCGTGATTCCAGACTCCAGGTTATAAAACACCTAAGACAAAATTTCCTCTTTTAAAAGAACAACGCTCCACCACCGCTCACGCCAACGCCTGGAGAAAATCTTCCGGATTCAACGGTGGCATAGAGAGAAAAGATAGGGAGTACCTCTTCATAATCAAGACTGCTAGACCAGGTAGAAGTATAACTCGCACTATCCCAAATCGCCCAGTGTGATGCCATATTGTCGTAACTCACTTGTATGGACCCTCCTAACCAAAGCGTAGTAAAATAATTATCTGTAGGCAAAATCGTAGGCGGTGAAGAAAAATTATATTGAAGCCATTGGAGGGTGGAGGTGGCAGTTTTTTCTTCCGTCCCGGAACTACTCATAGAAATCGGCGGATTCAAAACTCCGTCTTTATAAATGTTACATTTCGATACGCCACTACTAGAGGAGCTTACATATGCGCTTATACTGCTGACAACTCCCGCCACCCCCGTAAACGAAGGGTTGGACTGTATATAGCCGGAGGAATAAGTTGCAAAATATTGTCCGACATTCGTAAATCCGATGTTCGGATCTATGCGGACCGGATATGTAGCTGCGGAAAGCCATACCGCATCTACCGATACTTTCATAATACTGCCAACCTCATCAAAATAAAGCTCTCCCCAAATTTCATTTCCCGCGGCATCGCTAACTTTCGGACGATAGACATGAAAAGCCTTGCCCGTCCTATATTTTTCAGCGTCTTCTTCGGTTTTTATGGTGCCTTGTTCGGCAGCGTAATAAACGGCATAAGATCCTACCACGCTTTCCGGACAGAAACGATCAGCAACTCCATCGTTATCCGCATCTGACCACGTAGGGTGTTCAGGGTCCAGAGGCGGTTGATAATAGAAATTCAGACCTTCAGTTTCAATAGGAAATTCAAATACGTTACCTACCGGTACGCTGTCGAGTATGATATCAAATTCCACTCCGCCTTCATCATTGATCGTGAAAGCGTGCATCTCACCGGCGATTTCTTCTATGATTTCTTCCGGTGCCTTGGAATAAACCTCGACTTGAAGTTTATTGCCTTTTATTTCGAGTCGGTTATTTTTGAGCTTCTTATTACCGTTTGCCGCATGAGGAATCTTTATTTTCAAACTGACTTCATCTCCCCATTTATTGATTTTTAGATAAGGCTCGGTGGAAGTTTCGTCACTATCCGAAAATTCCACATTCTCCCCCTTCAAAGATTTCATAGCGAATTTTTCTTTTCCGTTAGATAGATTTTTTTTCTCAAATTTCAATTTATCCCCGAAACCAGCCGGGGCCGTGAGAATATCGGATGCTACCGACTGACTATTATTTTCCAAATTGAGCGATTCAAAATTATCGTCGGTCGAAGTTTCCTTCCCACTGAGAAGATTTGTCACATCGGTAATCGTCTCTTCCACTCTGTCGACAGCTCCTTGCAAAAATCCTTCCTCTCCCCAAGCAGTAAAAGGCAAGATACAGAAAAACAAAAAAATGGGCACCGTCATCAGAACAGCAGCACGCAAAGAAAAATGTAGTCCCTTACTCCACTTTTTTTCCGAAGACATCACAACCGCGGTTTCTTCTTGAAAAGATTTTTCTTCTTCGTGAGGAGGATGGATATCTTGTATCTGCATACTTTTTATAATTTATTTGAGGTATATTTTTTGGATTTTGGAATTTTGAACACCGGACCACACCAGAGATGGCGTGAAAAACGCAAGAGCGAACGAGCTGTGGAATTAAATCATGTTTGGTGGAAAGAAACTTCCACCCCGTGTGGTTCACGCCATTTCTGGCGTGAACCCAAATCCAAGGTCACAAATCCCAAACCCGAATAATCCCAAAATACAAAACACTATTACAGATTACCTAGTCCGACTCCGCGTTTACACTGTATTCTATTTTTACTTTCAACAAACGCGCGTCGCCCGCCATATCGTCATTGCCCGCCCCCACGATCGATTGATCGGCATCACGGAAGACTTTGAATGCGACATATTGCCCAGCAGTAAAATTGGAAGTCGCCTGCGTTTCCGTTACTGATGCCAAAGAAAGGGTAGTGGTCGCCGCCCTGTCCACTTCACAGGTCACCGAAAGAAAATTAGAGTCGACTGATATGTTCCCATTTGCCGTTATTCCCAACGACTGAAAGCACCAACCTACGTCTGTCGTGTCTGTCGCGCCTGTTGTCACCGATTCCCAATAATAAGTGACGTCAATCGCGCCGCCGTCATAACTGTCCGGCATCGTCCAATGCCAATAAGCGCTTTCATCGGTGGTTGCATCAAAATCCAAAACATAATAGGTGTGGTAAGTGCCGGTAACCTTGGTCTGTGCCGCTCCGTTAGAGCTCGGAATTTCCGCGCCGGCGGCAGTCAGAATGATACTGCGTTTCGGTCCGTTCGTGGCAGCATAGGTGATGTTGTTGCCTCCTGTCGTATTGGTCGTAGGAAGCGCGCCCGAAGGCGTATTCGCATTAGTGTCTTTATACATCAAGACCGGAGAGTCAACGGTAGCCATCAAAAGTTCCGAACCGGAAGTTCGCCCATAAACCTTGTAGCCGGTTGCGCCCGCCACTGCCCCCCAAGAAACACGATTATAGTTGGTCGAGCTAAGTGTAGCATTTCCGGTAGTGGTTGTGGTTGTCGCCGAAGCCAGCGTCTGCCCATTATCATTGATAGCGGATATCCTGTAGCCATAAGTCGTAGATCCGGCCGTTCCCACAGGAGCCACTGCCACACTACTCGGAGTTGCAAGACTATTGAGATCAAGATTGCCTCCTTGAGTAGAAATATTACCCTTAACCGTCAGATTGCCGTCACCTGCATCCGTACCGCCGATTATAACATTACCACTCGGATCAATACTGAACACCCGAGAGGCGGCTCCGACCACTTTAAAGCCGAGAGTAGAACCGGCAATATCGATTACCACGTCGCCCGTGCCGCTGGCGGTAAGAGTCAAATTCTCATAAGAGTTATTATCTCCTGCGGAGATAGTCAGCGGTCCGGCAGAAGTGATATAGGAAGAAGAATTATTCATAAATCGCAAATTGTATTCAATACCGACATCTCCCTCTACCTGCAAATCCAAAGGTCGAGTAATATCCACCGTGGCTTGTCCCACTTTGAAGATACTCACGCCTGTGTCCATAATGTCCATCAATATTCCCGTGCCATCTTGCGAAACCGTCAACGCCGTAGCGGAAGAATCTACATAGCCGGCAAGTGGTCCGTCCGAGAAGATTCCACCCGGTCCGACATTAAGTCCGTTACCTACATAAAGATTGTTAGCAATACTGGCGTTGTCGGTTACATCAATAGTGGAGACGGAGAGGTCGCCGATGTTTGCAGTGGGGATGTCAAAGCCGGCGATTTCGAGAACCGCTAACGAACTACTAAGCTCCGAGGCAACATATGCGTAATTGCCTTGAACATAAACCGCAGAAGCTCCATTCATATTCGTCCCGTCAAGAAGTTCGCCGGCAAGAACCGGAGTAGTAGGGTCGCTAATATTAACAACGGCGACGGAATCAGTGGTGTAACCTCCAACGTATGCGTAATCACCGGAAACGTAAACCGATTTGGCTCCACCAAAATTAGTAGCATCAGTAAGTTTAGCAACATAAGCCGGTGAAGCAGGATTACTGATATTAATAATCGATAAGATATTATCGTAGGAAGCGATATAGGCATATTTACCGGAAACATAAATACCTTTGGCCGCCTTGATATTAGTCGCGTCTATGAGTTGACCAGCAAGAGTCGGGGCAGTAGGATCGCCGATGTCAACGATAGCGATAGAGGTAGAAAGGTCCGCCGCCACGTAAGCATATTTACCCTGGACATAGACAGAGGAAGGTCCGTGCATATTGGTCGCATCCACGAGAGAGCCGACGATTACGGGCGAAGTGGGGTCACCGATGTCAACGATTGATATATAGCTATTGGCGTATCCGGTGGCATAGGCATATTTACCTGAGACATAAACTGAAGTAGCTTGGTTAAGCTTGGTGGCATCAGTGACAATTCCCGCCAGAGTCGGAGCATACGGATTACTAACATCAACCACAGCCAGAGAATTTCCATCATAGTCAGCAACGTAAGCATATTTACCGGAGATATGAACCGAACTCGCGCCATTCAAATTGGTAGCATCGATGAGCTTGCCGGCAAGAACTGGTGTGGCCGGAACGGAAATATCAATTATCGCCAGTGAGTCAGTGCTGGATCCGGCGACATACGCGTATTTGCCCTGCATATAAACCGATTTAGCACCACCGAAATTGGTCGCGTCAATCAGAGAACTTTTCAAAACAGGATCGACCGCATTCTGCGTAAAGCTAAGCCCGTTCATCGTTATATTACCTCCATCGCTGATAGTAAAGACCGAATTCGCTCCGTCCTTGAAATCGACGATGTTGCCGGTGCCATCCTGCTGGATAGTGAGCTTGGCGCCGGGTGCGGCGGTACCGATTCCGACATTGCCGGTCTCTCCGACAATCGTCATAGCATTATATACTGTCGGAGTCACAGAACCATTAGCTACATAAAATCTCATGTCCTGATTATACGACCCCGCGTTATAGGTCCTGATACCCCCTATCTCAGTGCCACCTAAATCATCAATAGAAATCAAGTTGGTTTCAACTCCGGTAGAAGAACTGGCAGAAATACTCAGCCTTCCGTCAGGCGTTGTCGTCCCGATACCGACATTTCCGGAACTATTCACATAGAGTCTCTTGTTACCCGACCCGTCGGCAAGAATAATAGTGTTTGACAATCCCGTCGCAAGCCCGCTTACGTTCGCACCGATGATAGTGTTGTTTGCTCCGGTTGTAATACCCAATCCGGTATTATATCCTACTGCAGTATTGTTACTACCGGTAGTGTTATCATAAAGTGAATAACGACCAAAAGCGCTATTTCCCGATCCTCCGATACTGCTAAAAAGAGCGTAATATCCGAAGGCGCTATTATCATTGCCTGTAGCGTGCATCAGACTTCGATTACCCGTTGCGGTGTTATTGTTTCCAGCAGTGTTTTCATTGAGAGCTCTAACACCTACCGCGGTATTGCTATCACCGGAAATATTATCAGAAAGAGAGTTCATACCGACGGCGACGTTATCTGCTCCTTCTGTATTATCATAAAGAGAAAACGGACCTATGGCAGTATTATAACTTCCTGTAGTATTGCTAGAAAGAGTCCAGATTCCGATTGCAGTATTGTCTTCTCCTGTCGTAGTCAAAGTCAAGGAATTATATCCGACTCCGACATTTCCCGCCCCGGTTAGAGTAAGATTTCCCGCATTCACTCCCAGAAATGTGCTGTTCGTTCCATAGGTATGAAGCAAGAGATCTGTTCCTTTTTTGATGAGCCCTGATGTGGCAGATGTTGAAGATGAAAGAGCTATGTTGCCGGTCAAGGTCAATTGCTCCGTTGGGCTCGTCGTCCCGATCCCCACCCTTCCACTCGCATCAATCACAAACGGAGTAGTATCCCCTGCTTCATCGTTTATGACCAAAGAGTTACCTGAACCGAGATTGGTCGAAGTAAAAGCAGCCGCGGTGGCGATGGCGGTGTTGGTAAGGGAGACAATCTGTCCTGTTCCGTTTTGCGTAACGGTAAGCGCGGTATAAGCCGACGAACCGGTAATTTCCCCGCCTTGCGCCATCGAAGGCGAGTCTTGACGGTATTTCTCATTTATCTCCCGAGCAGAAAGAGCGTAATTATACATCTTAACATCATCCAACAATCCGACTATGCTGTCCGAATCGACCGAACCGAACTTCACAGCGTTGGCGTTGATTGCCGTGCCGGTAGTGACAGTCACAAAATGCCAATTTGCATTCACGGTCGTTCCTATCACACCGTCGATATAGATTGTGGGCGAAGTGAAGCCCGTGGTGGAAATAACGCCAGATGAGGAAATCGAGACATAGGCCGAGCCGTTCAGATCAACCACCTTGCCATCGTAAGCCGTCGCCTTGGTCCAAAAAGCCACTGTTTTGACGCCACTGGAAACACTTCCCGCGTCAATATAAAATTGTCCGTTGAAATCATAGGACTTGTCAAATTTCCCCGCCGTCCAACCCGCCGATGCCGAGACCAGAGAAGAGTTCTGAACAAAGATACAAGACGACAAAAAGATCACGGCTATTGCCAGGAAGATTTTTTTTCTGAATTGTGTCGTCTTATTCAGATGCAGCATCTAGAATCCTATTTATTTATAAAATGTTTGTTGAGTCTTGAGCCTTTCCTTGAAT